>NZ_JBIUBV010000001.1:969838-1430964 GCF_044548405.1 Streptomyces sp. NPDC052040 | reverse complement strand
CAGCAAGTCCGCCCCATGGGCGCCGGACTCGACCTCTACGGCCTCCGCAAGGACGGCACCGAATTCCCCGTAGAAATCAGCCTCAGCCCCCTGGACACGGCCGACGGACTCCTCATCTCCGCCGCCGTACGCGACGTCAGCGACCGCAAGGCCGCCGAAGAAAGGTTCCGGGGGCTGCTGGAGGCGGCACCCGACGCCATGGTCATCGTCGACGACACCGGCACCATCCGACTCGTCAACGCCCAGACCGAAGCCCTCTTCGGCCACCGCCGCGAAGAACTCCTCGGCCGCCCCGTCGAACTCCTCGTCCCCGGCCGCTTCCGCACCCACCACACCGCCCACCGCAACGCCTACGCCCACAACCAGCAAGTCCGCCCCATGGGCGCCGGACTCGACCTCTACGGCCTCCGCAAGGACGGCACCGAATTCCCCGTAGAAATCAGCCTCAGCCCCCTGGAGACCGCCGACGGACTCCTCATCTCCGCCGCCGTACGCGACGTCAGCGACCGCAAGCGCGCCGAGGAACGGATCAACGAACTCGCCGCACTGGTCGAGTCCTCGCAGGACGCGATCCTCGCCAAGACCCTCGACGGCCACATCACCTACTGGAACGCCGCGGCACAGCGGTTGTACGGCTTCACAGCGGCCGAGGTGCTGGGGCGCCATGTGTCCGTGCTGGCACCGCCCGAGCGGGCGCACGAGATCACCGCGCTCCTCCAACGCCTGCGCGAGGGCGAGAAGGTGGAGCACTTCGAGACGCTGCGGGCCACCCGCTCGGGAGAACTGCTCGACGTCGATGTCACCCTGTGGCCGACCCGCTCGCCCGACGGGACCGTCATCGGGGCGTGTGCGATCGTCCGGGACATCAGCGACCGCAAGCGCGCCGAGGCCGAACTGACCGAACTCTACGAGCAGCAGCGGCACATCGCGCTGACGCTCCAGCGCAGTCTCATGGGCACCCCGCCCGCCATCCCGGGCCTCGCGACCGCCAGCCGCTACCGTCCCGCGACCCAGGGCGCGGGGGTCGGCGGCGACTGGTTCGACCTGATACCCCTGGGCGCCGGCCGCGTCGGGGTGCTCATCGGCGATGTGATGGGACGCGGTCTGGAGGCGGCGGCGGTCATGGGCCAGCTCCGTTCCGCCTCGCACGCCCTGGCGAAGACGGGACTTCAGCCCCGCCAGCTGATGCAGGCCCTGGACACCGTGGTCGCCGATCTGGATGTGCCCGACCAGCTCGTCACCTGCTGCTATCTGGTCATCGCCGCCGACGTGGGCGAGGTGACCCTGTGCTCCGCGGGACATCTCCCCGTCCTGGTGGCCGTCCCCGGTGAGGGTGCCCGGACGCTGCCCACCCCGGTGAACGCCCCTCTCGGGGTGGGCGGTGTGATCTACGAGCAGAGCTCCACCACCATCGCGCGCGGCGCCACCCTGGTGCTCTACACGGACGGTCTCATCGAGACGCCGGGCACCGACATCGAGGACCAGCTCACCCAGCTCGTCGCCACCCTGGACAAGCTGGCGACGGCCTCGCCCGACCTGGAGGGCGTCGCGGACCATGTGCTGACGACCCTGCTGGCGGACGCCGACGGCCACGACGACGTCACCCTGCTGCTGACCCAGCTGCCCGCCGCCCCGCTGGCCACGGCGGCGACCGATCTGCCCTGCTCAGCGCGGTCCGTCCCGGCGGGACGCGAGTTCCTCGACAAGACCCTCGTGGCCTGGGACTGCACGGAGCGCACCGACGACGCCCGGCTGCTGCTGTCCGAGATCCTCACCAACGCGGTGCAGCACGCCCAGGGTCCGCTCGGGGTGCATGTGTGCCGGACGGACACCGATCTCACCGTCGAGATCAGCGACCGCAGCCACCATCTGCCCCAGCCGCGCCAGGCGGCCGACGACGAGGAGTGCGGGCGGGGCCTGCTGCTGGTGCGCACGGTCGCCGACGACTGGGGCGTCCGGCCCACGGACGAGGGAAAGACGACCTGGTTCAGCCTCAAGGTGTGACGCCCCTACGGCCGGTGCCGGGTCGCCGCCGGTGCCCGTGTCAGGTGGCCCAGGTCCAGTCCGCGACCTCGGGCAGATCCGTGCCGTATTCCCGGATCCAGTCGTGGTGGCGGGTGCGGACGTCGGCCATCTGCTGGCGTACGGCGGCGCCACGGACCGCGAGTCCGGGTACCCGGTCGATGACGTCCATGACCAGGCGGTAGCGGTCGAGGTCGTTGCGGACCACCATGTCGAAGGGTGTGGTCGTGGTGCCGGACTCCTTGTAGCCGCGCACATGCAGATGGGGGTGTCCGGTGCGGCGGTAGGCGAGGCGGTGGATCAGCCAGGGGTAGCCGTGGTAGGCGAAGATGACCGGCTTGTCGGTGGTGAAGAGCCCGTCGTACTCGAAGTCCGTCATTCCGTGCGGGTGTTCCTCGCGCGGCAGCAGCCGGGTCATGTCGACCACGTTGACCACGCGGACCGCGAGCTGGGGCAGATGGCGGCGGAGCAACTGGGCCGCGGCCAGCACCTCCTGGGTGGGTACGTCCCCCGCACAGGCGAGTACGACATCGGGCTCGCCGCCGGTCTCGGTGCCCGCCCACTCCCAGATCCCGGCGCCGCGGGCGCAGTGGACGCGGGCCTGGTCCAGGGAGAGCCAGTCGAAGCAGGGCTGCTTGCCGGCCACGACGACGTTGACGTAGTCGCGGCTGCGCAGGATGTGGTCCGCCACCGAGAGCAGGGTGTTGGCGTCCGGGGGCAGATAGATGCGGACGACCTCGGGGCTCTTGTTGAGGACGTGGTCGACGAATCCCGGGTCCTGGTGGGAGAAGCCGTTGTGGTCCTGGCGCCACACGTGCGAGGTGAGCAGGTAGTTGAGGGAGGCGACGGGGGCGCGCCAGGGCAGTCGGCGTGCCGTCCTGAGCCATTTGATGTGCTGGTTGACCATGGAGTCGACGAGGTGCACAAAGGCTTCGTAGCAGGAGAAGAGGCCGTGCCGTCCGGTGAGGAGGTAGCCTTCCAGCCAGCCCTGGCAGAGGTGTTCGGAGAGGACCTCCAGTACCCGGCCGTGCCGGTCGAGGTGCTCGTCCACCGGGAGCATCCGGGCCTGCCATGCCTTGCCGCTGGCGGCGAAGACGGCGTCCAGCCGGTTGGAGGCCGTCTCGTCGGGGCCGACCAGGCGGAAGTCCCGCCGCCCCGCGGTGTCCTTCATCAGCTGTTCGAGCAGGGTGCCGAGCACCCGGGTCGGCTCGTGCAGGGTGGCGCCCGGCTTGTCGACGGGCACCGCGTAGTCGTCCAGGGCGGGCAGGGGCAGTTCGCGGACGAGCAGGCCGCCGTTGGCGTAGGGAGTGGCTCCGAGTCGGCGATCGCCCTCGGGCACGCACGCCAGCACATCGGCGGTGGGCCGGCCGTCGGCGTCGAACAGCTCCTCGGGCCGGTACGACTTCAGCCAGTCCTCCAACTGCCTCAGGTGGGCGGGGTTTTCGCGGACCCCGGGCAGCGGGACCTGGTGTGCCCGCCAGGTGCCCTCGACCGGCACACCGTCCACCTCCGCCGGGCCCGTCCAGCCCTTGGGGGTGCGCAGCACGATCACCGGCCAGTGCGGGCGCTGCGCCCCTTCCTCTTCGCGGGCGGTGCGCTGGAACCGGGCGATCCGGTCCAGGGCCTCGTCGAAGGCGGCGGCCAGCGCCCGGTGGACCTGGTGGGGGTCGTCGCCGGTGACATGGAGCGGATCGTGGCCGTATCCCCGCAGCAGCGCGTCGAGTTCGGACTCCGGGATCCGGGACAGCACGGTGGGGTTGGCGATCTTGTATCCGTTGAGGTGGAGGATCGGCAGCACCGCGCCGTCGTGGACCGGATCGAGGAACTTGTTGGAGTGCCAGGAGGCAGCGAGCGGTCCGGTCTCCGCCTCGCCGTCGCCGATCACACAGGCCACCAGCAGCTCCGGATGGTCGAAGGCGGCTCCGTAGGCGTGGGCGAGCGAGTAGCCCAGTTCGCCGCCCTCGTGGATGGAGCCCGGCACCTCGGGCGCCACATGGCTCGGTACGCCGCCGGGGAAGGAGAACTGGCGGAACAGCCTGGCCATCCCCTCCGCGTCCCGGCTCACATCCGGAAAGATCTCGCTGTAGCTGCCCTCCAGCCAGGAGTTGGCGAGCACGGACGGACCGCCGTGCCCGGGCCCCCAGATGCACAGGGCGTCCAGGTTCCGCGCGGAGATCACCCGGTTGAGGTGGGTGTAGACGAGGTTGAGCCCGGGCGAGGTCCCCCAGTGGCCCAGCAGCCGCGGCTTGATGTGCCCGGGGCACAGCGGTTCGGTGAGCAGCGGGTTGGACATCAGGTAGATCTGGCCCGCGGCGAGGTAGTTGGCGGCCCGCCAGTGGGCGTCCAGGGTGCGCAGTTCGTCGTCGGTCAGCACGGTGCCGGTCCGGTGGCCGGCCTGGGCCACGGGTGACTGGTCCATGGATTGACTCCACACATCGTCGGAGGGTGCTCGGGCGGGCGGCGGGGCGGCGCGGAGGCCGCCCCCGGGGGTGTTCAGTCGTGGGCCACTACGGCGACGGGCGCGGTGGCGTGGTGCAGTACTCCATGGGCGACGGAGCCGATGTGGACGCCGAGCGGGCCCCTGCGGATCCGGCGGCCCACCACCACGAGGGACGCCTCCCGCGACGCCTCGACCAGCAGCCGGGCGGCGGAGCCCAGGGCGGCCCGCTCGGCCACCTCGACGCCCGGGTACTTCTGGCGCCACTCCCCCAGTGCCTCGCTCAGCGCGGCGGTCTGCCGGTCCGCGAACTCGCCGCGCACATCCACACCGGCGGTGACGGCGTCGGCGGCGGTGAAGGGCAGGGTCCAGCCGTGCAGGACATGGAGAGGCGCGGCGCGCTGCGCGGCCTCCTCGAAGGCGAACCCGATGAGCGAGGCGTCCGGGCTCCGAGTGTCGAGCCCGAGCACCACCGGGCGGAACGGCGCGGCCGCGGAGGGGATCCCCGTCGGGTCCGGTCGGTGCTCGTCGGCCGCCTGCTCCCCGGCACGGACCAGGATCACCGGCCGTACGGCGTGGGCCACGACGGCGAGCGACACCGAGCCGACCAGGAAGCCGCCCAGTGCGCCCAGCGCCCGTGACCCGAGGGCGAGCAGTTCGGCGTCCGCGGCCGCCTCCACCAGCAGTTCGGCGGCCCGTCCGGCGAGGCGGTCGGCGGTCACCGGGACGCCGGGATGCCGCAGCCCGACCCCTTCGGCCGCCTCGCGGGGGATCCGCTCGGCCCAGTGCTGCCGGGTCTCGGGGCCCAGCAGCGGTGCCTGCATCAGGGGGTCGACGGGCTCCGCTACATGGACCAGCCGCAGCGGCAGGCCGCGCAGTGCCGCTTCGCGGGCGGCCCACTCGGCGGCGGCGAGGCTCTCGGCCGAGCCGTCGAGGCCGGCGGTGACGGGGCGGGGCATGGTCTCCACCTCCTGGATCGCGGATATTCAGGGTTCGAGCGTCGGTCCTCGGGTTCCGGGTGGGCAGGGGCCGCAGGTCCCCCATAGGGTCCGGTCGGCCCCTGCCGGGATCCCGCCGGACGGGGAGCCGGGTTCGGGGGAGCCGGGGTCGTGGGGTCGCAGGGGCTTCATACATGCGGGACGACGGCGACCGGGCAGTCCGCGTGGTGCAGCACCGCATGGGTCACGGCACCGAGGTGCGCGCCGTGGCGGGTGCCGCGGGTCCGGCGCCCCACGACGAGGAGCGAGGCGCAGGCCGAGGCGTGCACCAGTTCGGCGGCGGGACGGCCCTCGGCGAGGGTCTCGGTCACCCGGACCCGGGGGAACTTCTCGCACCAGGGGCGGAGCGCCGCCACCACGATGTGCTGCTGCGTCGCGGCGTCCTCCCCCGCGCCCTCGGTCTCCGAGCGGCCGTAGGCACCGTAGGCCGGGTCCGCGCCGAGGGCGTGGATCACCCGCAGTCCGGCACCGCGGCGGCGGGCCGACTCGAAGGCGAAACCGAGCAGTTCGTCACCGGGGTGCCCGGTGTCCAGCCCGAGGACGACATCGCGGTAGGGCGTCTCCGGTATCTCGTCGGGCGAGACTCCGTCCAGCGCGGGCAGGTGTTCACGGGCCGAGGTCTCACCCGCACGGACGAGCACCACCGGGCGCGGCGAGCGGGCCAGGACGCTCTGGGACACCGAGCCCAGCACGAACCCCGCGATCCGGCCGAGGCCGCGGGACCCGAGCACCAGCAGCTCCGACTCCTCGGCGGCCGTGAGCAGGGCGGGCACCGGGGGGTCGGGCAGCAGCAGGTCCTCCACGCGCAGCCCCGGGTGCGCGGCCCGCACGCTGGCGACCGAGCGCCGCAGGGCCCGCTCGGCGGCCCGGAGCCGACCGGTGTCGACGGGCGCCGCGGAGGGCTCCGTCCCCTGCTCCTCGCGCCAGGCGTGCACCAGCCGCAGTCCGGCGCCCCGGCGCAGGGCCTCCCGGGCGGCCCAGTGGGCGGCGGCGAGGCTCTCGGCCGATTCGTCGACTCCAGCGGTGACCTGCTGAGCCATGTGCGCACCTCCAGCGCGTCCGGCGTGGGGCCGTGGTGGCATGGAGGCCGCTCCCTCCGACGACCAGCATGCTCCGAGCGCCGCCCGCCGACCACCGGGACACCGGAGCACCCGGGCACCCGGGACACCAGGTGGCGCAACCGGGTGGCGCAACCGGCGAGGCGTCCCCGCGAAGGCCGAGCCGGGCCTCCCCGGGAAGCCCGAGGCGGAGCAGTGGGCCGGTCGGCCCTAGTGCTTCCGGTCCGGGATGGGCGACGATCGTGGTCGCGGGCCGTCCGCAGCCCGCCTCCGCACCGAGAACGAGAGGTCCCGATGGCCGAGGCACCCTTCACCGAGGAGCACCCGATCCGGGTCTTCCTGCTGGACGACCACGAGGTCGTCCGGCGCGGCCTGGCCGACCTGCTGGACGCCGAACCGGAGATCTCGGTGGTCGGGGACGCCGACACCGTGGAACACGCGCTCACCCGCGCCCCCGCGCTGCGGCCCCACGTCGCCGTCCTCGATGTGCGCCTCCCGGACGGTGACGGCATCACCGTCTGCCGTGAGCTGCGCAGCCGGATGCCGGAGCTGGCCTGTCTGATGCTGACCTCGTTCGACGACGAGGACGCGCTCCTTGACGCGATCATGGCCGGGGCCTCGGGCTATGTGCTCAAGCAGATCAAGGGCTCCGATCTGGTCTCGGCGGTGCGCACGGTGGCCTCCGGGCAGTCCATGCTCGACCCGGCGACCACGGCCCGGCTGATGCGGTCGCTGCGCGCCGACCCCGCGGAGCAGCCGTCCGTCGCACCCGAACTGGCCGACCTGTCACCGCGGGAGCGGGAGATCCTCGCGCTGATCGGGGACGGACTCACCAACCGGGAGATCGGCAAGCGGCTCTATCTGTCGGAGAAGACCGTCAAGAACCACATCTCCCGGCTGCTCGCCAAGCTGGGAGTGCAGCGCCGGGTCCAGGCCGCGGTGCTGGCCTCCCAGCTCACCGCACCGCACCCCGGAAACGGCCGTCCCGGCCGCTGAGCCAGCCGCCCGGCGGCGGCCGGTAAAGGACCGTCCGGGTCACCGAGAGCCGAGGCCCGGCACCGCCGGGCCCTCAGCCCCCCGCCGGTCCCACCGGAACGTTCCACACCAGCCGGGTGCCGCCGCCGTCGGGGCATACGCCGACCGAGAGCGTGCCGCCGAGGGCCGCGGCCCGTTCCTCCAGGTTGCGCAGGCCGCTGCGGTCGGCGTCCGGCGGGACCCCGCAGCCGTCGTCGGCCACCGTGAGGGTCAACGCGCCCGCCGCGAGCCGCAGATGTACGTCGACCGAGCCCGCCCCGGCGTGCCGGGCCGCGTTGCTCAGGGCCTCCCCGAGGACGGCGATCACATGGTCGGCCACCTCGTCGGGGACATCGGTGTCGACGAGTCCCTCGATCCGCAGTGCGGGCGTGAAACCGAGTGAGGCGGCGGAGGCCGTCACCGTCGCGGACACCCGGGCGCGCAGGCCCGCCTGTTCCGTGGTCCGGCTGCCGTGGGTGCGCAGCCCGAAAATGGTGGACCTGATGATCTTGATGGTCTCGTCCAGGTCGTCGACGGTCCGCGACAGCCGTTCGGCGGCTTCGGGGTGGTCGACGAACCGCTGGGTGCTCTGAAGTGTCATACCGGCCGCGAACAGCCGCTGGATGGCGAGGTCGTGCAGATCGCGGGCGATGCGGTCCCGGTCCTGGAGCAGGGCGATCTGCTCGGCGTCCCGGCGGCGTTCGGCCAGTTCCAGGGCGAGCGCGGCCTGCCCCGCGAAGCCGAGCAGCGGACCGGCGTCGGTGTCCGTGAAGGGGGTGCGGCCCGCGGTGCGGCCGAGCAGCAGCACCCCGAGCGACTTGCCGCTGGCCACCAGCGGCACCCCGAGCACGGGCCCGAGTCCGGTCCACAGGTCCGAGTGCCGGTTGATCCGGGCGTCCTGCTGGATGTCGGCGCTGACCACCGGTTCCGCGGTGCTCAACGCGGCCTCCACGAAACCGTCCTGGCCGGACACCACCAGACCCCGGCGGCGCTCCGCCTGCGAGCCGACCGCGAGCAGCGGCCGCAGCACGGTCTCCCCGGACACCCGCTCGGCGATCATGCCCACATCGGCGGTGACGATCCCGAGCGCCTGCTCGACGATCATCTCCAGTACGTCCTGGCCCGGGGCCCCGGAGAGCAGGGCGCTGGTGACCCGGGCGCTGGCCCCGAGCCAGCGCTCCCGCAGCCGGGTCTCCTCGTAGAGCCGGGCGTTCTCCACGGCGACCCCGGCGGCCACCGCCAGGGTGGACAGCACCGCCTCGTCCTCGGCGTCGAACTCCGCCGCGCCGCGCTTCTCGGTCAGATAGAGGTTCCCGAAAACCCGGTCGCGTACCCGGATGGGTGCACCGAGGAAGGAGCGCATCGGCGGGTGGTGGGCCGGGAAGCCGTAGGAGGCCGGGTGCTCCGAGATCTCGGCGAGGCGCAGCGGCTCAGGGTGCCGGATCAGTTCTCCGAGGATGCCGTGCCCGCTGGGCAGCGCCCCGATCTCCGCCCGCCGCTCGTCGCTGATGCCCACGGTGTGGAACTCGGAGAGCATCCGGTCGTCGCCGATCACGCCCAGCGCGCCGTATTCGGCGTCCACCAGGATCACGGCGGCCTCGACGATGCTCCGCAGCACCTGGGGCAGGTCGAGTTCCCGTCCGACGGACAGTACGGCCTCCAGGAGGCGGTGCACCCGGTCCTGCGTGCCGCGGGCCGCGTCGATACGGGCCTGCACCTCGTCGAGCAGCTCGTCCAGCCGCAGTTTCGGCAGATGCTGCTCGGACCGCCCCGGCCCCTTGCCGCTCATCACTTCCTCCGACCGGATCGCGCACCAGGTGCGGACCGCCAGCGTCCCCTTAGATCCTCACGATACTTCCTGAAGGCCCGCCCCAGGACATCCCGCTGACCCAAAGTGACCTCTTGGCCAGGAACCTTCGTTCGCGTGGCCGTCGTCGGGGGGCGGCGCGCGGCACCAGCGCCCCGCCCGCTTTGCGCTTAATGTGCACAGGAGACGATCACATCGGCCGGAGGGGCACCCGGCCGGGACACGGGAGACGCGGTGGCGCACACGGGTGAGCCGGCGGACCGGCCGGGGCGAGGGCGCAGGGCAGGTGCCGTGGTGCTGGGCAGCCGCCCGGCGCGCTCCGTGCGCCTCCCCCCACGCACCCCGGCCACCCCCGCCACCGCGGCCGAGCGCACCGTCCCCTGGCTGCGCATCACCGCCGCCTACGCCTGGCGCCTGATCCTGGTCGGGGCCGTCGTCTACGGCGTCTTCGGCATCCTGGGGCGCTTCCAGCTGATCGCGGTGGCCCTGTTCCTGGCGCTGGTCATCACCTCGGTGCTGCGGCCCGTCACCGACCTGCTGAGCCGGTGGATTCCGCGGTCACTGGCCGTCGCCGTCTCTCTGATCGGCAGCATTCTGCTGGTGTTCGCCGTCCTCGCGCTGGTGGGCGACGCGGTGGCGGACGAGTCGGCGAAACTGGCCGACGAGTTCCGCGGCGGCGTACGGGAGATCGAACGGTGGCTGGAACGCCCGCCGTTCCGGCTCAGCCCCCGCAAGCTGTCCGATCTCCAGCAGCAGATCGTCTCCTATCTGTCCTCCCACCGGGCCAGACTGCTCAACAGCGCCGTCAGCGGCCTCGGCAGGGTCGTGGAACTGGTCACCGGGGGCGCGCTGGCCCTGTTCTCCTCGGTGTTCTTCCTGTACTCCGGGGAGCGGCTGTGGCACTGGACGCGGGACCAGTTGGTGCCCGGGAACGCCCGCGAGGCCTGGGACACCGCGGGGCACGCGGCCTGGCGGACCTTCGCCGGATACACCCGGGGCATCATCATCGTCGCCGCCACCAACGCCGCCCTCGTCGGCATCGCCCTGTCCCTGCTGCGGGTGCCCCTGGCGCTGCCGCTGACCCTGCTGGAGTTCTTCGCCGCGTTCGTGCCGCTGATCGGCTCACCCGTCGCCCTCGCCGTCGCCACGGTGGTCGCCCTGGCGGGCCGGGGCCCGCTCACGGCCGCCGCCGTGCTGCTGCTGATCGTCGTGATCGGCCAGATCGAAGGGCATCTGCTGCACCCCTTCGTGATGAGCTGGGCCGTCCGGCTGCATCCGCTGGTCGTCGCCGTCTCCGTGATCGGGGGCAGCATCGTCGCGGGCGTGATCGGCGCGATCGTCGCCGTCCCGATCGTCTCGGTCGTCTGGGGCGTACGGCAGGCTCTGCGGACCGCCCCGACCTAGGCACCCCGGGCACGGGCCCCGGCCTCCCCGGTCCGGATACGGGCCCGCACCGACCCGGGCCGGACGCGGGTCCGGTCACCGGGCCGCCTTCTCCTCCGCGGCCGGGGTGCCGGTGCACTCGCGGTGGGCGTGCATCGCGGCGGCGGTCTTCAGCAGCATCTCCGCGTACTCGTCGGCGGGATCGGAGCCGAGGACGATGGCACCGCCCGCGCCCAGATGCATCCGGCCGCCGGACATCACGGCGGTACGGACGGCGATGCCGAGGTCGGCGGCGCCGCTGCATCCGAAGTAGCCGAGGGCACCGCAGTAGACGCCCCGCGCCCCGGTCTCCAGGGCACCGAGGATCTCCATGGTGCGCCGCTTCGGGGCACCGGTCACCGAGCCGCCGGGGAAGCAGGCCCGTACGCAGTCCACCGCGTCCGTTCCCTCGCGCAGCCTGCCCTCGACGGTGGAGACGAGCTGGTGCACGGTCGCGCAGGTCTCGGTGGCCATGAGCCGGGCGACGCGGACGGTGCCGGTCCCGCAGACCCGGCCCAGGTCGCCGCGGAGCAGGTCCACGATCATCAGGTTCTCGGCGCGGGTCTTGTCGTCCACGGCCAGCGAGTGCCGCAGCCGCGCGTCCTCCGCCGGGTTGGCACCCCGAGGCGCGGTGCCCTTGGCGGGCCGGGCCTGGACGATGCCGTCCCGGGTGATCCGCAGAAACCGCTCGGGGGACGAGCAGGCCACATCGAGGTCGCCGAACCTCAGGAACGCCGCGTGCGGCGCCGGGTCGACGCGCCGCAGGACCCGGTAGAAGCCGTGGGCGTCGTCCGGCGCGGGCAGCCGGACCGCGTTGGTCAGGCAGATCTCGTAGCTGCTACCGGCCGTCAGTTCGCGTCGGCAGGATTCGATGTCCGCGAGATAGGACGCGCGGTCGCGCACCAGCCAGGGTTCGGCGGCGTCCGGGTCCGGTTCGGCCGGGTCCGGGGCCGGGGCGGGGATCTCGGCGGCGACGAAGGTGAGCCGGGCCAGCGCACCGTCCAGCCAGTCGGCCGCCTCCCGGGTCGCCGCCGGGGTGTCCTCGGCGACGCACACCGCGTAGGTGGCGTCCTCCTCGTGGTCCACGGCAATCAGCCGGTCTGCGAACAGCCAGCAGGCGTCGGGGGTTTCGGCCCGGTGCCGGTTCGGCGAGCCGCAGTCGGCCTTGGTCTCGTAGCCGAAGTAGCCGACATAGCCGCCGGTGAAGTCGAAGGGCAGCCCGGTGGCGTCGACATGACGGGTCGCCAACTGCCTTTTCAGGTAGTCGAAGACGCTGGCGCGGACCCGCCGTACCGGCCGTCCGGGGCGCTCGATCTCGCAGACGCCGCTGTCGACGTCGTAGCGCACGAACTCGGAGAGCGGGCCGCTGCCGTCCCCGAAGAAGGAGAAGCGGGAGAGGCCCGGTTCGACGCGTGAGCTGTCCAGCCAGAAGGCCCGCGGCGCGTCGCCGTACATCCGGGCGAAGGCCGCCTCGGCGTCGACCGCCGTGCCGAGCCGGCGGTAGTGCAGCCGGTGGGCGGGGCGCAGGGGGCGGCGGGGGCGGGGCACGGCGGCCGCGGACAGCGGGATCGCGGTGTTCTTGGTCCGGGTCCTGCGGGCCCGCCCGGCGGTCAGATTGCGGAAGTTGACCAGCATCCGGTGGCCGTAGTCGGTGAGCACGGACTCGGGGTGGAACTGCACGCCCCACAGGGGCCGGGTGCGGTGCCGCAGGCCCATCACCACCCCGTCCTCGGCCCAGGCGGTGGCCTCCAGGGTCGCGGGCAGCGGCTCGGCGACGGACAGCGAGTGGTAGCGGACCGCGGTGAAGTTCTGCGGCAGCCCCTGGAAGAGGTCCCGGCCGTCGTGCCGGACCGTGGAGAGATGTCCGTGCCGCGGCCGCGGTGCGGGCGCGACCGTGCCCCGCTCCCCCACCGCGATGCCCTGATGCCCCAGGCAGACCCCGAGCACCGGGATGCCGGACCGGGCGACGACTCCGGCGCCGATGCCGAAGTCCCTTGGTTCGGCGGGGTGTCCGGGCCCCGGCGACACCACCACGTTGTCGAACTCCGCCAGGTCGCCCAGGGCGTCGGCGGGGGCGTCGTTGCGCACGACCACCGGCTCCTCGCCGTTGACCTCGGCGATCAGCTGGAACAGGTTGTACGTGTTGGCGTCGTCATTGTCGATGAGCAGGGTCTTCACCCGCCCACCTCCCTCGTGTCGTCCTCGGGCCCGGCCGGGGCCGCTGCGCGGTGGTCCGCGGCACGGCCCGTCCCCCGAGCGGAAGTCCGCCTCGCGGCCCGGCGCCGCCAGGGGCGGCGGCGACGGACTCCCCGAGGTCACACCGTCGAGTACGCGGGGACGACGGATCCTGTTCAAACCCGGGGCCCGGGCACGGCCCGCGGGGTGCGGTGCCCGGGCGGCGGGGGTCAGCAGATCCTGGGCAGTTGCTCCCCGATGGGCAGGTCGACCACCCGGGTGCCGCCGAGGCCGGTGCGCGCCACGACCATGCCGGGGTGGTCCGCGACCGTCTCGCCGATGATCCCGGCCCCGGCGCCCAGCGGATGCGCCCGCATGGCGTCCAGGACGGCGTCGGCGTGCTGCCGCGGCACAAAGGCCACCAGCTTGCCCTCGTTGGCGACGTACATCGGGTCGAGCCCCAGGACGGCGCAGGCGTTGGCGACGGCGGGCGGGACCGGGATCGCGCGCTCGGTGACGACGACACCGGTGCCCGAGGCGGCCGCGATCTCGTTCAGCGCGGCCCCCAGGCCGCCCCGGGTGGGGTCCCGCAGCACATGCAGGTCGGGGGTGACGGCGAGCATGGTGTCGACCAGGCCGCCGAGGGCGGCGCAGTCGCTCTCGATGCCGACACCGAACTCCAGGCCCTCACGGACGCTCATGATGGCCACGCCGTGGACCCCGATCGGACCGCTGACGATCACCACGTCGCCGGGGACCACGCGCTGCGGCCGCAGGTCCACGCCCGCCGGGATCAGCCCGATACCGGCCGTGTTGATGTAGACGCCGTCGCCGTGGCCCGCCTCCACCACTTTGGTGTCGCCCGTCGCCACCTCGACCCCGGCGGCCCGCGCCGCCGCGCCGAGTGCGTCGGCGACCCGGGCGACCGTGTCCAGCCCGACGCCCTCCTCCAGGATGAATCCGCAGGAGAGATACGCGGCCCGGGCGCCGCTCATGGCGAGGTCGTTGACGGTGCCGTTGACCGCGAGGTCGCCGATGCTGCCGCCGGGGAAGAACAGCGGCCGCACCACGAAGGAGTCGGTGGAGAACGCCAGCCGCACCCCCCCGAGGGACAGCGCCGCGGCATCGCCGAGCTGTGCCAGGGCGTCACCGCCGAAGGCGGGCGCGAAGACGTCCCGGACCAGTTCCGCGGAGAGGGCGCCGCCTCCGCCGTGGCCCATCACGATGCGGGACTGGTCCCGCAGCGGGGCGGGGCAGTTCCAGGCCGCCGGGTCCACCGGCGGCAGATGCAGATCGCTGACGTCAGACAACGGGGGTCGCCTCCCGGGACGCGGGGGTCAGATCCAGGCGCCGGTAGAGGTAGTACGCGGCGCAGGCGCCCTCGCTGGAGACCATGGTGGCTCCGAGCGGGGTGCGCGGGGTGCACAGGGTTCCGAAGGCCTCGCACTCGTGCGGCTTGACCAGGCCCTGGAGGACCTCTCCGCTGCGGCACTCGGCGGGCTCGCGGGTGCTGATGCCGGTCACCGAGAAGCGGTGCTCGGCGTCGTGGTCGCGGTACGTGGGGGACAGCCGCCAGCCGCTGCCGGGGATCACGCCGATGCCGCGCCAGGCGCGGTCGGTGACCTCGAAGACGTCCTCCAGCATGGCCCTGGCGGCCGGGTTGCCCTCGGACCGCACGGCGCGCGGATAGGCGTTGTCGACCCGGTGCTCGCCCCGTTCGAGCTGGGCGACGGTCCGGCGCACCCCTTCGAGGATGTCCAGGGGTTCGAAGCCGGTGACCACGATCGGGACCCGGAAGCGCTCCGCCAGCTCCGGGTACTCGTCCACACCCATCACACTGCACACATGCCCCGCGGCCAGGAAGCCCTGGACGCGGCAGCTCGGCGACTGCATGATCGCTTCGATCGCGGGTGGCACCCGCACATGGGACACCAGCATGCTGAAGTTCCGGATGCCGAGCCTGCGGGCCTGATGGACCGTCATGGCATTGGGGGGCGCGGTGGTTTCGAAGCCGATGCCGAAGAACACCACCTCGCGGTCCGGGTTCTCCCGGGCGATCCGCAGGGCGTCGAGCGGGGAGTACACGACTCGTACGTCGCCGCCCTCGCCCCGCACCTGGAACAGGTCCCGCCCGGTGCCGGGCACCCGCAGCATGTCGCCGAAGGAGCAGAAGACCACGCCCGGCCGGGAGGCGATCTCCAGCGCCTTGTCGATGACCTCCAGCGGGGTCACGCACACGGGGCAGCCCGGGCCGTGGATCAGCTCCACCTCCTCGGGCAGCAGCTGGTCGATGCCATGGCGGATGATGGAGTGGGTCTGGCCGCCGCAGACCTCCATCAGCGCCCAGGGCCGGGTCACGGTGGCGTGGATCTCGTCGAGGAGCCGGCGGGCCAGGTCCGGGTCCTGGAATTCGTCGATGTACTTCACTGCCGCGCCTCCTCGGGTCCGGACGGCAGGGATCCGTCCGCCAGTGCCGCCGCTTCCCAGGGATCGCCGAACTCCTCCTGCAACATTCCCAGGGTTTCGAATAGTTCGAGCGTCTGCTTGGCCGACTCCTCGTCGAGGCGCTGGAGGGCGAAGCCGACATGGACGACGGCGTACTCGCCGATCTGGATGTCGGGCAGATACTCCAGGCACACCTCCTTGACGACGCCGCCGAAGTCGACGTTCGCCATCCGGGTGCCGTCGCGTTCCTCGATGTCCAGCACTCTGCCGGGTACCGCCAGGCACATGGTCCTCTCCTCGCTGTGGACGGTGCGTCGCCCGGCGGTGCCGGACGTCCGGTGGGTCAGTCGGGGGGCCCGGTGTGCCGGGCCGTGCGGGCGGCCACCACGAGCTGGCCGAGGGCCAGACCGCCGTCGCCCGGGGGGACCAGGCGGTGGCGCAGCACGGTGAAGCCGTCCGCACCCAGGGCCCGGGCACAGGCCGAGGAAAGAAGGGAGTTGAGGAACACCCCGCCGGTGAGGGCGACCGTGCCCACTCCGTGCCGCTCCCGGGCCCGGACGCACATCCGGTGCACCAGGGCGGCGACGGACCGGTGGAAGCGGGCCGCGACCAGGTCCGCCGGGGTGCCCGCGCGCAGATCGTCGACGATCGCCGCGATCACCGGCGCCGGGTCGGCGGTGAGCGGGCTCCCGTCCGGCCGCGCGGGTCCGACGGCGAAGGCGTAGGCCGCGCTGTCCCCGGCGGGTGCCCGCAGCGCGGCGGCCTCCAGCTCGACGGCGGCCTGGGCCTCGTACCGCGACCGGTGGCAGACTCCGGAGAGGGACGAGACCGCGTCGAAGAGCCGGCCCATGCTGGAGGTGGGCACACAGTTGAAGTTCCGCTCCAACTGCCTTTCCAGTACGCGCCGTTCGTCCTCCGGACAGGCCTTCGCGCAGGGCAGGTCCGCGGTCCGGCCGATTCCGGCCCGGCGCAGCTGCGCGAGCGCCATCCGGTACGGGCGCTGCACGGCGGCGTCTCCCCCGGGCAGCGGTGCGTACGCCAGATGCCCGAACCGGACGAAGCCGTCGTAGTCGGCGAGCAGGAACTCCCCGCCCCAGACGGCCCCGTCGTCGCCGTAGCCGGTGCCGTCGAAGGCGACACCGAGCACCGGGGCGGAGCCGTCGAGCCCGTGCTCGGCCATCGCGGCGGCGACATGGGCGTGGTGGTGCTGCACCCGCACCAGGGGTCGGCCCGCCGCGTGGCGGGCGGCCCATCCGGCGGAGCGGTAGCCGGGGTGCCGGTCGGCGGCCAGCAGCCGCGGCCGCACCGGGGTGAGGGACTCCAGGTGCGCCACGGCGCGTTCGAAGGCCTGCTGGGTGGCGAAGTCGTCCATGTCGCCGACATGGGCGGAGAGCCAGGCGAGCCGGCCGGCGCCCAGGCAGAACGCGTTCTTCAGATCGCCGCCCACGGCCAGGGCCGGGCGCACCTCGACCGGGAGGGGAAGCGGCAGCGGCGCGTACCCCCGGGCGCGGCGCACCAGCAGCGGCTGTCCGTCGCACACCCGCACCACGGAGTCGTCGCAGGGCACCTGGACGGTCCGGTCGTGCGTGAGCCAGGCGTCGGCGAGGGGTGCCAGGCGCCGAAGCGCCTCCGCGTCGTCGGTGACGATGGGTTCGCCGGAGACATTGCCGCTGGTCATGACGAGCAGCCGCGGCCCCTCGGGGTCGCCGGGGAGGCCGAACAGCAGCCGGTGCACGGGGGTGTACGGCAGCATGACGCCGTAGTCCGGGCTGCCGGGCGCGACACCGTCGGCGGGGTGGGGGGCGCCGGGCGCGGCGGGGCCGTCGGTGCGGCGGCGCAGCAGCACGACGGGGCGGGCGGCGCCGGTGAGCAGGGCGCGCTCCTCGGGCCCGAGCCAAACGAGGTGTTCGATGTCCTCGATGCCCGCGGCCATCAGCGCGAACGGCTTGTCCTCCCGGCCCTTGCCGCGGCGCAGCCGGTCGACGGCGGCGGGGTCGGTGGCGTCGCAGGCGAGGTGATAGCCACCCAGGCCCTTCACGGCCACGACCGCTCCGGCCGCGAGGAGACGCCGGGCCCCGGCGATCGGGTCCCCCTGCGCCTCCGTGGCCGGGGAGCCGTCCGTCGGCAGTCCTGGAGCGCGGTGCTGCGGGCCGTCGCCGTCCGCCCGGGGCAGCAGCAGCCGCAGCCGCGGCCCGCAGGCCGGGCAGGCGATGGGCTGGGCGTGGAAGCGGCGGTCGGTCGGATCGGCGTACTCCCGGGCGCAGTCGGCGCACATCGGGAAACCGGCCATGGTGGTCTGGTCCCGGTCGTAGGGCAGGCCGGTGACGATGGTGAACCGGGGGCCGCAGTGCGTGCAGGTGAGGAACGGGTGGCGGTGGCGGCGGTCGCGGGGGTCGGACAGCTCGCCGAGGCAGGCGGCGCAGGTCGCGGTGTCCGCCGGGATCAGGGTGCGGGCGGGACCGTCGCCCCGGGAGGCCCGGATGGCGAAGCCGCTGCCGCCCGTGACGGGCAACTCCCGCAGGGACAGGTGGTCCACGCGGGCGAGCGGCGGCGCTTCCGGCGCGAGGCGGTCGCAGAACCGGGCGACGGCCGCCGGGTCGCCCTCGATCTCGACGACGACGCCTTCCGGGGTGTTGGTCACCTGCCCGGACAGTTCCAGGGCGGTGGCGAGGGCATGCACATACGGCCGGAAGCCGACGCCCTGCACCACGCCCTGGACGGTGATCTGCCGACGCCGCGCGGTGCGGACCGCACCGGCCGCCGGGGCGGGTCCGATCACGAGTGGGGCCACGCCATGGCGGCGGTGGCGCCGGTGTGCTCGTGGCCATGGTCCCCAAGGGGATGGTCATGGGGCCCATGGGCGTGGTCATGGTCCCCATGGGGGTGATCGTGGGCCCCGTGGGTGTGGTCGGTGTGGTCATGGGTGTGCGGGTGCGGTGCGCGGGCCATGACGGGTACGTGCACCGGGGCGCCGTCCGCGGCCGCCAGGGCCCGGTCGAGCAGCAGCCCGGTCCCCACGCCGTGGCGGGCCGAGGTGAGCAGCACCTCCACACCGGGGTTGACCCGTTCCACGTTCGCGCGGAACGTCGCCTCGTCGAAGTCGACCGCGTCCGCGATGTCCGTCTTGGTGACCACGACCAGCTGGGCGAGCCCGAAGGCGGTGGGGTACTTCAGGGGCTTGTCCTCGCCCTCGGTCACCGAGGCGAGCACCACCCGCAGGGTCTCCCCGAGGTCGTAGGAGGCCGGGCAGACCAGATTGCCGACGTTCTCCACGAACAGCAGCCGTACCGGCGTGGGCAGCCACCCGGCCAGATGACCGGCCAGCATCCCCGCCTCCAGATGGCACAGCCCGTCGGTGAGGACCTGCTTGACCGGGACTCCCGACCGGGCGAGCCGGGTCGCGTCGTTCTCGGTGGCGAGGTCCGCCGTGAGCGCCGCGACCGGCACCGCGCGGTCCCGGGCCTCGATCAGTTCGCCCTCCAGCAGGGCGGTCTTGCCGCTGCCGGGGCTGGAGAGCAGGTTGACGACGGTGGTGCCGCGGGCCGCGAGCTGGGTGCGCAGGGTGTGCGCGGCCCGGTCGTTCTTGGCGAGCACGGCTTGGTGCAGGTCGACCTCACGGCACATGGTTCAGCACTCCTCGGGCGTCGGTTCTCGGGCGGCTCGGGGCGTGCGACCGTCCTCCCAGCGCACGCCGACGATCTGGAGTTCACGGCCGGACAGCAGGTCGGTGCTGCCCGTGTCGCAGCGCGGGCAGCTCAGCAGCGGCGGCATGCCGACGGCCCATTCGTGCGCGCAGGGCGTGCAGCGGGCCCGCCCGGGCACGAACTCGGTGACCAGTTCGGCTCCTTCGAGGAAGGTCCCGGCGCAGGCCAGTTCGAAGGAGAAGGACAGGGCGTCGGGGACGACACCGGCCAGCTCGCCCACCTGGAGCCGGACCTCGTGCACGGCCGTGACGTCACCGGCCCGCTCGGCCGCCTCCTGTACCTGGCCGATCACCGCCAGCGCGATGGACATCTCGTGCATGGGTCTCCGTCCGTCCCGGGCGGGAGGCCGGGGAGCGGCCCCCTGGGACGGGGCGTACGCGGTCCGCCGACGTCCGGCCGACGTCCATTAGAGGTGAGGGCCCACCGAGCGGCGGACCGGCACGCCGGGGCCACCGGCCCGGGTACGCCGTTCGCCGCACCCCTGGGCGGACCGGTCGGCCGGGGTGGCCGCCGGGCCGCGGGACGTCCGGGTCAGCGGGCGGCGTCCTCCGTCGCACCGCCGGTCGCCGCCGGGGCGCCCGGGGCGAGGGAGCGGAGACCAGGGCCGACCGTGGTCCCGGGGTCCAGCAGCTCTTCGATCAGTCGGACGGCCCGGGGCACCGCCTCCGCCACCGCCGGGCTGAGGCCGAGGCGTTCCTCCACGGAGGCGGGCTCGCACCCCACCACCAGGATGCGCCGCGGCACCTGTCCGCCCGTACCGGCGCTGAGCGTGCCCAGCAGGGCGAGGACGGCGTCGGGGGTCATCCGGTGGCCGTCCATCGGCACGGGTTCCGCGCCCTGCACCGCGTGTTCCTCGTGCTCGATCACATACAGTGTGCCCGGCTCCCCGCCGCGCGCGGTGGCGTCCACCAGCACCAGCGTCCCGTAGCCGTCGAGGACCTGGTAGGCGAGGTGCACCCCGCGCACCCCGATGTCCAATACCTCGACCTGGCCGGGTAGTTGACGGCCGCTCAGCACACGCACGGTCTCCACGCCGAAGCCGTCGTCCCCGAGGAAGATGTTTCCGATCCCGGCCACCAGGACCTTGTCGTCGCCACTGCCGGTGCTCATGACTCGTCCTCCAGCGGTGCCACCTCGTCGGTCCGGAAGTAGAGGAAGCTCCCCTGTGCCCGTCGGATGTCGGCGCCCGGGTCGTCCTCGACGGTGACCGCGAGATGCACCGAGCCGTCCACGTCGTGCAGCACGGACTCGACGGTCGCGGTACGGCCGCGCAGGAACAGGTCCTGCGCGTCGGTGCGCCGCAGCCCGGGGTGGAGCCGCACCCGGCTTCCGGCGCGCACCGGCCGCCCGGCCACGAGGACCTGGTCGGGAAGCGGGCCGGGGGCGGGGCCGCCGGTCGGCTCCGGACCGCCGCCCGGCTGTGCGATGCCGTACTCGTCGGGGAAGCCCTCGGCGGGAGCGGCCCCCGTCGCGGCGCGGACACCGTCCGGGGTGAGGGCGCCGTCGGCCGCCACGAGCGGGTACGGGGTGCCGGGAGGCTCCGGGGTGACGGCCGGGTGGTCGCCGAGGATGACCGGCGAGGACAGCACCACGTCGGCCCGTCCGTCCGCCCCGGCGAGAACGGGCCAGGTGTGCAGATTGCGGCAGGAGGCGATCGCGTCCCGCGCCCATTCGGGGGCATCCGTCATCGACAGGAACGACCCGTCACTGAGCCCCAGCAGCAGATGGGTGGCCACCAGCGAGCGGGCCAGGACCGGGCTCCGCCCGGCGGCCTCCTCGTCCGCGGGGGCCCAGCGGCTGGTGTTCTCGACGACGGCGGTCAGCCGCATGAGGCGGAAGGGGCCGTCGAGCCGCCGGGCCGACAGCCGCAGGGTGCCGTGGATCTCCTCGCACCGGCGCACCAGCATGCCCGCACCGCGCCCGTCCTCGTCGAGCACCGGTTCGCTGTCCTGCACCGCCGGGCGGGCGAAGTCCACGGTGACTCCGTCGCCCTCGACGAGCTCGGCAACGGTGGCGAGCGCCTCGACGCGTTCCACGGTTCCCTCGTCCCGGGCGGCGAGGACCCGGTCCCCGAGCCGGAGTTCGGGTACGGCGGTGAAGGTGCCGTCGGCGTGGGCCCGCAGCACCGTCCGGCGGCGGGCGCGCAGAAAGCGCAGTTCGACCGCGAGGGTGGCGTCCGGCCCGGGTTCCATGAGGCATTCGGTGTGCTGGAAGTCGTACTCCTCCTCGCCGCGGGTGCTGCGGCCGGGCGGTACGAGCAGGCCCACCTGTCGGCGCAGCGGGTGCTCGGCGGCGGGGCGGCGGTAGGGGTGGAGCGCGCAGCCCTCGAAGAGGACGGCGTCGGCCACGCACCGGGCGCGGGCGAAGCGTGCCTCCGTCTCCGGGGCGAACACGGTGACGCTCACGGAGCGGTCCTTTCGGGCGTCGGCGGACCGCGGAGGGCGGCACGCGGGCGGTGGTCGGTCGTCAGGTGTCGGTCGTGGGAGCTTCGGTGGCCACGGCGGTGGCCTCAGGGGGCGTGGAGGTGGTCTCGGCGGCCGTCACGGTGCTCTTGGCGGCCGTCACGGTCACCTCGGGGGTCGTGGTGGTGCTCTCGACGGCAGTCACGGTCACCTCGGCAGCCGTTGTGCCGGTCGCGGGGGGCTCGACGGTCGTCGTGGTGGCCTCGGCGACCGACACAGTGGCCTCGGTGACCGTCGGAGCGGCCTCGGTGACCGACACAGTTGTTGCCTCGGTGATCGTCGCGGCCGCCTCGGGACGTGCCGGTACCGGCGCCGTCCGGGCGGCCGTGACAGCAAGGTGCGGCGGTGTGCAGGCGGGCCTCTCCTTGCGGACGAAGGCGCGGCGCAGTGCGTGGTGGGGGGCGTCCGGGTCGTGGATGATCCGGTGGAACCCGGCCAGCTCCCGTTCCCTGACGGCGGCCAGCGGCTCCCTGGTCTCCCGGGCCTCCAGCTCCGCCTTCTTGGCCGCGATCCGGGCCCGTGTCCCCGGCTGTCGCGCCAGCCGGGCCGCCAGCCGCGCGGTCTCCGCCGCGAACTCCTGCGGCCCGCACTCCACGATCCGGTCGACGAGTCCGAGGTCCAGGGCCCGCGCGGCGCTCACCGGCAGGGCCTCCCGCAGCAGCCGGTCCGCCGCCCCGGCACCGGCCCGGCGGGGCAGCGTGCTGCTGCCGTACGCGGAGCAGCACAGACCCATCAGCCGGTGGTGCGGGTTGAGGACGGAACCGGACCGGCACCAGACCTCGTCGGCCGCGAGGGCGAGCATCGCACCGCCCGCCGCGGCATTGCCGCAGAGCGCGGCGACCACCAGGCGGTCCGTGGTGGTCAGGACCGCCTCGGCCAGGTCGTCGAGGGCGTTGACGTTCGCCCAGGCCTCGGCGGCGGGGTCGTCGGCGGCCTCGATCACGCCCAGATGGATGCCGTTGGAGAAGAAGTCCCGTCGGCCGCCCAGCACCAGGACGGAGGTGGGGCGCGTCCGGGCGGTCCGGTAGGCGGCGAGCAGCCGTCGGCACTGGTCGGTGCTCATCGCTCCGGCCGGGAAGGCGAAGGAGAGAAAACCGACGCCCTGCTCCTCCCGGTACCCGATGTCCCGCCAGTCGGACCCCGCGGCGTCCGGGGCCACGGTCAGCTCGGGCAGCGGGGGCAGTCGGTCGCCGAGGGCCCGTACGGCCGGGAGCCGGACCGGGAGCGGCTGCCCCGGCGGGCGCCGTCGGCGCAGTTCGGGAATCCACACGGCGCCGTCCGCGGTCGCCCGGCAGACCGCCCCGGCCCTGGTGGCGAGCAGTTCCCCGGGAGCGCCGCGCAGGCCCTCCCCGGGGTGCCCGCCGTGCAGATACCACTCCTCGCCGAGGAGTACGTCGGGAACGCCGGGCCGGGAGTCGCAGGCGCGCAGCTTGCGGACGACGGTCTCGGTCGGATCGGCGGCCCAGTCGATCCGGCGGTCGCTCGAATCCAGGGGCGGACGGCTCTGTGCCGCGCCCTGTTCGAGCGGGATCCAGTCCCCGGAGGCGAAGCGCTCCACGGACAGCAGCACGGCCGCCAGGGCCGCGTCGGCGATCTCCCCCCGGTACAGGTCGCTCCTGGACACCGGCGGCACCGGGCAGGCGACGGCCGACCACACGGGGCCCGCGTCCCTGTCCGTGCCCTCCAGCGCCTGGAGAACCGTCACGCCCCACCGGGTGGCACCCGCGAGGACCGCCCGGTCCAGGGCGGCGGGTCCGCGCTCGCCGACCGGGCACGGATGGACGACGAGGCACGGGAAGGCGACCCGTACGTCTTCGGGGATCTCGGTGTCGAGCACCGGTGCGAGGACCAGGTCGGGCGTGTGCCGCCGCAGGCGGTCCACCGGCGGGACGTCCGGCAGGGCCAGTTCCACCGCCACCGTGTGGCCCCGGTCGCGCAGCTCCGCGTGCACACGCTGGGCGAGGCTGTTGAACGCGGTGGCCACGAGCAGGATGTGCACGGCGGACTCCCGGCGGACGGTGCGGGCGGTGGTGCCCGCCCGACTGCGATCGTCGGACACGGTCGCTCGGGGGAGGCGCAGACTGGCGCCGAAGTCGCCCGAAAGTGGGCGTGGCAACGCCACCCGGAGGCGGGGGACGGCGCGTCTCCCCCGGCGAGGGCCGGTCTGACAGTTCGCGTCGTCGCCCGGAGGGCGGGCCTGCGGCGAGAGTGCGTGCATGGCGTCGTGGGCCAGACGGGAATTGTCAGATCGGCCCGCGCTCCGCCTCCCGCGGCAGGGCGGAGCACGCGTCCGGAGACGGCCGCGGCCCCTCCCCGCTTCGCACACCGGGGAGCGCTCGATCACCGTGTGTGACGCGTGTCGCCCTCCGCCGCCAGGCAGTGTAAACAGGGCACATGGTCCGACTTCTGGGCCGAACCGGTCTCCGGTCGTCCCGTCGTCCGTGTGGCCCGCGCGCACCGGGTGCGCAGCGCCGTGCCGACCTGGTGCCGTCCCCGGAACTGCCGGGGGCCCCGCCTCCGGCGCACCGCCGGGAGGCGGAGGGACCACACCCGGGCGCCCTCGCGGCGCTGCGGTCGGCGGTGACCGGCCGCAGCGTCGCCGGACAGGTGTTCCTGCTGCAAGCGGCCATCGTGCTGCTGCTGGTACTGACCGCGGTGACGGCGCTGCTGCTCCAGGTGCGGCATGACACCACGCAGGAGGCCCGCAACCGTTCCCTCGCCGTCGCCGAGGCATTCGCGGACGCGCCGGGCACCCGGGAGGCGCTGAGCAGCCCGGATCCGACGGCCGTGCTGCAACCCGCCGCCGAGGCCACCCGGGTCTCGGCGAGCGTCGACTTCATCGTCGTCCTGAGCAATCAGGGGGTCCGCTACACCCATCCCGACCCGGACCTGATCGGCAAGCAGTTCATCGGCAATCTCCAGCCCGCGATGACCGGGACGCCCGTGACCGAGGAGGTCGACGGCACACTCGGCCGGATGGTGCAGGCCATCGTCCCGGTCACCACCGTCGACGGCAGGGTGGTGGGCCTGGTCTCCGCCGGGGTCACCACGGAACGCGTCAGCGCCGAGGCGAACCGGCAGCTGCCGCTGGTGCTGGCCTCCGCGGCCGGGGGGCTCGCCGTGGCGACGGTGGGCACCGGGCTGGTCACCCGGCGGCTGCTGCGCCAGACCCGCGGTCTGGGGCCGCGTGAGATGGCCCGGATGTACGAGCACCACGACGCGGTGCTGCACTCGGTCCGCGAGGGCGTGATCATCCTGGACGGCGACGGAAAACTGCTGCTGAGCAACGACGAGGCACGCCGTCTGCTCGACCTTCCCGGGGACGCCGAGGGACGGCAGGTGACCGGCCTCGGCCTGCCGCCCGACACCGCGGAGCTGCTGGCCTCCGGGCGGACCGCGACCGACGAGATGCAGCCGGTCGGGGGCCGGCTGCTGGCCATCAACCAGCGGCCCACGGACCAGGGGGGCGGCCCGCCCGGGAGCGTGGCCACCCTGCGCGACTCCACGGAGCTGCGCGCCCTGTCCGGCCGGGCCGAGATGGCGCGCCAGCGCCTCAGCCTGCTCTACGACGCGGGCGCGGCCGTCGGGACCAGCCTGAGCGTGCGGCGCACCGCCGAGGAGCTGGCGGAGCTGGCCGTCCCCCGGTTCGCCGACTATGTCACCGTCGATCTGTTCAGCGCGGTGCTGGACGGCGAGGAGCCGGAGGCCGGGACCGACCTGTGCCGCTCGGCCTCCGCCGGGATCCGCGACACCGCCCCGCTCTACCCGGTGGGCGAGCGGATCCAGTTCGTGGCGTCCTCTCCGCAGGCGCACAGCCTCGGCAGCGGCAAGGCCCTGCTGGAGCCCCGGCTGGGGGAGGCGCCGGGATGGCTCGTGCAGGACATCGAGCGCACCACGGCGGTGGTGGCGTACGGCATCCACTCGCTGATCACCGCGCCGCTGATGGCGGGCTCGCTCATTCTGGGCCTGGTCAACTTCTGGCGTTCCGAGAAGCCGGAGCCGTTCGACAGTGAGGACGTGGCGCTCGCCGAGGAGCTGGTGGCCCGTGCCGCGGTGGCCATCGACAACGCGCGCCGGTACACGCGTGAGCACAACATGGCGGTGACGCTCCAGCGCAGTCTGCTGCCACAGCGGCTGCCCGAACAGGGCGCCCTGGACGTGGCCTACCGCTATCTTCCGGCGCAGGCGGGGGTGGGCGGCGACTGGTTCGACGTCCTGCCGCTGTCCGGGGCGCGGGTGGCGCTGGTGGTGGGCGATGTGGTGGGCCACGGTCTGCACGCGGCGGCGACGATGGGGCGGCTGCGTACGGCGGTCCACAACTTCTCGGCGCTCGATCTACCGCCGGGTGACATCCTCTCGCTGCTGGACGAGCTGGTGGCCCGGATCGACCAGGACGAGACGGCCGAGGACGCCAACGCCCCCGTCACGGGCGCCACCTGCCTGTACGCGATCTACGACCCGGTCTCGCGGCACTGCACCCTGGCGCGCGCGGGCCATCCGCCCCCGGCCCTCATCCGGCCCGACGGCCGGGTCGAGTTCACCGAGGTCCCGGCCGGTCCCCCGCTGGGGCTCGGCGGGCTGCCGTTCGAGGAGGCCGACCTGGAGCTCGCGGAGGGCAGCAGGCTCGTCCTCTACACGGACGGTCTGGTCGAGGACCGCGACCGGGACATCGACGCAGGGCTGGAGCTGCTGGGCGCCGCGCTGACGGAGGCGGGGCCGTCGCCCGAGGACACCTGCCGGGCCGTGGTGGACGCCCGGCTGGCGCCCCGGCCGGGGGACGACATCGCCCTGATCGTCGCACGCACCCGGGCCCTGCGGTCCGACCAGGTCGCCGAGTGGGAGGTGCCGGTGGATCCGGCGGCCGTCGGCGGGATACGGGCGTCGGCGACCCGGCAGCTGGCGGAGTGGGGTCTTGAGGAGCTGACGTTCACCACGGAGCTGATCGTCAGCGAGCTGGTCACCAATGCGATCCGGCACGGCGGTACGCCGGTGAATCTGCGCATGATGCGGGACCACAGTCTGATCTGTGAGGTGTACGACGGCAGCAATACCTCGCCCCATCTGCGCTATGCGGCCATGACGGACGAGGGCGGCCGCGGACTGTTCCTGGTGGCGCAGCTGGCCGAGCGCTGGGGGACCCGCTATGCGCCGCCGGGCAAGGTCATCTGGGCCGAACAGCCGCTGCCCTGAGGCCCGTTCCACTCCGTGAAGGTCCTGCCGTACGGGTATCCAGGGCTCCCCACATCTGATAGGAAACCTTCCTATCAGTGCAACCCGGCGCACCCCCACCCCCCTTGGAGTCCTCGTGGCAGACCGCTCCCCCTCCCCCGACGCGGCGGACCCGGCCCGCGCTTCCCGCCGTACCGTGCTCGCGCTTCTCGGCGCGTCCCTGGCGGCCGTGCCGCTCCTCGACTCCCCCCGCGCCTCGGCGGTCTCCGCCGCCGCCAGGTCCGTGGGGCTCGACGACCCGGCGAAGAAGGAGATCGCCATGAAGCTGGTCTCCAGCGCGGAGAACTCCTCCCTGGACTGGAAGGCCCAGTACAAGTACATCGAGGACATCGGTGACGGCCGCGGCTACACCGCGGGCATCATCGGCTTCTGTTCCGGCACCGGCGACATGCTCGACCTGGTCCAGCTGTACACCGACCGCTCGCCCGGCAATGTGCTCGCCGGGTACCTGCCCGCCCTGCGCAGGGTCAACGGCACCGACTCGCACAGCGGTCTGGACCCGAACTTCCCCCGGGACTGGCGCAAGGCGGCGCAGGACCCGGCGTTCCAGCGGGCGCAGAACGACGAGCGCGACCGGGTGTACTTCAACCCCGCGGTCCAGCAGGGCAAGACCGACGGCCTCGGCGTGCTCGGGCAGTTCACGTACTACGACGCCATCGTGATGCACGGCGACGGCGACGATCCGACGAGCTTCCGCAACATCCGCAAGCGCGCGCTGCGCACCGCCAAGCCCCCGGCCCAGGGCGGCTCCGAGGTGACGTACCTCAACTCCTTCCTGGACGCGCGGGTTTGGGCCATGAAGCAGGAGGAGGCCCACAGCGACACCACCCGGGTGGACACCGAGCAGCGCGTCTTCCTGCGCAAGGGCAATCTGAACCTGGACCCGCCGCTGGACTGGAAGGTCTACGGGGACAGCTACCACATCGGCTGACCCGGCACCGGGCACAGCAGGGGCACGGTCGACGGCCGCAACTTGGCCCACGACCGCGCCCCGCCCCACGCCCGGGTCGCCTCGCCCCCCGCCGGTCGGCCGCCTCGGCCGGTCAGCCGGTCAGCCGGTCAGCCGGTCAGCCGGTCAGCCGGTCAGCCGGTCCAACTCCTCGCCGATGGCGTGGCGCACGGCGTCCTGTTCCGGACCCAGCGCATACCGTTCGTCGGTCCACCGCTCCCGCGGGTAGAGCCACACCGGCAGCCCCACCAGGTCCGCGGGCTCCCAGGTGTAGCGGGGCCACACATGGGCGTGCAGAAATCCGTCGGTGTTGCCGAGGATCTCCAGATTGACCCGCCGGAAGGCCGGGTCGAGTCGCTTGCAGGCGCGTTCCACGGCCTCACCGAGCCGGTCCATGTCGGACAGGAACGCCAGCCTTCTGTCCCGCGGCAGCTCCGAGAGGCATCGCACCGCCGGGTCGTCCGCCAGGAGCACCGCATACCCCGGCAGGAACTGCACGTCCCCGATCGCGGCGAAGCCCGCGTCCAATCGACGCATCACCGTGGGATTCCCGCCCCGGTGCGCGCTGCCGATCCGGTCCTTGCGCCAGTCGTCCGCCATGACGGGTGACCCTATGTGCCGGGCGCCACGCACCATGTGCCGCCCCCCGGATGCGCGGGGCGCGAGACCTCCGACCCGCTAGACCCCCCGGCCGCCCGGATCCCGCGGCGACCGGCCCGGACCGCCGGGCCCCCGGCGCGGGTCGCCGGTCCGGTCGGCGGCGTCCGGGGCCCCGGCCGCGGGACCCCCGGTCCGGTCGGCGGCGTCCGGGGCTCCGGTCGTGGCGTCGCCGGGCGGGTCGAACGCGTCCGGCGGTACTCGGCAGCCGGTGCGTACGCGGTCCCGTGCGGCCGCTCCCAGGGCGACGGCCCCGGCGGCGTAGGCACAGCCCAGGACGGCCGGTGCGCGCGGGCCCGGCAGCTTCGCCTCCAGGGCGCGCAGGGCCGTCTCATGCGCGGACCACAGGGCCAGGATCCCGGACACCCCGGCGGCGCCCAGCAGTGCGCCGCCCGCTCCGATCCGGCGCAGGGCGGCCCTCAGCTCGCCCTGCACCGCGAGGATCTCGTGGCGGACCAGTTGCGCGGTGTCCTGGGCCAGCCGTGCCGCCGTGTCGCCCACGCGGGGCCTGCCCTCCGACGGGTCCTCGCCGTGCACCTGCATCGCTGCCGCCCTCCGTCGGGTCGCCCACCGTGTGCCGGGTCCGTCGACGCCGGGGCCCACGGCCGGGTCACCTCCCGCAGTACCCCGCCAGGCCGCCCCGACACGGCCCTGCCCCCGGTCAGGGCCGTGTCGGGGCGGCGGGCCGGGGTGCCGGACACTCCCTCACCCGAATGCAGCCAAATGCGCGCCTCCCCCAGGGAAAGGTGTGATCGTTGTAAACCAATGCATAACGGATATTCAGTCGGTGAGGAGCAGCGGTGAGCGACCCTGACCGGGAGCCCGGGAACGTGGACGATTCGCGCTCCGCGTTCGAGGCGGCGTGCGCGGTGGCCGACGCCGTCCTCTACGAGGGGTATCTGCTCTACCCGTACCGCAGGTCCTCGGCGAAGAACCGGGTGCGCTGGCAGTTCGGCATCCTGGCGCCGCGCGCCTGGGCCGAGGCGCACGGCCCGGTCGCGCCCGGCCTCTCGGGGTCCGTGGAGGCCTGGCGGCAGCAGACCGAGTGCGTGCTGCGGGCCGCACCCGGGGCCGTGGTGCGGGTACGCGTGCGCTATCTCCAGACGCAGGCACGCGGCGTGGAGCGCCGGACCGAGGACGGCGGCCATGTGCCCGTGGACGCCCTGGAGGCCGGCGGAGACGTCCATCTCGCGTTCGAGGAGGCGGTGCCGCGGGAGCGGGAGCTGACCGTACCGCTCGCCGATCTGCTGGCGGCGGAGCGGGAGTTCGAGGTGGGCGCGCCCGGCGGCGAGGAGGTCGAGGAGCTTCCCGGAGGGGTGGGGCGCCTGGTGCGCCGACGCCGCCCCGTGCAGGCGCGGACGACTCTGAGGGCCGAGGAACTGCCGGGCCCCGGTTCCCTGTACCGGCTGCGGGTGCTCACGGAGAACACCGGCCGGACGACGCCCGCCGGGACGCCCCGGGACGAGGCACTCGGCCATGCCCTGGTGGCGGCGCACACCTTCATCGGTGGGACGGGGCTGGGCTTCTTCTCCTCCATCGACCCGCCGGACGAGGTCGCGAAGGCCGTACGCGACTGCCGCAATCTGCACACCTTCCCGGTGCTCGCCGGGGCGGAGGGCTCGGACGGTCCGGTGCTGTCGTCGCCGATCATCCTGCCCGACCACCCGCAGGTGGCCCCGGAGAGCCCCGGTGACCTGCACGACGCGGCGGAGATCGACGAGATCCTGACCCTGCGGACGCTGCTGCTCACGGACGAGGAGAAGCGGGAGGCACGCGCCACCGATCCGCGGGCCGCCGGAATCCTGGACCGGGTGGAGGCGATGCCCCCCGAGGTGTGGGCCCGGCTGCACGGCGCCATCCGCTCCCTGGCACCCTCCACCGCGACACCCCGCCCGGACGGGCCGACGGCTGCCCCGGACCAGGAGGGAGGCGCGGATCCCGCCTTCGCGCTGCTGACGCATGACCACCGGACGGTCGAGCGGTTGGACCGACTGCAAGGGAGGCCGAGGACATGACCCGTAAGAGCGGGACCGCACAGGCACGCGGGCAGACCGCCGCGGCCGGGGAGAAGCCGGGCTTCGACGAGGTGCACATTCTGTGGATCTCGGAGGGCATGAGCTGCGACGGCGACACCATCTCGATGACCGCGGCCGGCCAGCCGGCGATCGAGGACGTCGTCCTCGGACTCGTCCCCGGCCTGCCCAAGGTGAATCTGCACAACAAGGTGCTCTCCCCCACCCTGGGCGGCGAGGAGTTCCTCGCGCCGTTCCGGGCCGCGGCGCGCGGCGAGCTGGAGCCCTTCGTGCTGGTCATCGAGGGCTCGATCCCCAACCAGAACATCATCGAGGGCGACGGCTACTGGACGTCCTTCGGCAACGACCTGGAGACCGGCGAACCGCTCACCCTCAACTGGTGGCTCGACCGGCTCGCCCCCAGGGCCTGGGCCGTCGTCGCCGCGGGCACCTGCGCCACCTACGGCGGGATCCACGCGATGGCGGGCAACCCCACGGGCTCCATGGGCCTGGCCGACTATCTGGGCTGGGACTACAGGTCGCAGGGCGGACTGCCGATCGTCAACGTGCCGGGCTGCCCCATCCAGCCGGAGAACTTCATGGAGACGCTGACCTGGCTGCTGTACCACGCGGCCGGGACGGCCCCGCCGCCCCCGCTGGACGACATGCTGCGCCCGCAGTGGCTGTTCGGCCGGACGGTGCACGAGGGCTGCGACCGTGCCGCGTACTACGAGCAGGCCGACTTCGCCAAGGACTACAACTCGCCCAAGTGCCAGGTGAAGGTGGGCTGCTGGGGCCCGGTCGTCAACTGCAACGTGCCCAAGCGCGGCTGGATGTCGGGCGTGGGCGGCTGCCCGAACGTGGGCGGTGTGTGCATCGGCTGCACCATGCCCGGCTTCCCGGACGCGTTCATGCCCTTCATGGACGAGCCGACGGGCGCCACCTTCTCGTCGGCCCTCATCCGGCCCTACGGGGCCGTGATCCGGCGGCTGCGCGGCATCACCAACGTCGCCGTCAACCGTGAGCCCCGATGGCGTCACGACAAGGCCGAGTTGACCAGCGGTTACGACCCCTACTGGCGCCCCTCGGGGGCGAGCGAGAAAGCGAGGAAGACTCGGACATGACGGCAACCGAGGCGCCGGGCGCGAAACGTAAGCCTGAGCAGATCGTGGACATGTCGTGGGATCCGATCACCCGGATCGTCGGCAATCTCGGCATCTACACAAAGATCGACTTCGCCAACCGGGAGGTGGTGGAGTGCCACAGCACTTCGTCGCTCTTCCGGGGCTACTCCGTCTTCATGCGGGGCAAGGACCCGCGCGACGCGGGCTTCATCACCTCGCGCATCTGCGGGATCTGCGGCGACAACCACACCACCTGCTCCAACTACGCCCAGCAGATGGCCTACGGCGTCAAGCCGCCGCCGCTCGCGGAGACCATCGTCAACCTGGGCGAGGCGGCCGAATACATCTTCGACCACACCATCTTCCAGGACAACCTGGTGTTCGTGGACTTCTGCGAGGCCATGGTCAAGTCCACCAACCCGGCCGTACTGGCGCGGGCGGAGCGCACCGAGGCGCCCCACGGCCGGATCCACGGCTACCGGACCATCGCCGACATCATGCGCGCCTTCAACCCCTTCGAGGGCGAGGTCTACAAGGAGGCGCTCAAGGTCAGCCGGATCACCCGGGAGATGTTCTGCCTGATGGAGGGGCGCCATGTGCACCCCTCCACGCTCTACCCGGGCGGGGTCGGCACGATGCCGCAGCCGACCGTCTTCACCGACTACCTCTCCCGGCTGCTGCGGGTCCTGGACTTCGTGAAGAAGGCCGTCGTGATGAACGACGACATCTTCGACTTCTTCTACGAGGCGCTGCCGGGCTACGAGGAGGTGGGCCGCCGCCGCATCATGCTCGGCTGCTGGGGCGCCTGGCAGGACCCGGCGGTGTGCGACTACCGCTACGAGACGATGAGCGAGTGGGGCCGGGCGATGTATGTCACCCCCGGTGTCGTCGTGGACGGCAAGCTCGTCACCAACGACCTCGTCGACATCAACCTCGGCATCAGGATCCTGCTGGGCAGCTCGTACTACGAGGACTGGGCGAACCAGGAGCCGTATGTCACCCGCGACCCGCTGGGCAATCCGGTCGACATGCGCCACCCGTGGAACCAGACGACGGTGCCGATGCCGCAGAAGCGCGACTTCGACGGCAACTACAGCTGGGTGATGAGCCCGCGCTGGTACCACAAGGACACCCGCGAGCACCTCGCCCTGGACACCGGCGGCGGCCCCCTGGCGCGGCTGTGGTCGACCGCGCTCAACGGCCTGGTCGACACGCCGTATGTGAAGGCCACCGGGCACAGCGTGCAGATCTCGCTGCCGACGAGCGAGAAGCTGCCGGAGATGACCCTGGAGTGGAAGATCCCGAAGTGGAGCAACACCCTCGAACGGGACCGCGCCCGGCCGTACTTCGTCGCCTACGCGGCCGCCATGGCCTTCCAGTTCCTGGAGCAGGCGATGACGGCCGTGCGCGCCGGTGAGACCAAGGTCTTCGAGAACTACGAGGTGCCCGACGAGGGGATCGGCTGCGGCTTCCACGAGGCAGTGCGCGGGGTGCTGTCCCACCATCTGGTGATCAAGGACAAGAAGATCGCGAACTACCATCCGTATCCGCCGACCCCCTGGAACGGCAGCCCCCGGGACATGTACGGCACCCCCGGCCCGTACGAGGACGCCGTCCAGGGACAGCCGATCTTCGAGGAGAACGGCCCGGAGGACTTCAAGGGCGTCGACATCATGCGCACGGTGCGCAGTTTCGACCCCTGTCTGCCCTGCGGTGTCCATATGTACCTCGGCAAGGGCAACACCCTGTCCAAGCTGCACTCCCCCACCTACGGGGCGGCACATGCCTGAGGCAGGACGGCTCGACGGCGCGGCGGTCGCGGAGCGGCTGTCGCGCCTCGACGGGCTGCTGGAGCAGGTCCAGGGCGCTCCCGGCCCGATGACGGGCGCGGCGATCGAGGCGGTCCAGGCACTCACCGAGGTCTACGGGGAGGCGCTGGCCCGGGTGCTGGACGGCGCCGAAGGACCGGTCCTGGAGCGGATGGCCGGGGACGAGCTGATCGGCCACCTCCTGGTGCTCCACGGCATCCATCCGGAGCCGCCGGAGCGCCGTGCCGCACGGGCCGTGGAGGCTCTGCGGCCCGCGGTGCGGGAGCGGGGCGGCGACATCGAACTGGACGGGGTGGAATCGGGCGTGGCCCGGGTGCGGGTGACCGCCAAGGGGTGCGGTACGTCCTCCGCCGCCCTGGAGGACGCCGTCCGCGAGGCCGTGCTCGCCCTGGCTCCGGAGCTGACGGGTGTCGAACGGGCGCCCGGGGACGAGGGGCGGGGTGCCCCCGCCTTCGTCCCGGTGGAGTCGCTCACGGTGCGCCCGGCGCCCACCGGGGGCCGGTCATGACCTCCGGTGCGCTGGCCCGGATGATCCGCTCGGCCGCCGAGCGGCGGCCGGACGCGGAGCTCTGCGACCTGTGCGGCGCCGAGGTCCCCCCGGAGCACCGGCATCTGCTCGACACGGGCGCGGAGGCGGTGCTGTGCGCCTGCCGGCCCTGCTCGCTGCTCTTCGTCGAGGCGGCCGCGAGCCGGGGGCACTACCGGCTGGTGCCGCGGCGCCGGATGCGGCTCCCCCCGGTCGACACCCAGGGGCTCGGCGTCCCGGTGGGACTCGCCTTCTTTGTGCGCCACGCGGACGAGACGGTGACCGCGCATCTGCCGAGCCCCGCGGGAGCCACCCGCTGGGAGCCGGACCGGGCGGCCTGGGACGAGGTCGTCTCCGGCTGTCCACAGCTCGCCACCCTGGAAGCGGATGTGGAGGCACTATTGGTGAATACCGCCCATTCCGCTCGACACCACTGGATCGCTCCCGTGGACGACTGCTTCCGGATGGTGGCCCTCGTCCGCCGGGAGTGGCGGGGGCTGTCCGGCGGCAGCCGGGTGTGGCCCGCCGTCGAGCAGTTCTTCGCGGAGCTGACCGAGCAGCCGGGGTGACCGGCAGGAGACGCAAGGAGCAGACCATGGGAACGATCCGTGTGGGCAAGGCGCAGGTGCATCCCGACACCCCCCAGCACGTCGCCGGACAGCACCAGGGCAACAAGGGGCCGGGCAAGCGGCAGACCGGTCACCACAAGGACGGCACCGCCGACGCGCGCCGTTCGACCGGGATCCGCTCGAAGGCGCACAACGCGATCACCAGGACCATGCCGAACCTCCCTCCGGGATGACACGGCAGCGGCGGCCGGGCCGCGAGGGGCTCGGCCGCGTCGGACGAGAGGAGTTGGGGATGACGGCCAAACGAGTGCTGATCGCCGAGGGGCTGCTGGTGGGCGCCGTGGCGCTGGCGCTGCTCGCCCGTGAGGTGCCCGGGCTGGTCCGCGAGGTCAGGATCTGGCGGATGGTGGGGGTCCGCAGCGGCTCCCGGCGCGCTCGCTGAGCGCCCCGGCGCGGGGCCTCCCCCGTGTCTGCGCGGACCGCTCTCCCCCGGACTGCTCCGGGAGGAGGGCGGTCCGTCGGCATACCCCGGGCCGTGCCGCGACCGGTACCGGCGGCACAGGTGTCAACTTCCGCTCGCCGACCGGGTGATGCGGGGCCCTGTCCCCCGAATGGCCCCCTCCGCCCCGCGCGGACGGCTCGGACAGGGTCTCCTGGAAGGGGTGAGGCATCCGTCAAAGGAGCCGATCATGTATGAGATGTGTGCGGGCCCGGAGCGGCCCGGCGGCGTGCTGGTGTGGCACGTCATGGTCAAGCAGACCACAACGACCCTGTGCGGTCAGCGGCTTGCCGAGGCGGTGGACGCGGCGGGCGCGCAGCAGGCGGGCCATTGTTCGGCGTGCATGGCGTCCTTCGCGAAGCTGATGACGACCCCTCCCGGGGCCGGCGCTGGTCCCGCCCCGGTCGCGACCCACTGAGGCCCGCTGTCCCGCGGGAGCAAGGGCGGGTGTCCCGCGGGAGCAAGGGCGGGCCCGTCGGCGCGTCGTCGGCACCGGGCCGGTGGGGCCGGGCGGGCACGGCGCACCCGGGCCGTCCGCGCGGCCCGGCCGGGCGGGTCACAGCTGGTGGTTGCGGGGCCGTACCCAGCCCAGGGAGCGCTCGACGGCCCGCTGCCAGCACTCGTACTCCCACTCCCGCCGCTCGGGGTCCATGTCCGGCACCCACTTCCCGGCCATGTGCCAGTTGCGGCGCAGGACCTCCAGGTCCGGCCAGTAGGTGGCCGCGAGCCCGGCGGCGTAGGCGGCGCCGAGCGAGACCGTCTCGGCGACCATCGGGCGGACCACCGGCACGTCCAGCACATCGGCCAGGAACTGCATCAGCAGATTGTTGGCCGTCATGCCCCCGTCCACCTTGAGCTGCTTCAGCGCGAGGGAGGAGTCGGCGTTCATGGCGTCGACTACCTCCCGCGTCTGCCAGCCGGTGGCCTCCAGCACGGCCCGGGCGAGATGGCCCTTGGTGATGTAGGACGTGAGGCCGACGACGACACCGCGGGCGTCGCTGCGCCAGTGGGGTGCGAACAGGCCGGAGAAGGCGGGCACGATGTAGCAGCCGCCGTTGTCCTCGACGGTGCGGGCCAGGGTCTCTATCTCGGGTGCGCTGTTGATGAGGCCCAACCGGTCGCGGAACCACTGGACGAGGGACCCGGTGACCGCGATGGGGCCCTCCAGGGCGTAGACCGTGGGCTGGTTCCCGATCTTGTAGGCGACGGTGGTGAGCAGTCCATGGCGGGAGCGCACCAGTTCGGTTCCGGTGTTCATCAGCAGGAAGCTGCCGGTCCCGTAGGTGCATTTGGCCTCGCCGGGCGAGAAGCAGGTCTGTCCGAACAGGGCCGCCTGCTGGTCCCCCAGGGCGGCCGCGATCTGCACTCCCGGCAGCAGGTCACGGGCCTCGCCGTAGATCTCGGCCGAGGACCGGATCTCCGGGAGCATCGCCTCCGGCACCCCGAAGAAGTCCATCAGCTCCCGGTCCCAGGTCAGGGTGCGGATGTTGATGAGCATGGTGCGGCTGGCGTTGGTGGGGTCGGTGATGTGCAGCCCGCCGTCCACTCCGCCGGTGAGGTTCCAGATCAGCCAGGTCTCCATGGTGCCGAAGAGCACCTCGCCGTCCCGGGCCCGGCGTTCCAGCCCCTCGACATGGTCGAACAGCCAGCGGATGCGGGGCGCGGAGAAGTACGTGGACGGTGGGAGGCCGCAGCGCTCCACGAAGAACTCGTCCCCCGGCCGGTCCCGGAGGCCCTCGACCGTCGGGGCGGTGCGGACGTCCTGCCAGACGATGGCCCGGCCGAGCGGGACCCCGGTCTCCCGGTCCCAGACGACGGTGGTCTCCCGCTGGTTGGCGATGCCGATGGCGGCGATCTGCCCGGCGTCGACGCCGGCGTTCGACAGCGCCTCCGGCACGATGCGCCGGAGGTTGCGCCAGATCTCCACGGCGTCGTGCTCGACCCAGCCGGGCCGGGGGAAGTACTGCTGGTGCTCCCGCTGGGCGACCGACACCAGCCGACCCCGATGGTCGAACAGGATGCATCGCGTGGATGTGGTGCCCTGATCGATGGACATCACATACCGTTCAACCATGATCGGGCCTGCCTTCCGATGCGTCGTGGCGGTGCGGGACCTACCAGCGGGCCGCGCCGAGATCTCGGGAAATCGCCCGTGAGGCCTCCCGGAGCAAGGTGATCAGAGCGGGCTGGGGCCGCCCCTGGGTGTCACAGATCCGCTCGACCGGCCCCGACACGCCGATCGCCCCGACGACCAGGCCGCCCTGTCCCCGGATCGGCGCGGCGGCACCGGCCTCGCCCATGCTCATCTCCTGGACCTCGGAGCCCCAGCCGAGGTCCCTGATCTCGGCGAGCGAGCGGTTGAGGTCGGCGGGCGACACCACGGTGTGCCGGGTGTACGCCTCCAGACCGGCCTCCAGGAGCGGGTCCACCGGGGCGGCGCCGAAGGCGAGCAGGACCTTGCCGAGCGAGGAGGCGTGCAGCGGCAGCAGCGCCCCCACGTCCAGGGTCTGGAGGGTGTCATCGGGCCGGAAGACATGGTGGACGACGAGCACCCTGCCCTCCAGGGGCGTGCCCAGCCGGACGGCCTCCCCGCTGCGGGCGGCCAGGGCGTCGGCCCAGTTGATGGAGCGGGACCGCAGCTCGTTGACGTCCAGATAGCTGGTGCCGAGGTGCAGCAGCGCGGCGCCCAGCTGGTACTTGCCGGTGGCCGCGTCCTGTTCGACGAAGTCCACGTGCTGGAGGGTGCGCAGAATGCCGTGGGCGGTGCCCTTGGCCAGTCCCAGCGAGGTGGCCACCTCGCCCAGTCCCAGGCGTCCTGGGCCGCCGGCGAGCAGTCGCAGGATCGCCGCCGCCCGTTCTATGGACTGGACCGGGCCGGCCATGAAGCGATCATAGTCCGCTTTACCACTATTCGGCATGCTGTTCGGCATTACCGACCGCTCTTCATTGACGTCGGGCGTATGTGTCCATAACGTGCGCTGACGCCGTGTTTCCGGGCCCCGCGCTCGATCGGAGAGGAGGGCACATGACAGCAGTGCAGGTCGACGCCGCACCCCGTGCGGGCATCGAATACGTGTTCACACTGCCGCACGCCCCCAGAGCCGTCTCGGCCGTACGACGACGCGTGGACGCCGTCCTCACCACCCTGGGCCTGCCCGCCGACGCCGCCGACAATGTGCTCCTGGTGGTCTCCGAGCTGCTCACCAACGCCCTGGTGCACGCCGTGCCACCGGCGACGCTGCGGCTCACCCAGGTACTGGTGGACGGATGCGGCACGGTGCGCGTGGAGGTGACCGACAGGGGGGCCGCCGCGCCCGCGGACGGCCCGGGCCGGTCCGTGGACCCGGACGAGCACGGCCGGGGCCTGGCGATCGTCAGCCTGCTGTCGGCGCGGTGCGGTGTGCAGGTGCACCCGGACGGCAGCTGCCGGTGGGCGGAGGTGCCCGCCGGGTGAGCAGCGCCGAAGACGGCCCGGCGGCGGACGGTCTCAGACGCTCCCGGTAGCGGCCGCGGCCAGCGCGGGCAGCAGACGGTGGGCGTTGTCGCGGTTGATACGGCGGCGCTGCTCCCCGTCCAGGGCCGGGTCCTGGTCGAACGCGGGAGCGGTGACTCCGGTGACCAGGGCGGCGGGGGTGGGGGGCCAGTCGCTGCCGAAGAGGATCCGCTCGGGTCCCACGGCGGCCAGCAGGCTCGGGGTGGCGGACGGGGACATGGGCCCCGCGGTGTCGTAGTAGAAGCGGTGCAGGCAGTCGCGCACCCGGGCCGGTTCCACCGGGGGTGACAGATGGTGGCCGAAGACCTCCAGGCGGCTCGCGATGTAGGGCAGGAATCCGCCCCCGTGCGGCAGGATGAAGGTCAGATTCGGGTAGCGGTCCAGGGTTCCGTTGACGATGAGGCTGAGGGCCGCCCGGGTGGTGTCCATCAGGAAGTCGCACAGGAACGGCGGCACGCCTTCCAGATCGGCGTCCCCGCCGGGGACCTCCATGGGGTGGGTGCTGATCACCGCCGAGCGCTCGTTGAGTTCCGCGAGGATCGCGTCCTGGGACGGATGGCCGAGATACACGCCCCGCACGCTGGTGCGGGCACTGACACCGACCGCCCCCAGCTCGTCCAGACCGTGGCGGATCGACCAGAGCGACAGTTCCGGGCTGTCCAGGAAGACGGGGGTGTAGAAGGCGAAGCGGTCGGGGTGCTCCCGGACCAGGTCGCCCGCGGCCCGCAGGGCGACATGCGCGCTCTCCTTGCGCGCCTTCGGCTCCTGGAGGCGCCCCAGCATGGCGACGGTGAGCACACTGGTGCGGACGCCCGCCCCGTCCATCAGCGCGAGGGCGTCGTCGAGGCTCCAGCGGGTCCACGGGGGAAGCTTCTCCCGCCGGACGACACCGTTCCGCTCCGCCCAGTCGATCCACTCCGGCGCGGTGTAGTGATGGTGCACGTCCACGCGGTCCCGGCGGGCGTCGGCCGCCGGGGTGCCGTGGTCCGCACCGGCCACCGGCGCGGCGCCGGTGGCCGTGGGCAGTGCTGTCATGGACGGGCCCCATTCCTGTGGTCGCGTCGGAGCGATTGCGTCGGAGCGGTCGCGCCCCTCGGGCGCGGGGTTCCTCAGCGCCCGAGGACCTGGCGGAGGACGCCGCTGAGCGTCTCCGCCGCGTCCGTGGGCCGGGCGTCCGCCCGCCAGGCCACAAAGCCGTCCGGCCGTACGAGGACGGCGCCTTCCGCGGTGGTGTGGTGCAGCGCGGCCCAGTCCGGGCCCTCGCCGGTGTCCAGGTCGTGGGCGGCGCCCCGGCCGATGGTGTAGGCGTCCAGCGGGACATTGAGCACCGGGCCGACCACCCGGGCGGCCTCGCGCCACTCGGGGCTTCCGCAGAGCAGGACGAAGGAGCGCTCGTACAGGTCGATGGTGGACACCGTCTCCCCGTCGCGGGCGACCCACAGGTGCGGCGCCCGGGTACCGGGGTCGGCGTTCAGGATCAGGACGTCCGGGATGAGGGGCTCGTCGGTGGACGCACCGGCGACCGCGCCGGAGACATAGCGGTAGCACAGGGCGGTGACCATCAGGTCGGCCGCGTCGTTCGAGGCGTTCCGCGCGGAGTAGCCGGGGTGCTGCTCGCGGGCCGCCTGCACGGTGGCCCGGGCACTGGTGATCTGGGCGACCGGGCGGCGCTCGATCTCGTAGCTGTCCAGCAGCGCGGGTCCCGCCCAGCCGCGCAGGACCGCGGCGATCTTCCAGGCGATGTTGTGCGCGTCCTGGATGCCGGTGTTGGAGCCGAAGGCGCCGGTCGGGGGCATCTCGTGCACCGCGTCGCCGATGAGGAAGACCCGCCCCTCGCCGTAGCTGTTGGCGACGCGGTCGGCCGCGTGCCAGGGGGCCCGGCCCGTGATCTCCACGTCCAGGTCGCGCACCCCCGCCGCGGCCCGGATGTGCTCGATGCAGCGGTCGTCGGTGAAGTACTCCATGGTCTGGCCGCGCTCGGGGAACCAGGGCACGTGGAACACCCACTGCTCCTCGTTGTCCACGGGCAGCAGCACTCCCTCACCCGCGGGATCGGTGACGTAGCACACCACGAAGTGCTGGTCGCCCGCGACCTCGCGCAGCTTCTTGCTGCGGAAGGTGACGCTGATGTTGTGGAACAGGTCCCCGGAGCCGGAGTGTTCGATGCCGAGCCGCTGGCGCACCGGGCTGCGGGGGCCGTCGGCGGCAAGCAGGTAGTCCGCGTACACCGTGTGGGTCTCACCGGAGGTCCGGTCCTGCACCACGGCCTGCACACCGTCCTCGTCCTGGGTGAACGAGAGCAGTTCGGTGCTGAAGCGGATGTCCCCGCCGAGAGCCTTGGCGCCCTCGAGGAGCACCGGTTCCAGGTCGTTCTGGCTGCATGCGCAGCGGACCGTGGAGCAGACGTCGGCCTCCGGCGGGCGGCCCGTGATCCGGGCCGAGAGCCAGCGCTGGTTGCCGCTGTGCAGCGTGTCCACCTGGAGGATCCCATGGTTCCTCGACAGGGTGGCCGCGGCCTTGCGGATCTCCGGTTCGAGCCCCGCGGTCCGGAACAGCTCCATCGTCCTCATGTTGTTGCCCCGGCCGCGCGGATGCGCGGAGGTGGCCGCGTGGCGTTCCACGACACGATGCTGAATGCCCAGGCGTCCGAGGAATACGGAAGCGGACAGACCGACGAGCGATCCCCCGACGACCAGAACGGGCACATAGTCGTTCCCGCGATCTTTCATCGCGTTGCTCTCCTCTGCGGTCAGCATCTCCGGAACGCGGCGGCCGGAAGATTCCGCGGCTCGCGCCCTGTTCTTTTGCCACGCCGTGCCGGGCGATACGCAAATATCACTCGTACAGCGGCAGGAACGTCCGCCGGACGCCGGACGGGTGGCCAGTCGGGCGAATGCGCGTTTACGGCCGGGAAGCGACCGGGGAATGGTTGACCGAAACTCGTGGATCTGCTGTCCCGTGGCCGGGGCGGGAGTCGTCAGAAAGGCCGTGCGAATGACTCAGCTCGACGAACGGGACACCACGGACGCCACCGCGGAGGCGATCGCGGCGGCATCGCGCGGCACGGCCGCGTACCGCAGCGACCCGTATCCGGTCTACGCCAGGCTGCGCGCCTCGGCGCCGGTGTGTCCGATCTCCCCGCCGCACGGCGTGGACACCTTTCTGATCACCCGCTACGACGACGCCAAGACCGCGCTGACCGACCCGCGGATCAGCAAGGACATGTACGCGGCGCTCGACGCGTACCACACCATCTTCGGCGACTCGTCCGTCGCGCTCGACGACAACATGCTCTTCTCGGACCCGCCGAAGCACACCCGGCTGCGCCGCATCGTGAACAGCGCGTTCACTCCGCGCCGAATCGAGTCCCTGCGTCCGCGCATTCAGGAGATCACCGACGGACTCCTGGACAACTGCACCACCGACGCGCCCGTCGATCTGCTGCCGACGTTCGCCTTTCCGCTCCCGCTCATCGTGATCTGCGAACTCGTCGGAATTCCCGACGAGGACCGGGAGACCGTCCAGAAGTGGTGCGCGGTGGTGGCGCGTACGGGCTTCAGCAAGGAGGACAAGGAAAAGCTGGCGGTGGCCGAGGGGGCGTTGCGGGACTACTTCGTCGACCTCATCGCGCGCAAGCGCCGGGAGGCGACCGACGACCTGCTCGGCGCGCTGATCCGGACGCAGGACGAGCAAGGGGCCATGAACGACGGCGAGTTGCTGTCGACGCTGTGGGTACTGCTCTTCGCCGGGCACAAGACGACCGCGTACCTCATCGGCAACGCCGTCTTCAATCTGCTGACCCATCGCGAGCAGTTGCGGGAGGTCCTGGCCGACCCCGCGCTGCTGCCGAACGCGATCGAGGAGGTCATCCGCTACGAGGGCTCCGTGGAGAACGCCACCTTCCGGCACGCTCTCGAGGACATCACCATCCGGGACACGGTGATCCCCAAGGGCGCCCTGGTGCAGATCGCGGTGGCCTCCGCGAACCGGGACCCCGAGAAGTTCGCGGAGCCGGACACCTTCGATGTGAAGCGCCAGGGGATCCAGAGCGCCCATCTGGGCTTCGGCAGCGGCCCGCACTACTGCCTCGGTGCGCCGCTGGCCAGGATGGAGATGCGGATCGCGCTGACCACCCTGTTCGAGCGGTTCCCGGACATCGACCTGGTGGCGCCCGCGGACGAGGCGGAGTGGCTCAAGGTCCCGTTCCCGGCGTTCCGGGGCCTGGACAAGCTGCCCGTCGTCCTGGACCCGGCGCGGATCGTCCGGGACTGAAGCCGGGCGCGGCAGCGGGACGGCCGCGCGATCCGAACACGCCGACCGGCAGGGCCCGAACCCGGGGCCCTGCCGGTCGGCGTGTGTCACTCGCCCGGGGCGAGGGTGTGGGCGAGAAGCCTCGCGGTGTCGGCGATCAGCGCGTTGTCCACGGGCGCGTCCTTGTCCGCCTTCGACGACAGCACGGCCAGCACCAGGGGGGTCTTCCTGGTCGTCCAGGCCACGCCGACGTCGTTGGCCGACGCGTAGTCGCCGGTACCGGTCTTGTCCCCGACGACCCAGTTCCGCGGCAGTCCCGCGCGGAACCGTTCGGCGCTGGTGGTGTTGCCCTTCAGCCAGGTGACGAGCTGCTCGCGTCGCGCGTCGGGCAGTGCGCGGCCCACCGTGAGCCGCTCGAAGCTTCCGGCCAGGGCCTTCGGTGTGGTGGTGTCGCGCAGGTCGCCGGGCACCGCGGAGTTCAGGTCGGGCTCCCAGCGGTCGAGTCGGCTCACCGGGTCGCCGAGGGAGCGGAAGAACCGGGTGAGCCCGGCCGGGCCGCCGACCTGGCGCAGCAGCAGATTGCCCGCCGTGTTGTCGCTGTACTGGATCGCGGCCGCGCACACCTCGCCCACCGTCAGACCGGTGCCGACGTACTTCTCGGTGACGGGGGAGTTCGGCAGCACATCGGCCGGCGGATAGTGGATCGTCGCGTCGAGCGGGGCGCAGTGCGCGTGGTCGCGGAGGACCGCCGCGGAGACGACGGCCTTGAAGGTCGAGCACATCGCGAACCGCTCCCCCGCCCGGTGGGCGACGACCTGTCCGGTGCGGACATTGCGGGCGTACACGCCGAGGCGTGCGGCATAGCGGTGTTCGAGATCGCGCAGCCGCTCCTCGGTCTCACGCGGGTCCGCGCCCGGCGCCGCCGGTGCGGCCGCTGCCGTGGCGGCGGGTGCGAGGGCGAGGGCCGAGGCGGCGAGTCCGGCCTTGAGCAGGCCGCGTCGGCGCGGGAAGTCGGCACGGGTCACAGGTCCCCCAGGGGTAGATCGATCGGTTTGCCGGAGTTGTGATCTTCGGCAGGGACAGCGAAGCAGCAGAGCCGCACCCATGTCCAAGAGTGATCTGTGAGCGGTCCATGCTTTTTTGATATGAATGCAGGATGGACCTGCTCGCACATCTCGACGCCTATGTCGCGGCCGTGGACGAGGCGAGCTTCTCGCGCGCCGCGGACCGGCTGGGGATCGCCCAGCCGCTGCTCAGCCGACGGGTGAAGACGCTTGAGGAGCACTTCGGCGGGGCGCTGTTCGACCGTTCGCGGCGGCAGGTCACCACCACCGAACTGGGAGTGCTGCTGCTGCCGTACGCCCGGGACGTACTGGACCGGGCCCAGCGGCTGCGGCATGTCGCGCGGTCGGCCGGGCGGTCGGCGGTCTGTGCCGTCGGCGTGCCCGCGGACTGCGCACCGGCGGCTCTGGCGCGGGTCATCCGGGCCGGTGCCGAGCGCGGCACGAGTGTCGGTGTGCGCGAACTTCCGCCCGAGGAACGGGTTTTGGGTCTGGCCGACGGGTCGCTGAGCTGTGCGGTGCTCCGTGTTCCGCCGGAGAACGCCGCGTTCCGGGTGCCGCTCGGTCTGGCGACCGCGCCGCCCTCCCCCGCGCCGGACGGGGCGCATCCCGCCCCGGCCGTGCCCGGCCCCCGCCCGCGCGCGGTCCATCTGGAGGATCTGCGGCCCCGGCGCGGGCGCGGCGGCCGGGCCGCGCTGCCGGTGCTCATCCTGGAGGAGGACCAGGGCCCCTCCGCACGGGACCGGATCGGCCGGGCGGCCGCGCGGGCCGGGCTGCCCGAGGGTCTGGTCCGGGCCGCCGGACCGGTGGCGACCGCGCTGGCCGAGACGCTCGCCGGGCGGGTGACGCTGCTGTGCACCGAGCCGTTCGCCCGGCGCCATGGGGCGAGTTGGGCGCCGCTGGGCGATGCCTCGCTGCACCGGGGGTACGACGCGGGCGCGACCGGGCGCCGGGCGGACGGGGCGGCCGTGCCCGGCTGGCTGCTGACGCTGCTGGCGGCGGCGATCGGTGCCGTGCGCTCCGGGGCGGCCGGATCACCCGCACCGGCCGCGGACGCGGAGGCCCTCTCGCGGCTGGCGGCGCACGGATGAGCGCCCGCCCCGCGCCCCGCCCGGCCTGTGTCGGTGACGGCTCCGCCCTGCTCGACGTCGCCGAGGGGATCGCCGCGGACTGGGCGGACCTCGGGGTCCACGGGTCCTTCCTCGCCCGCGGTGTGGACACCGGCGAGCAGCTGGGCTTCGACATCGACACCCCGGTGCCGCTCGCCTCGGTGGTGAAGGTCCCCCTCGCCCTGGTCGTCCTCGACCGGATCGCGCGGGGCCGCCTCGACGCCTCCCGGCAGGTGACCGTCGACCCGGCCACCAGCAGTGTGGGGGCGACCGGGCTCGCGGCCTTCCGTCATCCGGCCACCGTGGCCGTCGGCGACCTGCTGGTCCTGATGCTCTCGGTGAGCGACAACGCCGCCGCGGACGCCCTGCTGGACCTGGTGCCCGCCGAGGAGGTGGATGCCTGTCTGCGGGACTGGGGGTGTCCGGAGCTGCGGGTGCGGCATCGGCTCAACCACATGTACGAGTGCGCGGCGGGCGCGGCGGGTGACGACTTCTCCCTCGCGCTGGAGCTGGCCGTCCGCGACGACCGCACGGGGCGGCACACCATCGAGACGCTGGACCCCGCCTCGGCCAATACCGGCACCGCCGCGGCGCTCGTCGGTCTGCTGGAGCGCGTATGGCGGGACGAGATCGCCTGCCCCGAGGCCACCGCGGAGCTGCGCCGGATGATGGGGTTGCAGGTGTTCACCCAGCGGCTGGCGAGCGAACTGCGCGCGGACACCCTGCGGCTCAGCGGGAAGACGGGGACCTTTCTCCATCTGCGGCACGAGATCGCGGTGGTGGAGGCCGAGTCGGGCGACCGGGTCGCGATCGCCGCGCTGACCCGGTCCGACCGGCGGGCCCGGCTGGCGCCGGACATCGACCTCGCGATCGGGATCGGCGCCCGGCAGGCCTTCGAGGCGCTGCGCCGCTGACGGGGAGGTCCCGGCGCTCCCCCGGGCGCCGGGCCCGCTCAGGAGGTCACACGGATCCCGCGTTGCCCGGCGGATACGACGGACGGGTCGGCACCGGGGGCGCCTGGGACGGGAGCGGGGGCAGGGGTGCCTCGTGCACCCAGGCGGTGAACAGGTCGTCCAGGGAGCGGCCCGCGCACCGTGCCGCATGCGCGGCGAAGACGGCCGTGGTCACGGTCCCGCCCCGGTGCGCGGCCGCCCAGCCGCGCAGCATCCGGTGGAAGGGCTCCTCGCCCATGGCGCAGCGCAGCGCGTGCAGCACCAGGCCGCCGCGTTCGTAGAGCCGGTCGTCGAACATCCGCTTGCGGCCCGGGTCCGACAGGGGCAGGTCCTGCGGCAGCGCGGACAGCTTGCGGTGGGCGGCCGCCGCCAGCCGGTCGGCGGTGGGGCCGCCCGACCGCTCGGACCAGAGCCACTCCGCGTACTTGGCGAAGCCCTCGTTGAGCCAGATGTGCCGCCAGTCGGCGACGGACACGCTGTTGCCGAACCACTGGTGCGCCAGCTCGTGCGCCACCAGCCGCTCCGAACCCCGGGCGCCGTCCACGTGGTTGGAGCCGAACAGCGACAACCCCTGTGCCTCCACGGGGACATCGAGTTCCTCCTCGGTCACCACCACCGCGTACTCGCCGAACGGGTAGGGGCCGAACAGCTCCTGGAACAGCTCCATCATGGCGGGCTGACGCGCGAAGTCACGGGAGAACTGCGGGAGCAGCCGGGCCGGGAGGTGCGCGTACTGCGGCACCCCGTCCTCGCCCCGGTCGCCGAGCAGCACCGTCTGGTACCTGCCGATCGCGAGTCCGACCAGATAGCTGGAGGTCGGCGCGGGCTGCTCGTAGACCCAGGTGGTGGTGGACGCCTTCGTGGTACGGGTCAGCAGGCGTCCACCGGCCACCACCGAGTACGCCGAGGGGGTGGTGACCGCTATCTGGTACGACGCCTTGTCCGCCGGGCGGTCGTTGCACGGGTACCAGGACGGCGCGCCGACCGGCTGGCTCGCCACCAGCGCCCCGTCCTCCAGCTCCTCCCAGCCGATGCCGCCCCAGGGGCTGTTGACCGGCCGGGGGTTGCCCGACCAGTGCACCTCGACGGTGAAGGCGGCGCCCGCCCGGATCGGCTTCGGCGGGCGGATGCGCAGCCGTCCGCCGCGGTGCGTGTAGTGCGGCGCCCGGCCGTCGACCCGGATCCGGCCGATGCGGAAGTCGGCCAGGTTGAGCTGGAACTCGGTCAGCGGGGCGCCGCCCGCGATCGCGCCCAGCCGGGCGGTCCCGGCGAGCCGGTTGGGGCCGGGGCGGTAGTCGAGCGCCAGCTCGTAGCGGTTGACCCGGTAGCGGGGGTCGCCGTTGGCGGGGAAGTACGGGTCCGCTTCCACCTTGTGCTGCGCGCTCACTGCTGCGTCTGCTCCCTGCGCTGTACTCGTACGTCGTGCCGCTGCCCCGTCGTCCGGTCCCTACCGGGTCACGCCGCTCGCTTCCGGGGACGCCATGCCTCGATCGGGTTGCCCAGCCAGCGGGTGTCGTCGGGCACCGACTCCGCCGCCATCACCAGCGAGGCGGGACCCAGTGTGGTGCGGGCCCCGACCGTGCTGCCGGGCAGGACGATTCCGCCAGGGCCCAGCGTCGCGCCCGCGCGGAGGATCACAGTATCCGTCCGCAAGATCCGGTCATGGAAGAGGTGGGTCTGGAGGACACAGCCGCGATTGACCGTGGCCCCCTCCTCCAGCGTCACCAGGTCCGTCTCCGGCAGCCAGTAGCTTTCCACCCAGGTGCCCCGGCCGATCCGGGCGCCGAGTGCGCGCAGCCACAGCACCATCAGCGGGGTGCCCGGCACCGACCCGGCCAGCCAGGGCACGGCCACGACCTCGACGAAGGTGTCCGCCAGCTCGTTGCGCCAGACGAAGGAGCTCCACAGGGGGTGCTCCCCGCTGCGGTGGCGCCCCACGAGCAGCCACTTCGCCACCACGGACACGGCGGCTCCGGCCAGTCCGGCGGCCAGCAGCACCGGCCCGCACAGCAGCCAGGCCCAGGGGCCGAGCGCGCTCAGCGCGGCGGCGGTGAGCACGGCGAGCCCCGCCGAGCAGAACACCGGCACGATCCTGCACAGCTCCACCAGCCCGCGCGCCCAGAGCAGCCGGGCGGGCGGCTCGTAGGTGCGGCTGCCGTCGCCGTCCGAGGCGGTGCGCGGCAGTTTCACCGGCGGCAGTCCCAGATAGGAGCTGCCCTTCTTCGCCTTCTTCGGGGTCGCCGACAGCACGCCGACCAGTCCGCCGTCCGGCACGCTCCGGCCCGGCGCGGTCATCCCGGAGTTGCCGAGGAAGGCGCGTCGGCCGATCTCCGCGCGGCCGATCCGCACCCAGCCGCCGCCCAGTTCGTACGGCGCGGTGAGGGTGTCGTCCGCCAGGAAGGCACCTTCACCGACGGTGGTCAGGCTGGGCAGTGCCAGCACGGTCGACACCTCCGCGCGGCGCCCGATCCGCATGCCGAGCAGGCGCAGCCAGACGGGGGTGACCAGCCCGGCGTAGAGCGGGAAGAGGGTCTCGCGCGAGCGGTCCATCAGCTGGGTGACGGTCCAGGCCTGCCAGCCGGTGCGGCTGTGCGTGGGATAGGTGCCCTCGCGCAGTCCGAGGCTCATCAGGCGTACGGCGACCAGGAGCACCAGTGCGTAGGCGAGCCCGAAGGCGAGGGTGGCGGGCACCAGCGCCGCGGCGGCGCCGCGCAGGGCCGCGGCGGGTCCGGCGGCCGGGTCGACGAACAGGTGGCCGATCAGGAGTGCGGCCGCGGCCGCGGGGACCGGCAGGGCGGTCAGTGCGATGCCGGTGGCGCCGTACATGGTCCGCCAGCCGGTGTTGCGGCCCGGGCGGTCCTTGGGCCAGTTCCGTTTGGCCTTGCCGAGCTTGACGGCGGGTGCGCCCGCCCAGCGCTGGCCGGTGGGGACCTGTCCGGCGACGGCCGAACCGGGGGCGACCTCGGCGCGCTTGCCGACCCGCGCGCCCGGGAAGAGCATGCTGCGGGTGCCGACCACGGCGTGGGCGCCCACCTTGACCGTGCCGATCTCCAGCCGGTCGCCGTCCAGCCAGTAGCCGGACAGGTCCACCTCGGACTCGACGGCCGCGCCCCGGCCGAGCTTGAGCATGCCGGTCACCGGGGGCAGCGAGTGCAGCTCGACGTCGGGGCCGATCCTGGCGCCCAGGGCCCGTGCGTAGCGCTCCAGCCAGGTGCCCGTGAGCGAGGTCGCCCCGCTGAACTCGGCGAGCCGTTCCGCGGTCCACAGCCGCAGGTGCACGCTGCCGCCCCGCGGGTAGCGGCCGGGGGCGAGTCCGCGCAGCAGCAGCCGGGCGCCGCCCGCCGCGAGCGCGATACGGCCCGGCGGGCTGAAGAGGAGCAGCGCGCCCGCGGCGACGGCCCACCAGGAGGTGGTCGGCGCCCAGGGGTAGGGGCCGAGCAGGTGCAGTACGTTGCCGAGCGCGGCGAGCGCCACGGTCCAGCGCAGCCCGAGCACGGTGAACAGGGGCAGGAGCAGCAGGAGCTGAAGCACCCCGGCGCGGCCGGGCACCGGTGCGATCTCTCGCGCGGCGCCGTCGTCCTGTGCGGACTCCTCCAGGTGGCGGGCCAGCTTGCGCAGGATCGGCTGCTGGTAGATGTCGAGGACGGCCACGCTGGGGTAGCGGGTGCGCAGCCGGGTGGTGAGCTGGGCGGCGGCCAGGCTGCCGCCGCCGATCGCGAAGAAGTCGTCCGAGGCGTCGACGACCGGGATGCCGAGGACCTCGGTCCACTGCTCGGCGAGCCAGGCCTCGGTGCCCTGGAGCCGGGCCGCCGCGGGCTGGTCCAGGTCCGCGAGCGGCCAGGGCAGCGCGTTGCGGTCGACCTTGCCGGAGGTACGGGTCGGCAGGTCGTCGACGGGGGCGAGCAGCGGGACCAGCGCAGCGGGCAGCGCGGCGCGCAGCTGTGCGACGGCGGCGGTGTGGTCCCAGCCGTCCTGGGTGACGACATAGCCGACGAGGAGCTGGTTGCCGCTGCGGGCGGTGCGCACCGCGGCGGCGGCGCCCGCCACCCCGGGAAGCGCCTGGAGTGCGGCGTCCACCTCGCCCAGTTCGATCCGGCGGCCGCCGAGTTTGATCTGCTCGTCGGCGCGGCCGAGGAAGACCAGTCCCTCGGGGTCGGCCCTGACGAGGTCGCCGCTGCGGTAGGCGCGCTCCCAGCCGAGGGACGGCAGGGGCGCGTACTTCTCCGCGTCCTTCTCCGCGTCGAGGTAGCGGGCGAGTCCGACGCCGCCGATGACCAGCTGTCCGCTGTCGCCCATCGCCACCGGCTGCCCGACGTCGTCCACGACGGCGAGTTCCCAGCCGTTCAGGGGCAGTCCGATGCGGATCGGCTCCTCGCCGGTGAGCAGCGCGGCGCAGGCCACCACGGTCGCCTCGGTGGGGCCGTAGGTGTTCCAGACCTCGCGTCCCTCGGTGACCAGCCGCTGGGTCAGTTCGGGCGGGCAGGCCTCGCCGCCGAAGATCAGCAGGCGGACGTCGTTGAGGGTCTCGGACTCCCAGAGAGCGGCCAGGGTCGGCACCGTGGAGACGACGGTGATCTCCTGCTCGACCAGCCAGGGGCCGAGGTCGGCGCCGCTGCGGACCTGGGAGCGCGGTACGGGCACCAGGCAGGCGCCGTAGCGCCAGGCGAGCCACATCTCCTCGCAGGAGGCGTCGAAGGCGACGGAGAGTCCGGCCATGACCCGGTCGCCGGGCCCGATCGGTTCCTCCTGGAGGAAGAGGCCGGCCTCCGCGTCGACGAAGGCGGCGGCGCTCGCGTGGGTGACGGCGACGCCCTTGGGCTTGCCGGTGGAGCCCGAGGTGAAGATGATCCAGGCGTCGTGCCCGGTGCCGGGGCGGGCGGCCGGGGTGTCCGACGTGCCGTCGACGGTGATCCGGTGCCCGGCGCCGACGACGGCGCGCACCTCGGCCTCGCCGAAGACCAGGTCGGCCCGCTCGTCGGGGTCCTCGGCGTCCACCGGGACATAGGCGGCTCCCGCGGCCAGTACGGCCAGGATCGCCACGTACAGGTCGTTGGTGCCGGACGGGACGCGTACGCCGACCCGGTCGCCGAGGCCGACCCCGGCGTCGGCGAGCTTCACGCGGAGGGCCTCGACCTCGGCGGCCAGGGCCCGGTAGGTCAGGCAGCGGCGGCCGTCGTCGAGGGCGGGCTCGTCGGGACAGGCCCGTACTGTGGCGTCGAAGACGTCCACGAGGGTCCGCGGCGAGGCGGCGGGGGCGGCGGAGAAGCGGGCGCGGTCGCCGAACTCGGCGCGCACCTCCGCATCGGACAGCGCGAGTGTGGGTCCTTGCTCCAGGGCTGCCATCGAGTCCTCACGTGTCGATCCCGGAACGCTCCCGGGTGCTGGCGGGCCGCAGGGATGCCTGGGGATCTTCCGTCCAGCGCCGAACAAGCGAACAATTTTAGTACGAGGATGGGCGCGGACCGGTCCGTCCCGCCTTCCGGCGGCCACCGCGGGGCCCCGGGCGGGCGCCGCATCAGGGCGCTGACATGGGCATGCTTCAGCGAGGGGAGATGTGCCCCACACGCCCGGATCCAGCGCCCCGGTGTCCTGAAAGGCCTGGTCGAGCGGCCTTCCCACCCGGTACGCCGTCGGACTGACGTGTCACCGTGCCCACGGCCTCATTCCGCGGACACCCCCGGGCACGGGCCGCTGTCCGGCAGATGCTCCTTGGCCCACTCCCCCAGCTCCTTCAGCGCGGGTTCCAGCGCGGCCCCCGCGCGGGTGAGGCGGTAGCAGACCCGCAGCGGCGGTCCCTCGTCGACCTCGCGCACCACGAGTCCCGCGGCGCCGAGTTCGGCCAGGCGGTCGGAGAGCATGCGCTCGCTGATCCCCGGGATGGCCCGGCGCAGCGCGGCGTACTGGGCGGGCTGCGCGATCAGCACGGCCACGATCGGGCCGGTCCAGCGCTTGCCGAGCAGCTGGAAGACCCGGGTGATGCCATCGTCCACCCGCCTGCACTCACCGGTGTCATGGCTCTGTTCGACCGTCATGCCCGTCAGGATACTGCGCCCTCACAAGGGACTGAAAAAAAGTAAGTACCTGTGATATCTGTAGTTCAGTACGAAACTTTAGCTCCTCGGTGTCCGCCGTCCCGGCGGGCGCCCCGGACCGTCTTTCACTGGAGAACCCGATGGCCACCCTGCTGCACATCGACTCGTCCGTGCTCCCCGCCGAAGCCTCCGCCTCCCGGACGGTGACGGACGCCTTCCGCAGAGTCTGGGAGGAGCAGCACCCGGGCGGCACGGTGATCTACCGCGACCTCTCGGCCGATCCCGTCCCGCACATCACCGCCGACGCGCACTCGGCCGGATTCGCAGATCCCGCCACCCACACCCCGGGGCAGGCGGCCGCCTTCGCCGAGCGGGTGAAGCTGATCGAGGAGCTGGAGCGGGCGGACGCGGTGCTGATCGGCGCCCCGATGTACAACTTCACCATCCCGTCGACCCTCAAGGCCTGGCTGGACAATGTGATCCTGATGGGCCGCACCGCGGGCGAGCGCCGGTCCGCCCAGGGCACCCCGGTCACGGTGGTCGCCAGCCGCGGCGGCTCCTACGCGCCGGGCACCCCGAGGGAGCCCTTCGAGTACGTGCAGAACTATCTGCGGGCGGCCCTCGCCGACGGGCTCGGCCTCGACCTCGACTTCATCGTCCCCGAGCTGACCATGGCCCCGCACAACCCGGCCATGGCCGAGCTGGTCCCGCTCTTCGAGGCCTCCCGGGAGCGCGCCCTGCGGGACGCGGCCACCAGGGCCAAGGCCCTCGCGGAGCGGGTCACCGTCTGACAGCCCGGTCCCGCGCGGTGCGGACGGGGGGGAACGGCCGTCCGCACCGCGAGGGGTGGGGCACCGGCTGGGGTCTTCCGTTCGGCTCGGGCCGGGCCCGCGAGCCCGGCCCGATCCACACGAGAGGCCCTAGGAGACGACCATCAGCAGATCGCCGCCCTCCACCTGCTGGACGGAGTCGACGGCCAGACGGCTCACCGTGCCCGCGACGGGCGCGGTGATGGCGGCCTCCATCTTCATCGCCTCGATCGTCGCCACCGTGGCACCCGCGTCGACCTTCGCGCCGGGCTGCACCGCGAGGGTGACGACCCCGGCGAACGGCGCGGCGACATGGCCGGGTTCGGACCTGTCGGCCTTCTCCGCGGGCGGCAGGTCCGAGGCGACCGAGCGGTCGCGGACCTGGACCGGCCGCAGCTGGCCGTTGAGGGTGGCCATCACCGTGCGCATGCCCCGCTCGTCCGCCTCGCCGATCGCCTCCAGCGCGATGAGCAGCCGGACACCGGGTTCGAGGTCCACCGCGTGCTCCTCGCCGGGGCGCAGACCGTAGAAGAAGTCCTTGCTGGGCAGCACTCCGGTGTCCCCGTACGCGTCCCGGTGCGCCCCGAACTCCTTGGCCGGTCCGGGGAACAGCAGGCGGTTGAGGGTGGCCCTGCGGTCCTTGTCCAGGCCCTCGCGGTCCTCCTCGGTCAGTTCGGCGGCGGGCGCGGCCTCGGCCCGTCCCTTCAGGGCCTTGCCACGGAAGGGCTCCGGCCAGCCGCCGGGCGGGTCGCCCAGCTCGCCGCGGAGGAATCCGACCACGGAGGCCGGGATGTCGTAGGCGCCCGGCTCGGCGGCGAACCGCTCCGGTGTCACGCCCGCCCCCACGAGGTGCAGCGCGAGATCGCCGACCACCTTGGACGAGGGGGTGACCTTCACCAGGCGGCCGAGGATGCGGTCGGCGGCCGCATACATCGCCTCGATCTCCTCGAACCGGTCGCCCAGGCCCAACTCCCGTGCCTGCACCCGCAGGTTGGAGAGCTGGCCGCCGGGGATCTCATGGTCGTAGACCCGGCCGGTGGGCGCCGCGAGACCGGCCTCGAAGGGGGCGTAGATACGGCGCACGGTCTCCCAGTACGGCTCCAGCTCGCAGGCCGCCCGCAGGCTCAGGCCGGTCGGCCGGTCGGAGTGGTCCGTGGCGGCGATGATCGCGGACAGGGACGGCTGCGAGGTGGTGCCCGCCAGCGAGGCGACCGCTCCGTCCACGGCGTCCACGCCCGCGCCGATCGCCGCGAGATAGGTGGCGAGCTGGCCGCCCGCCGTGTCGTGGGTGTGCAGATGCACCGGGAGGTCGAACTCCCGGCGCAGCGCGGTCACCAGCCGGGCCGCCGCGGGCGCGCGCAGCAGTCCGGCCATGTCCTTGATGGCCAGGACATGGGCCCCGGCCGCCACGATCTCCTCGGCGAGCCGCAGATAGTAGTCCAGGGTGTAGAGCTTCTCGGCCGGGTCGGACAGATCGGCCGTGTAGCACAGGGCGACCTCGGCCACGGCGCCTCCGGTGGCGCGTACGGCGTCGATCGCGGGCCGCATCTGGGAGACGTCGTTGAGGGCGTCGAAGATGCGGAAGATGTCGATACCGGTCCGCGCGGCCTCCTCCACGAAGGCGTCGGTGACCTCCGTCGGGTAGGGGGTGTAGCCGACGGTGTTGCGGCCGCGCAGCAGCATCTGGAGGCAGAGGTTGGGCGCGGCCTCCCGCATCCGGGCCAGCCGCTCCCAGGGGTCCTCGGCGAGGAAGCGCAGGGCCACGTCGTAGGTGGCGCCGCCCCAGCACTCCAGGGACAGCAGTTCGGGCAGGGTGTGCGCCACCACGGGGGCGGCGGCCAGCAGGTCCCTGGTGCGCACCCGGGTGGCCAGGAGCGACTGGTGGGCGTCGCGGAAGGTGGTGTCGGTGACGGCGACGGCGGCCGATGCGCGCAGCGCCCGGGCGAAGCCCTCCGGGCCGAGCTCGGCCAGCCGCTGCCTGGACCCGGCGGGCGGCGGGGTGGACGGCACCGCGGGCAGCTTGGTCACGGGGTCCACCAGGTGCGGGCGGGGGCCGTGCGGCTTGTTGACGGTGACATCGGCGAGATAGGTGAGCAGGCGGGTGCCGCGGTCCGCGGAGTGGCGGGCGGTCAACAGCTGCGGGCGTTCCTCGATGAAGGAGGTGGTGACCCTGCCCGCCCGGAAGTCGGCGTCGTCGAGCACCGCCTGGAGGAACGGGATGTTGGTGGCCACGCCCCGGATGCGGAACTCGGCGACCGCGCGCCGGGCCCGCCGCACCGCGGTCGCGAAGTCGCGCCCCCGGCAGGTGAGTTTCACCAGCATGGAGTCGAAGTGGGCGCCGATCTCGGAACCGGCGAACGCGACACCGCCGTCGAGCCGGATGCCGGAGCCGCCGGGCGAGCGGTAGGCGCTGATCGTGCCCGTGTCGGGGCGGAAGCCGTTGGCGGGGTTCTCGCTGGTGATACGGCACTGGAGGGCCGCGCCGCGGACGTAGACCGTGTCCTGGGACAGGCCGAGACCGGCCAGCGACTCGCCCGAGGCGATCCGCATCTGGGACTGGACCAGGTCGACATCGGTGACCTCCTCGGTCACCGTGTGCTCCACCTGGATGCGCGGGTTCATCTCGATGAAGACATGCCGCCCGTCGCGGTCGACCAGGAACTCCACGGTGCCCGCGTTGCGGTAGCCGATGGTGCGGGCGAAGGCGACGGCGTCGGCGCAGATGCGGTCGCGCAGCGCGGGGTCGAGGCCGGGCGCGGGGGCCAGCTCGACGACTTTCTGGTGGCGGCGCTGCACCGAGCAGTCGCGTTCGAAGAGATGGATGACCTCGCCCTGGCCGTCGGCGAGGATCTGCACCTCGATATGGCGCGGATCCACCACGGCCTTCTCCAGGAACACGGTCGCGTCCCCGAACGCGGACTCGGCCTCGCGGGACGCCGCCTCGATGGCCTCCCGGAGTTTCGCGGGCTCCTCCACCCGCCGCATTCCGCGCCCGCCGCCGCCGGCCACCGCCTTCACGAACAGCGGGAAGCCCACCTCCTCGGCGGCGGCGACCAGTTCGCCGACGTCGGTCGAGGGGCGCGAGGAGCCGAGCACCGGGACGCCCGCGGCGCGGGCCGCCTCGACGGCGCGCGCCTTGTTGCCGGTCAGCTCCAGGACGTCGGCGCTCGGACCGATGAAGGTGATCCCGGCCTCCTCGCAGGCCCGGGCCAGATCGGGGTTCTCCGACAGGAACCCGTAGCCGGGGTAGACGGCGTCCGCTCCCGCCCGGCGGGCCGCGGCGACGATCTCCTCCACCGACAGATAGGCGCGCACCGGGTGGCCCTTCTGCCCGATCTCATAGGCCTCGTCGGCCTTGAGGCGGTGCAGCGAGCCGCGGTCCTCGTACGGGAACACCGCCACCGTTCCGGCGCCCAGCTCATAGGCCGCGCGGAACGCACGGACGGCGATCTCGCCGCGGTTCGCGACCAGTACCTTGCGGAACATCAAGGGTCCCTTCTGATGGTGCGCCGGATGCGGCGCCTGGCGAGCGTTGGCATGTCTGCACCGGCGCCGGGCCGGGCCTGCGCCCGGACGTCGACCGGCCGGTCCATCATCTGCCCGCCAGGGGTACCCGCCCATGCATCCTCGCCAGGGGTGTGACGACATCCACGCTGCGGGGGCGGCCGCCGGGGGCCGGGGCTCGTCACGGGCCGCACACCCGGTTTCGGGCGCCGGGGCCGCGCGCCGGGGAGGTCCTCCGGGGCTACGCCCGACCGGCCGGGTAGTCCCGTCCGTTGAGTGCCCGGTAGACGAAGCGGGTGATGACCTCGACGGCCTCGCTCTCGGGGACCTCCGGCCACAGCTGGGCGAGGCTGTCGATCATCGTGGCCAGCACGGTGAGGCTGACCTCGGGCGAGGCCGGGAGATCCGGGACATGGGCCAGATGGTCGGCCAGGTCGTCGAACTGGGAGCGGCGGTAGCGGCTGAGGGTGCGCGCGAAGTCCTCATTGACGAGGGCTGCCTGGCGCAGGGCGAGCAGCGTGGGCGCGTGCTCCTGGTGGACCCGCCAGTAGGCGGCCACGTGGTAGCGGAGCGCCTCGGGGTCGGTGAAGTCCGCCTTGTGGCCGGGGGCCGCGGCCATCTCGTCGCTCGCCGCGGTGAAGTCGGCGAGCAGCGCCTCCAGCAGCTCTTCCTTGCTGGTGAAGTGATTGTAGAAGGACCCGGCCGACCGTCCGGCCTCCGCCGTGATCTCGGTGATCCTGGTGTTCAGATAGCCGCGGGTGGCGAACAGGCGCTTGGCGGCCTCGATCAGTGCGGCCCGGGTGTCGGCCGCCTGCTCCGCCCGTGTCACACGCCCTCCTGGCACACGCCCTCCGCTCACACGCTCACCTCGCTGCTTGACACCGCACGCTAGCAGCGCACAGGATGAATCTGAATTCAGTGAATGGAGATTCAGCATGCGAGTACTCGTCGCGGGCGGCGGACCGACCGGGCTGACACTGGGGATCGACCTCGCCCGCCGCGGTGTCCAGGTGCGGATCGTCGACAAGGCGGAGAGGTTCTTCGAGGGGTCGCGCGGCGACGGGATCCAGCCGCGCACCCTGGAGGTCTTCGACGACCTCGGCGTCCTGGACGCCGTACGGGAGACGGGCGCGGCACAGGCGGTGATCCGGGTACGGCTCGACGGGCGTCCGGCGGGCGAGCGGTGGATGACCGAGCCGCGCGAGCCCCGGCCCGACGTCCCCCACCCCAATCCCTGGGTGCTGGGGCAGTCGCAGCTGGAAGCGATTCTGCGGGCGCGGCTCGCGGAGTTCGGAGTGCGCGTGGAACTCGGCACCGAACTGGTCGGCCTGGAACAGGACGAGGACGGGGTGACCGCGCGGCTGTCCACCGGGGAGACCGGACGCTTCGACCATCTGGTGGGTGCCGACGGCGGCGCCAGCTTCGTGCGCAAGGCCGTCGGCGTGGCCTTCCCGGGCACCACCGACGAGACCTACCGGGTCCTGGTCGGCGATGTGGCCACCCCGGACCTCGACCCCGCGACGGGCCACTGGTTCGCCTCGGCGGCGAATCCGGTGGCGGGTGTCATCCTGACCCCGCTGCCGGGGACCGGGCTGTTCCAGTACGCCACACCCCTGGGCGAGGGCGACGACGCCTCGCTGGAGGCGATGCAGGCCGCCCTGGACCGGTTCGCCGCTGGGGTGCGCCTGACCGGCCGCGGCTGGTCGACGGTGTGGCGGCCGAATGTGCGGCTCGCGGAGCACTACCGGGTGGGACGTGTCTTCCTGGCCGGGGACGCCGCGCACGTCCATCCGCCGACCGGCGGGCAGGGCATGAACACGGGGGTCCAGGACGCCTACAACCTGGGCTGGAAGCTGGCCTCGGGGAGCGCGCTCGACAGCTACGAGACCGAGCGGCGCGGTGTCGCGGCCCGGGTCCTGGGGGTCAGCACCGGTCTGCTGCGCAAGTACGCCGAGGGGCACGAGGACGCCTTCCGGCGCGGCGAGGAGGGCTTCGGCCTCGACATCACCTATCGCGGCCCGGACACCGTCGGCCACCGTGTCTCCGGCGACCGCGCCCCGGACGCGCCGGTCCGCACCGGGGAGGGGAAGCGGATCCGCCTCTTCGACCTGTTCCGGGGCCCGCACTTCACCCGTCTGACCTTCGGCGGCGGCGCCCCTGCCACGGGTGACGGGGCCGCCCATGACGGGGCCGCTCATGACGAGCGTGCCTTTACGGTGCTGGGCCCCGGGGAGATGCCTTCGGGAGGCCACGGGGGCGACGACGGGCGGTATGTGGTGGACGCGGAGGGGCACGCCCATGCCGCGTACGCCGCGTCGCCGGGCGACAGCTTCCTGGTCCGGCCGGACGGGTATCTGGCCTGACGCCTGGCGGGGGTGCTGGCGGGGGCATGGGGGGCCGGTCGGCCGCCGGGCGAGGGCGCCCGGCGGCCCGGGTGCGGGTGCGGGTGCGGGTGGAGCGTAGCCAGGCTCCGGTGATGACGGCGAGAGCGGCAATGCCGTACGACCACGCCTGGAGCGGGAAGCCGGGAAGCAGTCGGCCCGCGAGATAGAGGACGGTCCCGGCGAGGGTGACGGTCAGCCACTCCCAGCGCCCGTCCAGGGCGACCAGGGCGATGACGAGCAGGGAGTACCAGGGGTAGGCGGGCGAGAACAGCAGCAGCGCGGTGCCGGTGACCAGCAGGGCACCGCTCCAGGGCCGTTCCGGATCGCCCCGGCGCCATACGTACAGCGCGACCGCCGCGAGCAGCACCACCGCCGCCACCTCGGCGGCGGCGTCCGGCAGCAGCAGCCGCAGCAGGGCGAACCGGCGTACGTCCCCCGGTTCGTAGCCCTCCTCCTGGAGATAGCCGGGCAGATAGCCGAGTACGCCCGCGCCGGATGCCGCGACATACGGCACATAGGTGAGCGCCACCGCGGCGACCGCGGCCACCGCGACCCGCAGCATCCGCGCCGGGGAGCGCTGCCCGGACAGCGCCCCGGGGAGCACCAGGACCGGCAGCAGCTTGACGGCGATCGCGGCGCCCAGCAGCCCGCCCCGGCGGACCCCGGCGGTCGCGGTGCCGAGCGCCAGCACGGTCAACAGCACGCCGAGGGTGTCGACATGGGCGTTGTCGACCGCCTCCAGGGGCACAGCGGGGCACCAGGCCCACAACGCGGCCCGGGCCGGAGCCCGTTGCGGGTCCCCGCGCCGCCGCAGTACCGGGAGCAGCGCCAGGGTGGTGCCGAACGCGAGGGCCGCACCCCCTATTTGGAGCGGCTTGTGGCGGCTGTCCGCCGGGGAGACGGCGTGGACGGCGAGGAACCAGCCCTCGGCGACGGGAGGGTAAATGGTGGGCACGGTGGGGCGGTTGATACGGACGCACAGCCCGGCGTCGGTCCGGTGGAGTCCCCAGCCCTCGCACGAGCCACGGGTCGGGAACAGCCAGCCGTCGCGCAGCCCGGAGAGTTCGGGGGCCGCGGGCGGGTGGGCGTAGGGGGAGATCCCGGCCGCCTGGACCCGGCCGTCCCAGGCGTAGCGGAACATGTCGTCGCTGGTGCGGGGCGGCGCGGCGAGCCCGGCCAGCGTCACGGCGGCGGCACCGGCCACCACCAGCAGGGTGGCGGCACGCGCCGGGACTCGGCGCACGGTCCACACCGCGGCGGCGAACAGCGCCCAGGCGATGCCGTAGCCCACCAGCAGGCGGCCGGGCGCGCCGATGTTGTCCCCGGCCCGGAGGGTGCCGACGACCACCGCGGTGAGGACGGCGAGGAGGAGCGCGGTCACCCCGATGGCGATCCGGGCCGTTCGGCGGGCCGCGGGTGCGGCGGGGCCCGGGGGCGGGGGCCGCTCGGAGACGGCGGAGGGGGATGCGGAGGCGGTGTCGGTCATGACTGGTCGGATTCTCCGTCGGGCGCGGGGTGCCGTGGCCGGGGTCGGTGGAATTCCATGAAGGGGCGGCCCGCGGCGGTCCAGCGGCCGGTGAGGATCCAGCCCGCGGTGTCGGCGGCACGGGCCAGCGCGGTGGTGCCGACGCGGGCCCAGGGGAAGGGGCGGCCATGGCGGCCGTGGCCGTCCTCGACGCGGACGGTGAGGCGTTCGTCCACGTCCGGCGCGGCGGCCTCCACCAGCAACCGCCCGCCGGGGCAGGCCAGTTCGCCCAGCCGGACCAGCAGGGCGGCCGGATCGCCGCCGATGCCGATGTTGCCGTCCATCAGCAGGACGGTGCTCCAGCGGCCCTCCCGCGGCAGCCGGTCGAAGACGGAACGCCGCAGGGCCGCACCGCCGAGGCGGCGGGTCCGGGAGACGGCGGCGGGACTGACGTCCACCCCCAGCGCGGGCAGCCCCCGCGCGGCCAGGGCCCCGACCAGCCGTCCCGGGCCGCAGCCGACGTCCAGGACCGGGCCGGTGCAGCGGTGCAACACGCTGGTGTCGGCGGCGTCGGGGGCGGCGCACCAGCGCTCCACGTCCAGGAACAGCAGCCGTTCCTCCTCCGCGTCGCGGGACAGACGGCGCAGGTACAGCGGGCCCCTGCCGGTGCGCAGGGCGTGCGCGTAGGGGTCGTCGGCCCAGGGAGCGCCCGGCTCCGGAGGGAGGAGGGCGGTGGCGGAGGACCCGCGAGCCCAGCCCGCCGGTTCCGGCTCCGGAAACGGGAGCGGGAGCGGGGGAATGAAGGGGGGCGGGGGAATGAGGGGGACCGCCGGGTGCGGGACCGTGGTGTCGGGCCGGTCGGCCGCCGTACCGGCCGCGGTGCCGGTCATCGTACGGCCTCCGCCATCCGGTCCAGGGCGGCGGCGAAGCGGGAGCCGGGGGCGCAGCGGGCGGCCGCCTCGGCCGCGTCCGCCGCGGTGTCCACGTCGCGCAGCACCGGCAGATCGGCCACCGACAGTCCCGCCGCGGTGAGCCGGTCCCGCTGGATCGCACCGGTGCGGTCGGTGGACATGGGCACGCCCCTCACCAGGGCCCCGGCCCGGGCCGGATCGGCCAGGCCGAGCGCCCAGAACCCGCCGTCGGCGGCCGGTCCGAACCAGGCGTCGTGACCGTCGTGGCCGACGGTGGCGAGCAGGTCCGGGGTGAGCTGGGGGGTGTCCATGCCGATCAGCAGCGCAGGGCCGTCGGCGTGGCGGGTGAGGGCCGCGGCGATCCGCTCGTCCAGCCCGCCCGGAGCCTGGGGTACGACGTCGAACCCCGGGGGCAGCCAGGCGCCGGGGGCTCCGTCCAGGACGAGGACGCGGCGCCGGGCGGGGACCCGCAGCACCGTGTGCAGGGTGTCGGCGAGTGCGGCCTCGGCGAGGGCGGCCGCTTCCCGGGGGGTGTAGGGCGGGGTGAGCCGGGTCTTGACGCGCCCGGGCACGGGCTCCTTGGCGATCACCAGCAGCGTCAGCGGTCCCGCGACCGCGCCGGGGGCGCTCATCGCCCGGCTCCGGTGACGGGCGCTCCGTCGGCGGGTCCGCCGGCGAAGCCGGGAGCGGAACTGGGAGCGGAACTGGGAGCAGGTCCAGCGGTGGTCGCGGCGGCCCGTCCGGTGCCCGTGACCGTGCGTGCGGTGGGTGCTTCGGGGGTGGCCCCCGGAGGCGTCTCGGTCAGGACGGCGCTCATGTCGCGCACCGCCTGCCAGGTGCCGCGCCAGGTGCCGGTGACCTTGGACCGGCCGGTGCGCGGCCGGTAGGGCACATCCGTCTCCCGGATGCGCCAGCCCCGGTCGGCGGCGCGGACCACCATCTGGAGCGGGTAGCCGGACCGGCGGTCGGTCAGGTCCAGGGCGAGCAGGTCCCGGCGGCGGGCCGCGCGCATCGGGCCCAGGTCGTGCAGCCGCAGCCCGCTGCGCCTGCGGATCCGCCGGGCCAGCTCCAGATTGGCCAGCCGGGCGTGCAGGGGCCAGGCGCCGAGGGCGGTGGGCCGCCGTCGGCCGAGGACCAGATCGGCGGTGCCGTCCAGGACCGGTCCGGCGACGGAGGGGAGCAGCGCGGGGTCCAGGGAGCCGTCGCAGTCGCAGAAGCAGACCACCTCGGCGGTGGCCGCGGCGAGCCCGGCATGGCAGGCCGCACCGAACCCGCGGCGCGGCTCGTGGACCACCCGGGCCCCGAGGGAGCGGGCGAGTTCCGCGGAACCGTCGGTCGAGCCGTTGTCGACGACGATCGCGCGCCAGCCGGGCGGGATCCGGTCCAGCACCCAGGGCAGGGCACCTGCCTCGTCGAGGCAGGGCAGCACGACGTCGACCGGCGGAGGCGAGGAGGGGGATGTCTCGATCACCCCACTCACCCTACGAACGCAGAACGGACATAAGGGGATTGGCGACCTTACGGATCGCTGACGTCCACCACCGGCGGGGAGCAGCTCCGCCTCCGGGCCGCCGCACCGGCCACCTCCCGCTGCACGGATCGCCAACGCCTCCTCACGGACCACTGACGCGTTCTTACGGATCGCCTCCTTACGGATCGCTGACGTCGGCGGCCGCTCCGGCCGGCGGGCCGAACGGTGGTGCGAGACTCGGAGGCGTGACACATGTACTCGTCGTGGACGACGACCCGACCGTCTCGGAGGTCGTCGCGGGCTATCTGGACCGGGCGGGCTTCACCGTGGAGCTGGCCGTCGACGGGCCCGCCGCCGTGGCCCGCGCCGCGGCCCGGCCGCCCGACCTGGTGGTGCTGGACCTGATGCTGCCCGGTATGGACGGTCTGGAGGTGTGCCGCCGCATCCGCGAGGACGGCCCCCTGCCGGTGATCATGCTCACCGCGCGCGGCGACGAGGAGGACCGCATCCTCGGTCTGGAGGTCGGGGCCGACGACTATGTCACCAAGCCGTTCAGCCCCCGCGAACTGGTGCTCCGCGTGGAATCCGTGCTGCGGCGCGCCGGTTCGGCGGCCGCGGTCCGCGCCGAGCAGCCGGGGTCCTGGCTGCGGTCCGGCCCGCTCGCCCTGGACCCGGTCGCCCGCCGCGCCACCCGCGGCGGTGACGAACTGGCCCTCACCATCCGGGAGTTCGATCTGCTGGAGTACTTCCTGCGCCGGCCGGGGCGGGCGACGAGCCGCGAGGAACTCATGCGCCGGGTTTGGGGCTGGGAGTTCGGCGATCTGTCGACCGTCACCGTGCATGTGCGGCGGCTGCGCGAGAAGATCGAGGACGATCCGGCGCGCCCGCGGCTGATCAGCACCGTCTGGGGGGTCGGCTACCGCTTCGATCCGCCCGGCGGGTCCGGCGCCGAAAGGAACGGAGCCGGGGATGGTCGGTGACACCCTGCTCATCGCGCTCTACGCGGCGGTCGGCGCGGCGGTTGCCGGACTGGCCGGGGCGCTCGCGCTGCGGCTGCTGCGGCGCCGTACGCTCGCACTCTCGCTGGCCGTCGTCGCGGCCGTGACGGTGGCGGCGATGCTCGCGGGCACCCTGCTGGTGGCCTGGGCGATGCTGCTGTCCGACCACGATCTGTGGGTGGTGACGACCGTGTGCGCCATGGCGGCGGTGGTCTCCCTGGCGGTGGCGCTGGTCCTGGGCCGCAGTGTCGTCCGGGGCAGCCGCGCCCTGGCGGAGGCCACCCGGGCGCTCGGCGACGAGGGCAGTTTCGTCCCGCCCGAGGGCGCCCCCACGGCCGAACTCGCCGCGCTGAGCCGTCAGCTCGCCGCCACCAGCGCCAAGCTCACCGCCTCCCGGGAACGGGAACGGGCCCTGGAGGCGTCCCGGCGCGAGCTGGTCGCCTGGATCTCCCACGATCTGCGCACCCCGCTGGCCGGGCTGCGGGCGATGACCGAGGCCCTGGAGGACGGTGTGGTCCAGGACCCCGCCGTCTACCACTCCCGGATCAGCGCCGAGGTGGAGCGGATGAGCGACATGGTCAGCGATCTGTTCGAACTGTCCCGGATACAGGCCGGGGTGCTCGCCCTGTCGCCCACCCGGATGTCGGTCTACGACCTGGTCGGCGACGCCATCGCGGGCGCCGACGCGCTGGCCAGGGAGCACGGGGTGCGGCTCGTCGGGGACGGGGTGGAGCCGGTGCCGGTCGAGGTCGACGGCCGCGAGATGTCCCGCGTCCTGGCCAATCTGCTCGTCAACGCCATCCGCCGCACCCCTGCCGACGGCACCGTCGCGGTCGCCGCCCGGCGGGAGGCCGGCAGTGTCGTGCTCTCGGTCACCGACGGCTGCGGCGGTATCCCGGCGGAGGACCTGCCGCGCGTCTTCGACACCGGCTGGCGCGGCACCCATGCCCGCACCCCGCCCGCCGGGGCAGGGCTCGGGCTCGCGATCGTACGAGGCATCGTGGAGGCCCATCGCGGCCATGCCGCCGTGCACAACGTGCCGGGCGGCTGCCGCTTCGAGGTCCGGCTGCCCGCGGCGGGCTGACGCCCCCGGCAGCCGTGCACGGCGGGGGCGTCGGTGGCGCGGGCCGTCAGCCGTCCCGCAGCGGCGCCCCCGCGAACCCGGCCATTCCCTCGGCGAAGGCGACCCGGGACTTCCAGCCCAGCTCGTCACGGAGACGCCGTGAGGAGGCCGTGATGTGGCGGACGTCGCCGAGCCGGTACTCCCCGGTGACCACCGGCACCGGGCCGCCGTGCGCCAGGGCGAGCGCGGCGGCCATCTCCCCCACCGTGTGCGGTTCGCCGCTGCCCACGTTGTACGCGCGCAGGGTGCCCTCCGGCAGTCCGGCCACCGCGGCCAGCGCCGCGAGGTTGGCCTCGGCCACGTCCCGCACATGGACGAAGTCCCGCCGCTGGCCGCCGTCCTCGAAGACGCGGGGGGCCTCGCCGCGCTCCAGCGCGGAGCGGAAGAGGGAGGCGACACCCGCGTAGGGAGTGTCGCGGGGCATGCCCGGCCCGTAGACGTTGTGGTAGCGCAGGGCCGCCGCCCGGCCACCCGTGGAGCGGGCCCAGGCCGCGGCGAGATGCTCCTGGGCGAGCTTGGTGGTGGCGTACACGTTGCGGGGGTCGGCGGGCGCCTCCTCCTCCACCAGCCCCGCGGCGAGCGGCTCCCCGCAGTGCGGGCAGGGCGGTTCGAAGCGTCCGGCGTCCAGGTCCGCCACCCGGCGCGGTCCGGGCCGGACGGGTCCGTGGGCCGGGCAGGTGTAGCGGCCCTCCCCGTAGACCACCATGGATCCCGCCAGCACCAGCCGCCGCACCCCGGCCGACGCCATCCCGGCGAGGAGGACGGCGGTGCCCAGGTCGTTGCAGCTCACATAGTCGGGTGCGTCGGCGAAGTCCTTGCCCAGGCCCACCATCGCGGCCTGGTGGCACACGGCGTCCACACCGCGCAGCGCGTCGGCCACCGCCCCGGCGTCCCGGACGTCCGCGCGCCGCCAGTCGGCCTCCGGCGGCAGGGACGGCTCGGTGCGGTGGGCGGCGGGCAGTACGGCGTCCAGGACACGCACCGAGTGTCCGGCGCTCAGGAGGGACCGGACGATGTGCGAGCCGATGAAGCCCGCGCCTCCGGTGACCAGAATCAGCATGCCTCGACCGTAGGGCCGCGCCCGCCCCGCCGGGCCGTCCCGGGCAGGGACGTCAGGGGTTCGTAAGCCTTCCGCGCCTCAGGGAGAAGGCGGCCGCCGTCGGCCGCGGACGAGCCGCCGGGCCGCCGTGAACAGCACCGTCGCCACCGCCACGGCAGCCAGTACCAGCAGCCAGTTGCGCGGGTAGTCCAGCGGCAGCACCGAGGAGTTGGCCGTGGGTCCGGGGCGCAGCAGCACCGGCAGCGCCACCGCCGTCACACCGCCCGCGACCACCAGCGCCCCGCGGACCGGGCCCCGCCATCCGCCGCGCACCAGCAGCCCGGCGAGCAGCACCAGGGGGGCGATCAGCGCGTCATGGAGCGCCACCGCGCCGCCCAGCCAGAGCAGCACCCCCGTCACATCGCCGGTGTCCGACAGCAGGAACGCGCCGACGCCCATCAGCGCCGTACCGGCCACGCCGGTCAGGATCCGGGTCGCCCTCATGTGAGCACCTCCAGCCTGCCGACCCACTTGGTCTGGAGCACACCGGGCCGGTTGGGTGCGATGAGGCGGGCCGGGTAGCCGTGGTCGGGTTCGAGCACCTCGCCCCCCAGGCGCAGCGCGAGCAGGGTCAGCGGGTCGCGGGCGTGCTCGTGGCCCATCTCCGACACCCGGTAACCGCCCCGGAGTTGGAGCGACACCACACGCACCCGGGCGTGCGGCGGGGCGCCCGTCAGCTCCAGCAGGTCCCTGACCCGTACGCCCGTCCAGTGGGCCGACTTGCTCCAGCCCTCCACACAGGCGATCGGCAGTTCCACCTCGTGCTGCGGCAGGGCGCGCAGTTCGTCCAGGGTGAGGACGTAGGGCCGGGGGCCGGAGACCACCAGCCGGTACTGCTCGTCGGGGATCCGGCCGACCCCGGCCGCGGCGGCGGTGCGGTTGACCGGCAGCCCCTGGGGGCCGTGGTCCGGGTGGCGCGGCGCGAGCAGGTCGGCATCCCCCAGCGGGGTGAAGGACTGGCCCACGGTGGTCAGGGTGACCGCTCCGACCGCCGCGCCCACCCCGGCCAGCAGCGACCGCCGGTCGACGGCGTCCTGCTCGGGCAGGGCCAGGGTGCCCGGCGACCGCCGGGTCCAGTGCGCCCGGATCTCCGGGGCCTTGACCGCCAGATGCAGCACCAGCGCCCCGACGGCGATCCACGCCACCGCGTAGTGCACGGGCACGAACGAGAACGGCCAGGGGTACCACTGCACCGTGTTCAGCAGCCCGGTCGCCAGCTCGAACACGGCGGCTGCCACCAGCACCGCCACCGACAGCCGCTCCAGCGCGTGCCGCACCGACCGCACGAGGGGCCAGGCGAACAGGCGCGGGTAGACCGTCCACAACTTGGCGAGCAGCAGCGGGATCGCGGCGATGCCCGAGGCGACATGGAGTCCCTGGGTGAGCCGGTAGCCCCACACCGGGCGGCTCGGCAGGCGGTCGGCGGCCCAGGCCGGGGGGTGCTGGAGGACATGGCTGACCAGCCCGGTGAGAAAGCACACCGCGAACGCCGGGCCGAGCCACCGTCCGATCACGGTCGCCGTGCGGGCGTCGTGCAGTCTGCCCTTGAACACGGGGGGAATGAAGCGCAGTTCCATGCCTCCCATCCCACCCGCCGCACCCCGCCCCCGGAATGCCCGGACCCCTTACGGAACAGGGACGTTCATGCCGGAGACATGCCGGAGAACCCCGCAGTCCCCCGGCGGCCCGTCGTTGTCCCTACTGGAGCATCGTTGTACCTACTAGTATGTACGGAACCCGCGCAGGCATCCGGGCAAGCGCGAGCATTCGAACGAAGGGGCGGCCACCGCCATGCCGCTGGTACGCATCGACGCACTCCGGGCCGACGCCGAACGGCTCGACGCACTCGGCCGGGCCGTGCACGACGCTCTGCGCGAGACGACCGGCATTCCCCCCGGCGATCTGTTCCAGGTCCTCACCGGCCACGACGGCACCGGCAGCACCCTGCGCTACGGCGACCACCTCGGCATCCGGCGCGACGACGGCATCGTGTTCGTCACGATCACCCTGCGGTCCGGGCGCACTCCGGCGCAGAAGCAGGCGCTGTACCGGCGGATCACCGAACTCGCCCGGGACCGCGCGGGGACGGACCCGCGCAACGTGCTGATCACGCTGACCGAGAACGAGTCCGTCGACTGGTCGTTCGGGCACGGCGTGGCGCAGTACCTGGTCCTCGACCCGGACCCGGCAACGACCGTGTACGGCGCCGGGGCGGACCCGGACCGAGCGGCCTCCTGAGCGGGAGCCGGGCGGTCAGGTGGCGGCGTCGGTGATGGGGTACGGCACGAAGGTGCTGGTGTTCTGGTCGATGCGCAGGGGGCGGCCGAGGGGCGGAGCCGCGCGCTGCGGGCATTCGAGGTGTTCGCAGACGCGGCAGCCCATGCCGATGGGCGTGGCGGCCGAGGCGTTGGAGAGGTCGAGGCCGTCGGAGTAGACGAGCCGGTGGGCATGGCGGATCTCGCAGCCCAGGCCGATGGCGAAGGTCTTGCCGGGTTCGCCCCAGCCGCCGCGGTGCCGGGTGACGGCCCGGGCGGTCCACAAGTAGCGCTGCCCGTCGGGCATTTCGGCGATCTGGACATGGATGCGGCCGGGTGAGGCGAAGGCCTCGTAGACGTTCCACAGCGGGCAGGTGCCGCCCGCCCGGGAGAAGTGGAAGCCGGACGCCGACTGGCGCTTGGACATGTTGCCCGCCCGGTCGACCCGCACGAAGGAGAAGGGGACACCGCGCAGCCGGGGGCGCTGGAGGGTGCTCAGCCGGTGGCAGACGGTCTCGTAGCCGAGGCCGTAGCGGTCGGTGAGCCGTTCGATGTCGTAGCGCACCTCCTCGGCGGCCGCGTGGAAGGCGGCGTACGGCAGGATCAGGGCCGCCGCGAAGTAGTTGGCGACGCCGATGCGGGCCAGGCAGTGGGCGGGCGAGCCCGCGGGGAAGTCCTCCGAGGCCAGCCGGTCGAGTTCGGCGCCGTATTCGAGCAGGGCGAGCTGGGTCGCCATCCGGAAGGCGCGCTGCCCGGGGCGCAGCCGGGCGGAGAGGCGGAGGGTGCGGCTCGGCTCGTCGTAACGGTGCAGATGGCCGTCGGCCTCGACGGCCAGCCGGACGCCGTGGCGGTCGGCCAGACGGGCCGTCAGGGCGGGGACGACCTCGCCGGGCCTGATCCCGATCTCCTCGGCGAGCCGCTCGGCCGCGAGGTCGGTGTCGTGCAGGTAGTTCTGGCGGCGGTAGAAGAAGTCCCGGATCTCCTCGTGCGGCGACTGGGGCGGCTCGGAGCCGATGTCGCGGGCGTCCGTGGCCCCGGCGAGGCGTTCGGCGAGCACCTGGTTGCGGTGGCCGAGGTCGAGCAGCACCCGCGCCACCGTGGGCATCCGCGAGGCGAGCTCGGTCAGGTCGGAGGCGGAGACCCGGGACTCGGCCAGCTCTCCCGCCAGCGCCTCGCGCAGGTCGGCCACCAGCCGGGTGGTGTCGCGTTCGGAGAAGAAGCCCGGCTCGACGCCGAAGGCCTCGGTCAGGCGCAGCAGCACCGGGACGGTGAGGGGGCGGGAGTCGTGCTCCATCTGGTTCAGATAGCTCGGCGAGATGGCGAGCACCCGGGCCAGTTCGGCCTGACTCATCCTGCGGTCCTCGCGCAGGCGGCGCAGGCGCGCTCCCGCGTACGTCTTGCTCACCGCGTCTCCTCCGTGGTCCGGGCCCGGCGGTCACCTTACGCGAGGCAAACAGGCCCTGCCCCTTCGCAACCTTCGCAATCATCGCAGGGAAGATTCGCAAAACTTGGCATGCTTGCACGGTTGATGGCACTGAGTGCCAGTGCGAAAGTGGTTGTACGGCCCGCCGGACCCCAACGGCCACCAACCGATACCGGGGCTCGATATCACGCCCTGACGTCGGAGATCCCGGTATCCAAGGGGCCGCGCACGGCAGCATTGCTCACCCAGGTCCGGCAACGGGACGGCGGGCCGTGCACCACACAACATGACACACAGTGCCACCCCAGTTCATCGGGACGGGAGATTGGCAAACAGATGCAGACCGAGGAGAGGGTGACCGTCATGGCAGACGCGAGGACGCAGGCAGCCGAGGAACTCGCACAGCGCTGGGCCACCGACCCCCGCTGGCAGGGCATCGAGCGCACCTATGGCGCCGAGGAAGTGGTCCGGCTCTCCGGCAGTGTCCGCGAGGAGCAGACCCTCGCCCGCCGCGGCGCCGAGCGCCTGTGGCGCCAGCTGCACGAGCAGGACTACATCCACGCCCTCGGCGCCCTGACCGGCGGCCAGGCCGTCCAGCAGGTCAAGGCCGGTCTCCAGGCCATCTACCTCTCCGGCTGGCAGGTCGCCGCCGACGCCAACCAGGCCGGTCACACCTACCCCGACCAGAGCCTGTACCCGGCCAACTCGGTGCCGCAGGTGGTCCGCCGGATCAACAACGCGCTGCTGCGCGCCGACCAGATCGCCACCGCCGAGAACGCGGGCGACACCACCGACTGGCTGGCGCCGATCGTCGCCGACGCGGAGGCCGGTTTCGGCGGCCCGCTGAACGCCTTCGAACTGACCAAGGCGATGATCGCGGCGGGCGCGGCCGGTATCCACTACGAGGACCAGCTCGCCTCGGAGAAGAAGTGCGGCCACCTCGGCGGCAAGGTCCTGGTGCCCACCTCGCAGCACATCCGCACCCTCAACGCCGCCCGTCTCGCGGCCGACATCGCGGACGTGCCCACGGTCATCATCGCCCGCACCGACGCCCTGGCCGCGAACCTGATCACCAGCGACGTCGACGAGCGCGACGCCGAGTTCGTCACCGGTGAGCGCACGGCGGAGGGCTTCTACCGGGTCCGCAACGGCATGGCCCCGGTCATCGCCCGCGGTCTGGCCTACGCCCCCTACTCCGACCTCATCTGGGTCGAGACCGGCACCCCGGACCTGGAGCAGGCCCGCGAGTTCGCCGAGGCCATCCACGCCCAGTACCCGGACCAGATGCTGGCGTACAACTGCTCCCCGTCCTTCAACTGGAAGGCGGCGCTGGACGACGACCAGATCGCCAAGTTCCAGCGCGAGCTGGGTGCGATGGGCTACCGGTTCCAGTTCATCACCCTGGCCGGCTTCCACTCCCTGAACCACGGCATGTTCGACCTGGCCCGCGGCTACGCCGAGCACGGCATGACCGCCTACGTCGACCTCCAGGAGAAGGAGTTCGCCGCGCAGGAGCAGGGCTTCACCGCCGTCAAGCACCAGCGCGAGGTCGGCACCGGCTACTTCGACCTGGTCTCCACCGCCGTCAACCCGGCCTCCTCGACCACGGCCCTCACGGGCTCCACCGAGGAGGAGCAGTTCCACTAGGCACGGCGCGGGACGGCTCGCGGGACGACCGCGAGCCGTCCGCCCGCCCCCGGCCGGTCGCCCCCCGCGGCGCGATCGGCCGCCACCGCCGCTCCACACCCTGACGAGCGACGAGCAGGCCGGGCACGAGGGGCGCAACGGCCACGGGATCCGTCATCCGGTCCCGCCCCGAGCACCCCCGCCCGGCCGCCGCCCCCGGCAGCCACAGCAGCACGGGAAATCCCTGTCGGCCCCGCAGAATGGACGACCCCGGCGGCCTCCGCCGGACAGGCGCCCCGGCGCCGGTCCCCCTGCGGACCACCGCGACCGCGACCGTCCGACCCGGCGCACCTCCGCCGTCCCGACCCAGGACCTCTCCGGCCGCAACCGACCCCTCGGTGAACGCCCCGGCCACCCCGCCCGGCGACCGCCCCGTCACCCGAACGGAGCAATCGCCCCGGACGGAGCCGTCCCCTCCGGACGGACCCCCCGGGCAGGACGACCGCTCGCACCGCCGCCGCCCCGGCCGACCGCCCGGGCCACACCCGGCCCGACGGGCCACCGGACACCCGGACAGGCCCACCGGACCCAGGACGGGCCCCGGACCACCGGACAAAACCAGGACCGTCGGACAAGCTCGGACCGTCGGGCGGACCCGGACCGCCGGCCGAGTCCAGGACCACCGGACACGCCCCCGGACCACCGGGCGGTCCCCGGCCCGCCCCACCGGGGCGACCGTCCCGGACCGGCCCGCACCCGGCCGACCACCCCGTCCGGCCCCTTCACGACCCGGCCCACAGCCCCGGCACCCCGACCCGGGCGACCCTCCCCCCGCTGCCCCGAACGGCACCCGCTCCCACCGGCGGCCCCGCCGCCTCCACTCCTCAGGAGAACCCGATGACCACGATCGCTCCGGCTCAGCAGGTCCGTGTCCTCGCAGCTCCGGCCCACCGCCACGACGAGATCCTGACGCCCGCCGCCCTCGACTTCGTGGGCAGGCTGGCCGCCGCGTTCACCGAGCGTCGTCAGGAACTCCTCAAGGAGCGCCGCCGCCAGGCCCTGCGCCTGGCCGCCGGAACCCCGCTCGACTTCCCGCTGGTGACCTCCGCCGTGCGCGCCGACCCCTCCTGGCGGGTCGCGCCGCCCGCTCCCGGACTGCACGACCGGCGGGTGGAGATCACCGGGCCGCCGGACCGCCGGATGGCCGTCAACGCCCTCAACTCCGGGGCCCGGGTCTGGATGGCGGACTTCGAGGACGCCACCGCACCCACCTGGGACAACATCATCGGCGGCCAGCTCACCCTGATCGACGCCATCGACCGGCGGATCGACTTCACCTCCGCGGAGGGCAAGGAGTACCGGCTCACCGACCGGGAGCGGATCGCCACCATCATGATCCGCCCGCGCGGCTGGCACCTCGACGAGGAGCACCTGGAGTACGACGGCCGGCCCGTGCCCGCCGCCCTGGTGGACTTCGGGCTGTACTTCTTCCACTGCGCCCAGCGGCAGATCGACGCCGGGTACGGCCCGTACTTCTACCTGCCCAAGCTGGAGAACCGCTACGAGGCGCGGCTGTGGAACGACGTCTTCGTCCTCGCGCAGGAGCTGCTCGGCATCCCCCGGGGCACGGTCCGCGCCACGGTCCTGATCGAGACGATCACCGCCGCCTTCGAGATGGAGGAGATCCTCTACGAGCTGCGCGAGCACAGCGCCGGTCTCAACGCGGGCCGCTGGGACTACCTCTTCAGCCTGATCAAGACCTTCGGTCACCGCACCGACTTCCTGCTGCCGGACCGCGCGAAGGTCACGATGACCGCGCCGTTCATGCGCGCCTACACCGAACTCCTGGTCCGCACCTGCCACCGGCGCGGCGCCCACGCCATCGGCGGCATGGCCGCCCAGGTGCCGAGCAAGGACCCGGCCGCGCACGAGGCGGCCCTCGCCACGGTCCGGCTGGACAAGGAGCGCGAGGCGGAGGACGGCTTCGACGGGTCCTGGGTCGCCCATCCCGGTCTGGTGCCGGTGTGCCGCGAGGTGTTCGACGGGGTGCTGGGCGAGCGGCCGCACCAGCTCGACCGCCAGCGCGGCGACGTGGAGGTGACCCCGGCCGAGCTGCTGTCGGTGCGGCGCATCAGCGGACCGCCGACCTCCGAGGGCGTGCGCACCAACATCGCGATCGCGCTGCGCTACTTCGCCGCCTGGGTGGGCGGTCAGGGAGCCGTCGCGCTCTACGGCCTGATGGAGGACGCGGCCACCGCCGAGATCGCCCGGGTGCAGATCTGGCAGTGGCTGCGGCACCGGGTGGTCGACCGGGAGACGGTGCTCCGGCTGCTCGACGCCGAGGCCGCGGCCCTCGGTGCGGAGTCCCCGTGGGCGTGTGTCGACGAGGCGCGGGAGCTGTTCGAACGGACCGCGCTCTGCGGTGAACTGCCCCTGTTCTTCACGCCGGAGGCCTACTCCCGCCACCTGGTGCGGGTCCTGGAGCGGGCGGCGTGAGCGGACGCATCGCGCGCGTGGGGGTGGTCGGCGGCGGCCAGATGGGCGCCGGGATCGCCGAGGTGTGCGCCCGGGCCGGACTGGACACCGTGGTGTGCGAGGTGGACGCGGTCGCGGCCCGGGCCGCCCGGGAGACGGTGGCGTCCTCGCTGGACCGGGCGGTGCGGCGCGGGAAACTGTCCGGCGCCGACGCCCGGGACGCGCTCGCCCGGATGGTCTTCACCGGGGACCTGGACGACCTGGCCGACCGGCAGTTGGTCGTCGAGGCCGTGGTGGAGAACCCGGTCGCCAAGACCGAGGTCTTCGCGGCCCTCGACAAGATCGTCGAGGATCCGGAGGCGGTGCTCGCGACCAACACCTCCTCCCTGCCCGTGATGCGGCTCGGGATGGCGACCGGGCGGGCGGACCGGGTGGTGGGGCTGCACTTCTTCAACCCCGTCCCGGTGCTGCCCCTGGTGGAGGTCGTGACCTCGCTGCACACCTCGGCAAAGACCCTGGCCGCGGCCGAGGAGTTCGCGAGCGGCACGCTCGGCAAGACCGTGATCCGCTCCCAGGACCGGGCGGGCTTCGTCGTCAACGCCCTGCTCGTCCCCTACCTCCTGGCCGCGGTCCGGATGGCGGAGTCCGGCTTCGCCACCGCCGCCGACATCGACGCGGGCATGGAACTGGGCTGCGCCCACCCGATGGGGCCGCTGCGGCTCGCGGACCTGATCGGGCTGGACACCGTGGCCTCGATCGCCGAGTCGCTCTACGACGAATTCCGCGAGCCTCTCTACGCCCCTCCCCCGCTGCTCCAGCGGATGGTGGAGGCGGGGCTGCTGGGCCGTAAGTCCGGGCGGGGATTCCACCGGTACGACCAGGGGTGAGGGCCCCGGCCCGCCGGGGCGTTGCCGGGTTCCCACGGGTCGGGGGATCCGGAACCGGCGGCGCCGGGCGGGGGATCCGCCGGCCGCCGACCGCATCGGACAGGACCGCATCGGACAGGACCGCACCGAAGAGGGGCGGGAAGCGTGGGTGACCGCGCTTCCCGCCCCTGCCGCATTTCACACTTGTCCACCGCGTGGTCCACTTCACCTTCCGAATGCTGGACGGGTCCCGGCACGCTCGCGGACGGATGCGTAGTGTGGCCCGTGCAGCTGGTTCGCCCCGTCAGCCAGGCGGGAGCGTCGCAAGAGGGAACCCGGTGGGAATCCGGGACTGCCCCGCAGCGGTGAGCGGGAACGACCGCCGTCATACGCACTGGGCCCGATGTACCGGGTCCGGGAAGCGACGGCCAGTAGGTGTCCGCGCCTCGACAGAGGCCTGGGCGTGCCCGTGAGTCCGAATACCTGCCAACTGCCCGCGTGCGGGACGACTCGCGCGCGGACAATCCGGTGACCTCGAGGGCGGGTCGGCGTACACACCAGGCGGATGACCGCGCTTGCCGCGCGAGGTCGTTTCCGTCCGGTCCGTCACCCTTCGCGCACTCGTTCCGTCGCCGGGACTCAGGGATTCATCTCGCGAAGGAGATCTCCGTGACCACAAAGTCCGCAGCCGCGGCAGCACGGGCCACCGTGTACGGCTACCCCCGCCAGGGACAGCACCGGGAACTGAAGAAGGCCATCGAGGGCTACTGGAAGGGCCGCGTCACCGCCGACGCCCTGCGCGGTACCGCCGCCGGACTGCGCCGCACCAACTGGCAGCAGCTCGCCGAGGCCGGCATCCACGAAGTGCCCACCGGTGACTTCTCGTACTACGACCATGTCCTGGACACCACCGTGATGGTCGGCGCGATCCCCGCCCGCCACCGGGCCGCCGTCGAGGCGGACGCCCTGGACGGCTACTTCGCCATGGCCCGCGGCACCCAGGATGTCGCGCCGCTCGAAATGACCAAGTGGTTCGACACCAACTACCACTACCTGGTGCCGGAACTGGGCCCGGACACGGTCTTCACGGCCGACTCGGCCAAGCAGGTCGCGGAGCTGAAGGAGGCCCTCGCGCTGGGCCTGACCGCACGCCCCGTCCTCGTCGGCCCGGTCACCTACCTCCTCCTCGCCAAGCCCGCGCCGGGCGTGGCCGACGACTTCGACCCGCTGACCCTCCTGGACCGCCTGCTGCCGGTCTACGCGGAGGTCCTCGCCGACCTGCGGGCCGCGGGCGCCGAGTGGGTACAGCTCGACGAGCCCGCCCTCGTCCAGGACCGCACCCCGGCCGAGCTGGACGCCGCCGCCCGCGCCTACCGCGAACTGGGCGGCCTCACCGACCGCTCCAAGCTGCTGGTCGCCTCCTACTTCGACCGTCTCGGCGAGGCCCTGCCGGTGCTCGCCAAGGCCCCGGTCGAGGGACTTGCCCTGGACTTCACCGAGGCGGCGGCCGCCAACCTGGCCGACCTCGCCGCCGCGGGCGGCCTGCCCGGCAAGCGCCTGGTCGCCGGTGTGGTCAACGGCCGCAACATCTGGGTCAACGACCTGGAGAAGTCCCTGTCCACGCTGGGCACCCTGCTGGGGCTGGCGGACCGGGTCGACGTGTCCGCCTCCTCCTCCCTGCTGCACGTCCCCTTCGACACCGCTCTGGAGCGGGACATCGAGCCGCAGATCCTGCGCTGGCTGGCCTTCGCCCGGCAGAAGACGCAGGAGATCGTCACCCTCGCCAAGGGCCTGGCCCACGGCACCGACGCGATCGCCGCCGAACTCGCCGCCAACCGGGCCGATCTGGAGTCCCGCGCGGGCTCGCCGATCACCCACGACCCGGCCGTCCGCTCGCGGACCGCGGCCGTCACCGAGGCCGACGCCCGCCGCTCCCAGCCGTACGCCGAGCGTGCCGCGGCCCAGCGCGCCGGACTCGGTCTGCCGCTGCTGCCGACCACCACCATCGGCTCGTTCCCGCAGACCGACGAGCTGCGCACGGCACGGGCGGACCTGCGCACCGGCCGGATCGACACGGCCGGTTACGAGGAGCGCATCCGGACCGAGATCCGGGAGGTGATCTCCTTCCAGGAGAAGACCGGCCTGGACGTCCTGGTGCACGGCGAGGCCGAGCGCAACGACATGGTCCAGTACTTCGCCGAGCAGCTCACCGGCTACCTGGCCACCCAGCACGGCTGGGTCCAGTCCTACGGCACCCGCTATGTCCGGCCGCCGATCCTGGCGGGCGACATCTCCCGGCCCGAGCCGATGACGGTGCGCTGGACGACGTACGCCCAGTCCCTCACCGACCGGCCGGTCAAGGGCATGCTCACCGGTCCGGTGACCATGCTCGCCTGGTCCTTCGTCCGCGACGACCAGCCGCTCGCGGACACCGCACGGCAGGTCGCGCTCGCCCTGCGCGACGAGGTCGGCGACCTGGAGGCGGCGGGCACCTCGGTGATCCAGGTGGACGAGCCCGCGCTGCGGGAGACCCTGCCGCTGCGCGCCGCCGACCGGCCCGCCTATCTGGACTGGGCCACCGAGGCGTTCCGGCTGAGCACGGCCGGTGTCCGGCCGGACACCCAGATCCACACCCACATGTGCTACGCCGAGTTCGGTGACATCGTCCAGGCCATCGACGACCTCGACGCCGACGTCATCAGCCTGGAGGCGGCCCGTTCGCACATGCAGGTCGCCCGGGAGCTGGCCGCCCACGGCTACCCGCGCGAGGCGGGACCGGGTGTCTACGACATCCACTCGCCGCGTGTGCCGAGCGCCGAGGAGGCCGCGGAGCTGCTGCGCACCGGTCTGAAGGCCATCCCGGCCGAGCGGCTGTGGGTCAACCCCGACTGTGGTCTGAAGACCCGCGGCTGGGCCGAGACCCGCGCCTCGCTGGAGAACCTGGTGGCCGCGGCCCGCACGGTGCGTGAGGAGCTGCCCGCCTCCTGACCGAGGCACATCCGGCACCACCGGCGCACCACGGCCGGGGAGGGTTCACGCCCTCCCCGGCCGTCGCGTTTCCGGTCGAACTTAGGGTCACCTTACTACACCCCTTCGGCGGCTCTCGACACAACATCTGGGGTGGCTCCATCCAGCCTGATCTAGATGTAGTGTTGGACGTGCTGGTGGTTCGCCAGGCACTGCGGTGCCGGGCGAGGCAAGAGGGAACCCGGTGGGAATCCGGGGCTGCCCCGCAGCGGTGAGCGGGAACGACCGCCGTCAGACGCACTGGGCCCGGTGAAGGGGCCTGGGAAGCGACGGCCAGTAGGGGTCTCGTACGACACGAGACGCGCCCGCGAGTCCGAAGACCTGCCACCGGCGCGTACGCCGAAGAGCGGTGTACGCGCTCCGAGGCCCCGAGGGAGGGCCGCGTGGCAGACGCACGGACCCGGGCCAGGCGTGACCGACTTCCGCCGCCCGGTGCACCGCCGTACGCGCCGCGACGCTCCTCCCCTCCCGGTCCCCGGATGCGACACGGGAACGAGCGAGAGGAGGCGGCACCGTTGAGCAGCCTCGTGTATTTCTCCAGCGTCTCGGAGAACACCAAGCGCTTCGTGGAGAAGCTGGGCCTGCCCGCCACGCGGATCCCCCTGCACGCCCACCGCGAGGGCATGCCCCGGGTCACCGAGCCCTATGTGCTGATCGTGCCGACCTACGGCGGCGGCGAACGCGCGGGCGCGGTCCCCAAACAGGTGATCCGGTTCCTCAACGACCCGGCCAACCGGACCCTGCTGCGCGGAGTGATCGCCTCCGGCAACACCAACTTCGGCGCGGACTACTGCCTGGCCGGGCGCGTCATCTCGGCCAAGTGCCAGGTCCCCGAGCTGTACCGATTCGAACTGCTGGGCACGGACCGCGATGTCCGTGCCGTGAGGGAAGGACTGCGGAAGTTTTGGACACGACACTCGTCAACCAGCCGGCCGGCGAGGCCGGCGGCATGACCGCCCTCCCCACGGCCGTCACGGTGCCCCCGCCCCCGCGTGAGTCGGTCGGGACGCGCAAGGACTACCACGCCCTCAACGCCCTGCTGAACATGTACGACTGCGACGGGCGCATCCAGTTCGACCAGGACCGGGAGGCCGTCCGCCAGTACTTCCTCCAGCACGTCAACCCGAACACGATGGTCTTCCCGACGCTGAAGGAGAAGATCGACTACCTCATTGAGCACGACTACTACGAGGAAGCCCCCCTCCGGCGCTACAGCTGGGAGTTCATCGAGGGCCTCTTCCGGCAGGCGTACGCGCACGAGCACCGCTTCCGCACCTTCCTGGGCGCGTTCAAGTACTACACCTCGTACACCCTGAAGACCTTCGACGGCTCCCGCTATCTGGAGCGCTACGAGGACCGGGTGGCCGCCACCGCGCTCTACCTGGGCGCGGGCGACGAGAGCCTCGCCTCCCATCTGGTGGACGAGATGATGACGGGTCGCTTCCAGCCCGCCACCCCGACCTTCCTCAACGCCGGGAAGGCCCAGCGCGGCGAGCTGGTCTCCTGCTTCCTGCTGCGGGTGGAGGACAACCTGGAGTCCATCGGACGCGGCATCAACTCCGCGCTCCAGCTGTCCAAGCGCGGCGGTGGCGTCGCCCTGCTGCTGACCAACCTGCGCGAACAGGGCGCGCCGATCAAGAAGATCGAGAACCAGTCGTCCGGTGTCGTCCCCGTGATGAAGCTGCTGGAGGACTCCTTCTCCTACGCCAACCAGCTCGGCGCGCGCCAGGGCGCGGGCGCGGTGTATCTGCACGCGCACCACCCCGACATCATGCGGTTCCTGGACACCAAGCGGGAGAACGCGGACGAGAAGATCCGCATCAAGACCCTCTCGCTCGGCGTGGTCGTCCCCGACATCACCTTCGAACTCGCCAAGCGCAACGAGGAGATGCACCTGTTCTCGCCGTACGACGTGGAGCGCGAGTACGGCAGGCCGCTGTCCGACCTCTCCGTCAGCGAGCACTACGACGACCTGGTCGCCAACCCGCGCATCCGCAAGACCACCCTGAGCGCCCGGGAGTTCTTCAAGACGGTCGCCGAGCTCCAGTTCGAGTCCGGGTACCCGTACCTGCTGTTCGAGGACACGGTGAACCGGGCCAACCCGATCGAGGGCTGGATCAACATGTCCAACCTCTGCTCGGAGATCCTCCAGGTCAACACGCCGAGCACCTACGACGCCTCGATCGGCTACGAGACGGTCGGCCGGGACATCTCCTGCAACCTCGGCTCGCTCAACATCGCCGCCGCCATGGCCGCACCGGACTTCGGCACCACCGTCGAGACGGCCGTGCGCGGGCTGACCTCGGTCTCGGACCAGTCGCACATCGACGCCGTACCGTCCGTGGCCCGCGGCAACGACCTCTCCCACGCCATCGGCCTCGGCCAGATGAACCTGCACGGCTACCTCGCCTCGCAGCGCATCCACTACGGCAGCGAGGAGGGCGTGGACTTCACGGACATGTACTTCTACGCCGTCGCCTTCCACGCGCTGCGCGCCTCCCACCGGATCGCGATCGAGCGCGGCACGGCCTTCGACGGCTTCGAGTCCTCCGCGTACGCCGACGGCAGCTACTTCGACAAGTACACCGAGCGGGCGTGGCAGCCGGCCACCGAGCGCGTCCGGGAGCTGTTCGCCGAGGCCGGGGTGCACCTGCCCACACAGGACGACTGGCGGGCGCTGAAGCGTTCCGTCATGGAGCACGGCATCTACAACCAGTACCTCCAGGCGGTGCCGCCCACCGGCTCCATCAGCTACATCAACGACTCCACCGCCTCCATCCACCCGATCGCCGCCAAGGTGGAGATCCGCAAGGAGGGCAAGCTCGGCCGTGTCTACTACCCGGCGCCGCACATGGACAACGACAACCTGGAGTACTTCCAGGACGCGTACGAGATCGGCTATGAGAAGATCATCGACACCTACGCGGCGGCCACCCAGCATGTCGACCAGGGGCTGAGCTGCACCCTCTTCTTCCGCGACAGCGCGACCACCCGTGATCTGAACAAGGCGCAGATCCATGCCTGGCGCAAGGGCATCAAGACCCTCTACTACATCCGGCTGCGCCAGGAGGCGCTGGCCGGGACCGAGATCGAGAACTGCCTCTCCTGCACGCTCTGAGGAACACACCGACGATGACCACCACCCCACCGCCGCTGACCGACATCTCGGTCACGCCCCCCTCCTACCGCCACGACCCCGCCGCCCGGCTGCGCCCGGTCAACTGGAACCGGGTCACCGACGAGAAGGACCTGGAGGTGTGGAACCGGCTCACCGCCAACTTCTGGCTGCCCGAGAAGGTGCCGCTCTCCAACGATGTGAACGCCTGGCGGCAGCGGCTCACCGCCGACGAACGCACCCTGACCATGCGGGTGTTCACCGGTCTGACCATGCTGGACACCGTGCAGGCGACGGTCGGCGAGATCGTGCAGATCCAGGACGCGCGCACCGAGCACGAGGAGGCGGTGTACACCAACATCGCCTTTATGCAGGCCGTGCACGCCCGCAGCTACTCCTCGGTGTTCTCCACGCTCGCCAGTACCCCGGAGATCGACGACGCCTACCGCTGGGCGGTGGGCAACGACGTCCTCCAGCAGCGGTGCAAGACGGTCCTGAAGCACTACTACGGCGACGATCCGCTGAAGCGGAAGGTCGCCTCCACCCTGCTGTCGTCGCTGCTGCTGTACGCGGGCTTCTACCTCCCGCTGCACTTCTCCACCCATGCCCTGCTGACCAACACGGCCGACATGATCCGGCTGATCCTGCGGGACAAGGCGGTCCACGGCTACTACTCCGGCTACAAGTACCAGCGCGGTCTGGAGCAGCGGCCGACGGCCGAGCAGGAGCGGATGCGCGCGTTCACGTACGACCTCCTGGAGGAGCTGTACGAGCTGGAGCTCACCTACTCGGGCGAGCTGTACGAGCCGCTGGGGCTCATGGACGACGTGGCCGTCTTCGTCCGCTACAACGCCAACAAGGCGCTGATGAACCTCGGTTACCCGGCGCGCTTCGGCGCGAAGGAGAGCGAGGTCAACCCGGAGATCCTGGCCGCGCTGTCACCGGGCGCGGACGAGAACCACGACTTCTTCTCCGGCTCCGGCTCCTCCTACGTCATGGGCAAGGCGGAGGACACCGCCGATGACGACTGGGACTTCTGAGAGGCTCATGATGTCCGGCAAACCCACGGTGCCCGCTCCCCGGGCCGCTTCCGCCCCCTACGGTCCCTGTGTGCTGCTCAAGCACGGCGAGGTCTTCCTCAAGGGCCACAACCGTCACCGCTTCGTCGAGCGGCTGCACGACAACCTGCGGGTCGCCCTGCGCGGTGTCGGCGGCTCCACCTGGATCAAGTCCGCCCAGAACGTCACCGTGCTGGGCGGCCAGGTCCCGCAGGAGGCGCTCGTGGAACGGGCGCGCCGGGTGATCGGCTTCAACTCCGTCGAACCGGCGATACGTGTGCCCAGCACGCTGGAGGAGATCAACCGGGCGGCCGTCGAGGCGCTGCGCGCGGTGAGCGCCGACCGGCCCGGGCGCGGCTTCGCGGTGCGGGTGAAGAGACGCGACAAGCAGTTCCCGCTGACCTCCTCCCGGATGGCCGCCCAGGTGGGCGCCCGGGTCCTGGAGGAGGTCACGGGCCTGCATGTCGATCTCACCCGGCCCGATGTACTGCTGACCATAGAGATCGACCGCAAGGAGACCTATCTCTCCTGGACCCGGCACCCCGGCGTCACCGGGCTGCCCGTCGGCTCCAGCGGCCGGGCCCTGGTACTGCTGTCCGGCGGCTATGACTCGCCGGTGGCCGCCCACCGGGCCATGCGGCGCGGTCTGGCCTGCGAGTTCGTGCACTTCAGCGGTGCTCCGTACACCAACCCCTCGTCGGTGTACAAGGCGTATGCCCTGGCCCGGGAGCTGAACCGGTACCAGCCGCCCGGGCGGCTGCATGTCATCGCGCTGGGCAAGGCCCAGAAGCAGCTGGCCGTGGTCGGCGCCGGGCGGCTCCAAGTGGTCGCCCAGCGGCGGCTGATGGTGCGGACCGCCTCGGCGCTGGCGGCCAGGACCGGGGCGCAGGCCCTGGTCACGGGCGACAGCCTGGGGCAGGTGGCGAGCCAGACGCTGGCCAATCTGGTCGCCGTCGACGAGGCCTCGGACCTGCCGATCCTGCGTCCGCTGATCGGCTGGGAGAAGCAGGAGATCATCGACGAGGCCCGGTCGCTCGGTACGGCGGACATCTCGATACTGCCGGACGAGGACTGCTGCCAGCTCCTCGCACCGCCCCGGGCCAGCACCAGGGCCGGGCTGCCGCATCTGCGGGCGGTGGAGAAGCGGCTCGACCTGGACGAGGTGACGGAGGCCCTCCTCGACCACATCCAGGTGATGCTGCCGGGCGAGGAGGACGGGACGGTGCCCGCGGCTCCCGCGTCCTGCACCGCCCCGGCACCGGTCTGAGGGCTAGCGCCCCGTCGGCACTGCCCGCTGGTCCGGTCCCGCGTAGGAGGCGAGGGGCCGGATCAGCGCGTTGTGGTCGAGCTGTTCGGTGATGTGGGCGGTCCAGCCGGTGACCCGGCTCATCACGAACAGGGGTGTGAAGACGGGGGTGTCGAATCCCATCAGGTGGTAGGCGAGCCCGGCCGGGTAGTCCAGGTTGGGGTGGATGCCCTTGCGCTGGAGCATGGCGTGCCGCAGGGCCGCGTGCAGCGTGGCCAGGCGGGTCACCTCGGGGTCGGCGGCGCGGGCCACCAGCCGGTCCAGGGCCTCCTGCATGACCGGCACGCGGGAGTCGCCGTGCTTGTAGACGCGGTGGCCGAAGCCCATGATCTTCCGCTTGGTGGCCAGCGCCTCGTCGAGCCACTCCTCGGCCCGGGCGGGGTCGCCGATCTCGTCCAGCATGTGCATCACGGCCTCGTTGGCGCCGCCGTGCAGGGGGCCCTTGAGGGCGCCGATCGCCGCGGTGACCGCGCTGTAGAGGTCGGAGAGGGTGGAGGTGACCACGCGTGCGGTGAACGTGGAGGCGTTGAAGCTGTGTTCGGCGTACAGCACGAGGGAGATCTCGAAGCAGCGCACGACGTCGGGGTCGGGCACCGTGCCGAAGCACATGTGGAAGAAGTTCTCCGCGTAGCCGAGGTCGGGGTCCGGCGGGATCGGGTCCAGGCCCCGGCGGCGGCGCTGGTCGGCGGCGACCACGGTGGGCAGTTTCGCCAGCAGGGTCAGGGACTTGGCGCGGTTGGCGGCGGCGCTGCCGTCGTCCTCGGTGGGGTCCTCGGCGCCGAAGAAGCTGACGGCGGTGCGCAGCACGTCCATCGGGTGGCAGGACTCGGGCAGCCGGGCCAGCAGCTCGGAGGTGGTGCGGTCCAGCGGGCGCAGGGCGCGTTCGCGGGCCTGGAAGTCGCGGAGCTGGGCCGCGTCCGGGAGTTCGCCGTACCAGAGCAGATACGCGACCTCCTCGAAGGAGCGGCGGGCGGCCAGGTCCTGGACCGGGTAGCCGCGGTAGGTCAGGGAGTTGGTCTCCTGGATGACGGTGGAGATCTCGGTGGTGTCGACGAAGACACCGGCGAGACCGCGGTGGATCTCGGGTGCGGTGGTGGACATGGGTCGGCCTCCGGGGTGTCAGGCGCCGGGCGGGAGGGTGAAGTCGAAGACGGCCGAGTCGAAGGCCGAGTACTCCTCGTAGCCGAGGAGTTCGTACAGGCGGGAGCGGGTCTGCATACGGGGCAGCAGCGACTGCTGGGTGCCCTCGGCGGCGATGGTGCGCAGTCCGTCCTCGACGGCGCCCATGGCGATGCGCAGCAGGGTCACCGGGTAGAGGGCGATGTTGTAGCCGAGGTTCTCCAGGGTGCGGGCGTCCAGCAGGGGCGTCTTGCCGAACTCGGTCAGGTTCGCGAGCAGCGGCACGTCGACGGCCTTGCGGAAGGCCTCGTACTCGGAGAGGTCGGCGAGGGCCTCGGGGAAGATCGCGTCGGCGCCCGCGTCGACATACGCCCTGGCGCGGTCGATCGCCGCGTCGAGCCCTTCCACCGAGCGGGCGTCGGTGCGGGCCATGAGCAGGAAGTCCGGGTCGCGGCGGGCGTCGACGGCACCCCTGATCCGGCGGAGCATCTCCGCGCGGGGTGCGACGGTCTTGCCGTCGAGGTGGCCGCAGCGCTTGGGGTTGACCTGGTCCTCCAGATGCAGCCCGGCCACGCCCGCGTCCTCCAGGAGCTGGACGGTGCGGGCGGCGTTCATGGGCTCGCCGAAGCCGGTGTCGGCGTCGATCAGGACGGGCAGGTCGGTGACCCGGGTGGTCTGCTGGGCGCGGGCGGCGATCTCCACGGAAGTGGTCAGGCCGATGTCGGGCAGCCCCAGGTCGGCGGCGAGGACGGCGCCGGAGAGATAGACGGCGTCGAAGCCGGTGTCCTGGATCAGGCGTGCGGACAGCGGGTTGATGGCGCCGGGGATGCGCAGCAGCCTGCCGGAGGCGAGTTGCTCGCGGAAGGCGCGGCGCCGCTCGGCCGGGGTGGTGCGGGTGTGCAGCAGCATCAGAACAGGCCCTTCGGGAGCCGTGCGTCACAGGCGGCGACGGCCTCGGTGTCGACGGCCGGGAAGAGCCCGTCCAGGTCGGGCGCGCCCAGTTCGGCCAGGTGCTCGGCGGCGGCGAGGAAGCGGTCCTGGTCGCCCGGGGTGACGATGCCCTCGGCGAGGGTGCGGAACTTGCCCGCGTAGGCGGGGCGGTCGAAGGGGCGGGCCCCGGCGGGGTGGGCGTCGGCGACGGCGAGCTCGTCCTCGATCACCGAACCGTCGTCCAGGGTGATCACGGCCCGTCCGCCGAAGGCGCGCCGCTGGGGGTCGGGGTCGTGGTAGCGGCGGGTCCACTCGGGGTCCTCGACCGTGGTGATCTTCCGCCACAGCTCGACGGTCTCCGGACGCGCGGCCCGCTCGGGGGCGTAGGAGCGCTCGTGGTGCCAGGCGCCGTCCTGGAGGGCGACGGCGAGGATGTACGGCACGGAGTGGTCGAGGGTCTCGCGGCTGGCCTCGGGGTCGTACTTCTGCGGATCGTTCGCACCGGAGCCGATGACGTTGTGGGTGTGGTGGCTGGTGTGCAGCACGATCGAGCGCACCCGCTCCAGCGGTCCGGTCTTCTCGCGCAGCCGCCGGGCCAGGTCGATGATCGCCTGCGCCTGGTACTCGGCGGAGTGCTCCTTGGTGTAGGTGTCGAGGATCGCGCGCCGGGGTTCGTCCGCTCCGGGGAGCAGGACGGTGTAGTCGGCGTCCGGGCCGTCGAGCATCCAGGCCAGGAAGCCGTCCTCGCCCTCGTAGACCGGGGAGGGGGAGGTCTCGCCGCGCAGGGCGCGGTCCACGGCCTCGATGGCGGCCTTGCCGGCGAAGGCGGGTGCGTACGCCTTCCAGCTGGAGATCTCGCCCTTGCGGGACTGCCGGGTCGCGGTGGTGGTGTGCACGGCCTGCTGCACCGCCTGGTACACGGTCTCCGTCGGCAGCCGCAGCAGTGCGCCCAGGCCGCAGGCGGTGGCGGCGCTGAGGTGGGCCACGTGGTCGATGCGGTGCTTGTGCAGGCAGATGCCCTTGACCAGGGCGACATGGATCTCGTAGGCGGCGACGATGCCGCGCAGCAGGTCGGCGCCGGTGCGGCCGGTGTGCTGGGCGACGGCGAGCAGCGGCGGGATGTTGTCGCCGGGGTGGGAGTAGTCGGCCGCGAGATAGGTGTCGTGGAAGTCGAGTTCGCGGACGGCGGTGCCGTTCGCCCAGGCGGCCCATTCCGGGGAGACCCGGGTGCGGCTGCCGAAGACCGAGGCGCCGGGGGCGGCCGCGCGGTGGGCGGTGGCCTGGGCGCGGGCCACGGCGACCGGACGGCGCAGCAGGGAGGCGACGGCGACCGAGGCGTTGTCGATCACCCGGTTGACGGCCATGGCCGCGCTCTCGCGGTCCAGTTCCTGGGTGCCGGTGGCCACGGCGGCAAGCTTCCAGGCGAGCTGGTCCTCGCGGGACAGCCGGTCGGCGCTGGGGTGGACTCGGACGCGGTGCTCGATCACGGGACTCCTTGTGGACGTCGTTCGCCTCGGCGGGTCTGCCGGTGATCGAGCCTGCCCCGCGCCGGAGCCCCGGGGCCACCGCTCCAATCTGCGGAATCAGTACCGTCCTCAACTGCGAATCTGCGAAATCTGCGGATGTTATCTTCGCAAGTAGTGCCGCTCGGACGTGGTGCCCGGCGGCCGGGGACGAGGAGGGTGTGCCATGGCCCGGCGAACCGCGGACCGCAAGGTCTACGCCCACGCCAAGCTGCGCCGGCTGCGCCGTGAGCACGGGATGAACCAGGTCGACATGGCACGCGCGCTGGGCATCTCCACCAGTTACGCCAACCAGATCGAGCAGAGCCAGCGCCCGCTGACCGCACCCGTGCTGCTGCGGATCGCCGAGGTGTTCGGCGTCGACGCGGAGTTCTTCTCCGAGGCCGAGGAGGACCGGCTCGCGGCCGATCTGCGGGCCGCGCTCGCCGACGAGGCGTGCGGGGTGCCGCTGCCCGCCGCCGAGGAGATCACCGAGGCCGCCCGCGACCACCCCGAGATGGCCCGCGCCCTGGTCGCCCTGCACCACCGCTACCGCGACGCCGCCGAGCAGGCCGCGGCGCTCGGCGCCCCGGGCACCGGCGGCGCGCTGCCCCCGGCGGAGCCGCACGACGAGGTGCGGGACTTCTTCTACGCCCACCACAACCACTTCGAGCCCCTGGACAGCGAGGCGGAGCGGGCGGCCGGGTCACTGGGGCTGCGGCCGGGCCGCGCCGCCGACCCCCTGGCGGTGCGGCTCGCCGAGCGGCACGGCGTCCGCGTGGTCCCGGCCGCCTCGGGCCGCTCGGCCGACGCCCGGCGCTACGACCCGGAGACCGGGCTGCTGTTCCTCTCGCCCTGGCTGAGCGACGGCCGCCGCGCCTTCCAGCTCGCCACCCAGCTGGCCCTGCTGGAGCACGGCCCGCTGCTGGCCCAGCTCGCCGACAGCGCGACGGAGCTGACCTCGCCGGAGTCGGCGGCGCTCGCCCGCATCGGCCTGGCGAACTACTTCGCGGGCGCCCTGCTGATGCCGTACACCGCCTTCCACACCACCGCCGAGGAGGTGCGCTACGACATCGAGCTGCTCTCCGCGCGCTTCGGGGTGAGCTTCGAGACGGCCTGCCACCGGCTGAGCACCCTTCAGCGCACCGGCCGCCGCGGGGTGCCCTTCTCCTTCCTGCGGGTGGACCGGGCCGGGAACATCTCCAAACGGCAGTCGGCGACCGACTTCCACTTCTCCCGGCTCGGCGGCACCTGCCCGCTGTGGACGGTCTACGAGGCGTTCTCCGCGCCGGGCCGGATCCTGACGCAGGTGGCGGAGATGCCCGACGGGAAGCGCTACTTCTGGGTGGCGCGGACCATCACCCGCGGCGGCTTCGGCCACCACACCCCGCGCGCCGAGTTCGCGGTGGCACTCGGCTGCGAACTGCGCCATGCGCACCGGCTCGTCTATGCCGAGGGGATCGCCCTGGACGACCCCCGCGCCGCCACCCCCATCGGGCTGGGCTGCCGGATCTGCGAACGCCGCGACTGTGCGCAGCGGGCCCGGCCCCCGGCCGGTGGACGGCTCTCCATCGACCCGGACCGGCGCACCTATGTGCCCTACCCGGTGGAGACGCACACCCCCTGACACCACCGGGAGGCGCCGGTGTCAGACCGCCGGGAGGGTCCGCAGGAACACGCGGACGGCGGGCGCGACGGCCCGGGCGAGGTCGGCGGCGCTGTGCAGACGGCCGTCGACCGGCGTGGCGGCCTGCCGGGCGTCCGGCAGGGTGGCCACCGCCGCGGCGAGGGCGCCGGGGTGGCGCGGGTCGCCGCCGGGGAAGACCAGGACCGGCGCGGTGACCGCGGCGAGTTCGGCGACGGTGCGGAAGGAGCGGTCGTGCCCGCTGGCCGCGGCGGCGATGCTCGCGGGGTCGGAGCGCGGAATGGCGTCCCGCACCATCCCGCCCACCAGGGGCGGGAGTTGGGCGAGGGCCGGCGCCCAGGCGGCCGCCGGCCCGGCGGCCGCGACCCGGGCGGCGAAGGCGTCCAGGAAGCGGGTCTCCGCCTCCTTGGCCTCGTCGCCTCGATGTCCTCGACACCGATCAGCACCGCGGCCGGGACCCGGTCCGGGTGCGCGAGCGCCGAGACCCTGGGCCCGCTCCGACGAGTACGGCGCGGGCGATGTCCAGGTGGTCCAGGAGCCGGACCAGGTCGTCGGTGTAGCGGGCCCAGGTGTGGCGGGCCGGGTCCGGGCAGTGCGAGCGGCCGTGGCCGCGCAGGTCCGGCAGGACCACGGTGCCCTGGTCGGCGAGCAGTTGGGCCAGCGGGAGCATGCTCCGGTGGTCGGGCCGCCCGCGTGGAGCAGGAGCAGGGCCGGTCCCGTTCCCGCGGCCGTGGCGTGCAGGACGCAGCCGTCCGCGGCCCGGTAGCGGAAGTCCGTCATACCGGCCGGCCTCCCCGGGGGCGGCCGGGGTGCGGTACCGGCGGGCCCGCCGGTCGATGTCGCGTTCCCGCCAGTGCGGGCGCCCCCGGCTGTCGGCGGATGGCCGGAACCACAGAGTCCGCCCGGCGGGGCCCAGGGGCCCGGCCGGGCGGAGGTGCCGGTGGCCGCAAGGCTCAGCGGTGGCGGAACTCCGGCGGGCGCTTGTCGACGAAGGCGCCCATGCCCTCCTTCTGGTCGGCGGTCGCGAACACCGCGTGGAACAGCCGCCGTTCGAAGCGCACGCCCTCGGCGAGGGTGGTCTCGAAGGCCCGCCCGACCGCCTCCTTCGCCATCATCGCCACCGGCAGCGACATGCCCGCCACGGTCTCGGCGACGGCCAGCGCCTCACCCAGCAGGTCGTCGGCGGGCACCACCCGGGAGACGAGCCCGGCGCGTTCGGCCTCCGCCGCGTCCATGGTGCGGCCGGTCAGGACCAGCTCCATGGCCTTGGCCTTGCCGACCGCGCGGGTCAGCCGCTGGGAGCCGCCGATGCCGGGGATCACACCGAGCTTGATCTCGGGCTGGCCGAAGACGGCGGTGTCGGCGGCGAGCAGGATGTCGCAGAGCATGGCCAGTTCGCAGCCGCCGCCGAGGGCGTATCCGGCGACCGCGGCCACGGTCGGGGTACGCAGCTGCCCCAGCCGGTCCCAGGCCGCGAACCAGTCGGCGAGATACATGTCCATATAGCCCTGCGGCCGCATCTCCTTGATGTCGGCCCCGGCCGCGAACGCCTTCGCCGATCCGGTGATGACGATGCAGCCGCAGTCCGGGTCCCGGTCCAGCGCCTCGGTGGCGGCCACCATCTCGTTCATGACCTGGAGGTTCAGGGCATTGAGGGCTTTCGGCCGGTCCAGGGTGAGCAGGGCGGTGCGGCCCTTGCGTTCGACGAGGATCGTCTCGTACTCGGTGTCCGGGCCCGTGCTCATGCGTGCTCTCCGCTCTGTTCCCTGATGGTGCGTACGATGCCCGAGAAGTCCTCCCCGGCCCCGACGCGCTCGGCGTAGGCGGCGTACAACTCCGCCGCCCTGAGCCCGAGTTCGGCCTGCACTCCGCCCTCGCGCACCGCGTTCGCGGCAAGGCCCAGGTCCTTGGCCATGAGGGAGGCGGCGAAGCCCGGGCGGTAGTCCCGGTTGGCGGGGCTGGTCGGCACCGGGCCCGGGACGGGGCAGTTGACGCTCAGCGCCCAGCACTGCCCGGACGCCGTGGAGGCCACGTCGTAGAGCGCCTGGTGGGACAGGCCGAGGCTCTCCGCGAGGACGAAGGCCTCGCTCACGGCGATCATGGAGATGCCGAGGATCATGTTGTTGCAGATCTTCGCGGCCTGCCCGGCGCCCGCGCCGCCGCAGTGGACGGCCTTCTTGCCCATGACCTCCAGCAGGGGGCGCGCCTCGGCGAACTCCCCCTCTCCCCCGCCCGCCATGAAGGTGAGCGTGGCGGCCTCGGCGCCGACCACACCGCCGGAGACGGGGGCGTCCAGGGCGCGCATTCCGGCGGCGACGGCCCGTTCATGGACGGTACGGGCGTCGGCGACGTCGATGGTGGAGCAGTCGACGAAGAGGGTGCCGGGCCGGGCCGCCGGGAGGATGGACTCGTAGAGGTCCAGGACATGGCGGCCCGCGGGGAGCATGGTGAGCACCACATCGGCGTCCGTCACCGCCTCGACCGCGGACGCGGCGGCCTCGACACCCGACCGTACGGCGCCGTCCAGGGCCTCGGGGACCAGGTCGTGGCCGATCACTCGGTGGCCCGCCTTGACCAGGTTGGCGGCCATCGGGGCGCCCATGTGGCCGAGTCCGATGAATGCGAGGGTTGTGGTCACCTGGCCACCTCCGTGGCGGTTGTGGTGCCGGCGAGCCCCAGTTCGCGGTCGCCGAGCGGGGCGAAGAAGCGTTCCACGTCGGCGTCGGCCACCTCGGCGAGGGTGGCCGGGGACCAGCGCGGGTTGCGGTCCTTGTCGATGATCTGGGCGCGGATGCCCTCCACCAGGTCGGGGCTGGTGAGGGTCGCGCAGGAGACGCGGTACTCCTGGTCGAGCACCAGCTCCAGCGAACCGAGGCGCCGGGCGCGGCGCAGCGCGGCCAGGGTGACCTTGAGGGAGGTGGGCGACTTGGTGAGCAGGGTCTCGGCCGCCTCCTTGGCGTCCGGGGCGCCGTGGGCGAGCAGCCGGTGGACGATCTCCTCGACCGTGTCGGCGGAGTAGCAGGTGTCGATCCACTCCCGTCGGCCGGACAGCCCCGCCTCGGGCGGGGTCTGCGTCCGGGGGGCCAGAGCCTGGCGCACAGGCATGGCGGCGAGGTCGTCGACGAGGTCGCCCAGGGCCGCGGACGGTACGTAGTGGTCGGCGAGCCCGCACAGCAGGGCGTCGCCGGGGCCGAACTGCGCGCCGGTCAGCGCGAGATGGGTGCCCAGTTCGCCGGGGGCGAGGGCGAGCAGCCGGGTGCCGCCGACGTCGGGGACGAATCCGATGCCGGTCTCGGGCATGGCGATCCGGGACCGCTCGGTGACGATCCGGACGCCCCCGTGCGCGGAGATGCCGACGCCGCCGCCCATCACGATGCCGTCCATGACGGCCACATAGGGCTTGGGGTAGCGGGCGATACGGGCGTTGAGGTGGTACTCGTCGCGCCAGAAGGCGGCCGCGGCCGAGCCGTCGCCGTCGCGGGCGTCGTCGTGGACGGCGCGGATGTCGCCGCCCGCGCACAGTCCGCGCTCCCCGGCTCCGGTGATGACGACGGTCTCGACGGCCGGGTCCTGCTCCCACCCGGTCAGCGCCTCGTCGATCAGGCCCACCATCTCGTGGGTGAGCGCGTTGAGGGCCTTCGGCCGGTTGAGGGTGATGTGGGCGGCCCGGCCCGCGGTGTGGAACAGGACGGGGGCGTCCGCCGCGCTGCCGGTCATCCGAAGGCCTCCGTCAGGCCGCGGGCCACGATGACGCGCATGATCTCGTTGGTTCCTTCCAGGATCTGGTGGACCCGCAGGTCACGGACGATCTTCTCGATGCCGTACTCGCTGAGGTAGCCGTAGCCGCCGTGCAGCTGGAGCGCGCGGTCGGCCACCGAGTAGCCGGTGTCGGTGGCGAAGCGCTTGGCCATCGCGCAGAGGTACGGCGCCTGCGGGTCGCCCCGGTCGAGTGCCTGGGCCGCCTGCTGGACCAGGGCGCGGGCGGCGGCCAGTTCGGTGGCCATGTCGGCGAGGCGGAAGCGCAGCGCCTCGGCGTCGAGCAGCCGCCTGCCGAACGCCTCCCGGTCGGCGAGGTGGGCCAGGCTGCGGTCCAGGGCGCTGCGGGCGCCGCCCAGGGAGCAGGCGGCGATGCCGAGGCGGCCGCCGTTCAGCCCGTTCATGGCGATGCGGAAGCCGTCGCCCTCGCGGCCGAGCAGCCGGTCGGCGGGCAGCCGCACCGCGTCCAGGATCACCTGGCGGGTGGGCTGCGCGTTCCAGCCCATCTTGCGTTCGTTGGGGCCGAAGGTGACGCCCGGGTCGTCCTTGTCGACGACGAAGGCGGTGATGCCGTCCGGTCCGGCGCCGCCGGTGCGGGCCATGACGACATACAGCTGGGAGGCGCCCGCGCCGGAGATGAACTGCTTGACGCCGGTGAGCACCCAGTCCTCCCCGTCGCGGACGGCCCGGGTGGTGAGCGCCGCCGCGTCCGATCCGGCGCCCGGCTCGGTCAGGCAGTAGCTGGCGAGGTCGTCCATGGCGCACAGGCGGGGCAGCCAGCGGTCCCGCTGGGCGTCGTCGCCGTAGTGGTCGATCATCCAGGCGACCATGTTGTGGATGGAGAGGTATCCGGCGATGGAGGGGCAGCCGGAGGCGAGAGTCTCGAAGACGAGGACGCCGTCGGAGCGGGTGAGCCCGGAGCCGCCGGACTCCTCGCGGACGTAGACGCCGCCGAGTCCGAGTCCGGCCGCCTTGCGGAGCACGTCCACGGGGAAGTGCTTGTCGCGGTCCCATTCCAGGGCGTGCGGGGCGAGGTGGTCCTGGGCGAAGTCGAGCGTGGTCTCCACGAGGGCCTGCTGGTCCTCGGTGAGCAGGGTGGTGGTCATACGGCACTCAGCCCATCGTGGGGATCGTGAAGCTGGCACCCTCCCGCAGCCCGGCCGGCCAGCGGGAGGTGACGGTCTTGGTACGGGTGTAGAAGCGGATGGCGTCCGGGCCGTGCTGGTTGAGGTCGCCGAAGCCGGAGCGCTTCCAGCCGCCGAAGGTGTGGTAGGCGACCGGCACGGGGATGGGCACGTTGACGCCGACCATGCCGGTGTTCACCCGGCGCGTGAAGTCGCGGGCGGTGTCCCCGTCGCGGGTGAAGATCGAGACCCCGTTGCCGAAGGTGTGCTCGCTGGGGAGGCGGAGGGCCTCCTCGTAGTCGGCGGCGCGGACGACCGAGAGGACCGGGCCGAAGATCTCCTCCTGGTAGATGCGCATGTCGGGGGTGACCCGGTCGAAGAGGGAGGCCCCGGCGAAGAAGCCCTCCTCGTGGCCGGGCAGGACGAAGTCGCGTCCGTCCACCACGAGGTCGGCGCCCTCCTCGACACCGAGGTCGACATAGGAGCGCACCCGGTCCAGCGCGTCCGGTCCGACCAGCGGGCCGAAGTCGGCCTCGGGGTCGTCGCTGCGGCCGATGCGCAGGGTGCCGATGCGTTCCTTGAGCCGGGCGACCAGTGCCTCGGCGGTGGCCTCGCCGACCGGCACGGCGACCGAGATCGCCATGCAGCGCTCCCCGGCCGAGCCGTATCCGGCGCCGATCAGGGCGTCCACGGCCTGGTCGAGGTCGGCGTCCGGCATCACGATCATGTGGTTCTTGGCGCCGCCGAAGCACTGGGCGCGCTTGCCGTGGGCGGCGGCGGTGGCGTAGACGTGGGCGGCGACGGGGGTGGAGCCGACGAAGCCGAGGGCGGCCACCCGCGGGTCCTCCAGCAGGGTGTCGACCGTCTCCCGCGCGCCGTTGACGACATTGAGGACGCCGGGCGGCAGGCCCGCCTCCAGGAAGAGTTCGGCGAGCCGCAGCGGGACCGAGGGGTCGCGCTCGGAGGGCTTGAGGATGAAGGCGTTGCCGCAGGCCAGGGCGGGGGCGGCCTTCCACAGGGGGATCATCGCGGGGAAGTTGAAGGGGGTGATCCCGGCGACCACGCCGAGCGGTGCGCGCAGCGAGTGGACATCGATGCCGGTGCCCGCGTTGTCGGTGAACTCGCCCTTGAGGAGGTGCGGGATACCGGCCGCGAACTCCACGACCTCCAGACCGCGCTGGAGGTCGCCGTGGGCGTCGGCGACGGTCTTGCCGTGCTCGGCGGACAGCAGCCGGGCCAGCGCGTCCTTCTCCTCCTCCACGAGCTGGAGGAAGCGCAGCAGGACCCGGGCGCGGCGCTGCGGGTTCCACTCGCCCCACTCGCGCTGCGCCTCGACGGCGACGGCGATCGCCGCCTCGGTCTCGGCCCGGTCGGCCAGGGGCACATGGGCCTGCACCCGGCCGGTGTTGGGGTCGTACACCTCGCCGTGGGCCCCCGAGGCCCCCGGGGTGTGCTTGCCCCCGATGAAGTGGGTCAACTCGCGTACGGAGGCGGTCTCTTGCGGGCGGTTCATGCGGAGCCTGCTCTCGTCGGGGAATCCGGGGCGGCGCTCGGGCCGGGCGCGGACGGACGGGGGCGCCCTGTTCCACGGCGTGCTCCCCGGTCGCGGTGGCGGGAGCGGGCCGGTGTCGCACCCGGCTTCCCCGCGCCGCGGGCCTTCCCCCCGAATATATAGTTGGACGTCCTAGTAATTCCACCCCCGACGCCCCCCGTCGCACGGCTTTGCAGGTCAGGAGGGGTCGGATTCGGCCGTTCGGGCGGTCGGGAAGCGCACGGGAGCCCGGAAGCGGGCCCGGCGGGCGGCCCGCCGGAAGGTGGTCAGCACCGCCGGACCGGCCAGCAGCACACAGACGAAGTTGGTGACGGCCCGCCCGGTGTCCCAGCCCAGCGAGGTGGCGAGGTCGAAGGCGACATAGCGGTGCCACTGCTGGGTGAAGGGCAGTCCCGGCAGATAGGCGAGGGAGCTGTTGGGGTCCAGGGAGAAGGGCCAGAAGGACAGGTTCAGCAGAAAGCCGAAGAGATAGCCGGACAGCGAGCCGTAGACGGCCAGCATCAGCACCTCGCCCCGGCCTCGCACCCGGGGCAGGAACCCGGCGAGCATCCCGACGAAGGCGCACCCGAACATCTGGTACGGCATCCACGGCCCGACCCCGCCGGTGATCAGCGCCGAGGCGAAGAGCGAGGTGCAGCCGAGCACGAAGCCGAAGCCGGGGCCGTACACCCGCCCGGCCAGGACCAGGACGAAGAAGACGGTCTCGATGCCCGCCGTCCCGGCGCCCAGCGGACGCAGGGCCGCGTTGACCGCGGACAGCACCCCCAGCATCGCGAGCGCCTTGGAGTCGATGCCGCCCTCGGCGATCTCCGACAGCACCACGCACAGGACGAGCACCAGCAGCACCCCGAAGATCAGCGGGGGCGCGTAGTTGGAACCGAATGTGCCCGGTGCGACCACGAACGGCCAGAAGAACGCGACCAGTCCGAGGAACGCGGCCAGCGCCACCACCACACCGACGCGCGGGGTCAGCCGGATCGCGGCGACGGGCCGGGCACCCGGGGGCATGTCCCTGGGCGTGCTCATGGATGTGCCCCCTCGTCGTCGGCGGCCAGCGCCCGCGCCGCCTGCTGGACCGTCAGGAAGGGCAGCGGGGCGAGGATCTTCGCGGTCTGCGGGGCGAAGGTGGGCGAGGAGACGATGACATCGACGGTCGGACCGTCGGCGACGATGTCGCCCTCGGCCATCACCACCACCCGGTCGGCCGCCCGCGCGGCGAACTCCACGTCATGGGTGGAGATGACGACCGCCCGGCCCTCGGCCGCGAGCGTGTCCACGATGCCGATCAGCTCCGACTTGGCCCGGTAGTCCAGACCCCGGGTCGGTTCGTCCAGGAGGACGATCCGGGGCGCGGCGGAGAGCTGGATGGCGAGGACGAGGGCGAGCTTCTGCCCCTCCGAGAGGTCACGGGGGTGTGTCGCGTCGTCGATGCCGGGCGCGAGCCGGTCGAGCAGGGCGCGCGCGCCCGGCCCGGCGCCGGACTCGGTGTCCGCCTGGTCGAGTTCCTGCTTGACGCTCTCCAGATAGAGCAGGTCGGCGGGGGTCTGCGGGACCAGTCCGACGAGTCGGCGGGCCTCGGCGGCCGGCACGTCGCCCGGGTCCGTGCCGCCGCGGGCGCCGTCGGCCACCGTCACCGCTCCGGCCCGGCGCGGACCGGAGCCCTGCACGGCCCACAGCAGGGAGGACTTGCCGGAGCCGTTGCGGCCCATGAGCGCGGTGACCTCGCCCGCGTGCAGATCGAGGTCGGCCCCGCGGACGGCGGCGACCCCCCGGTAGGAGACCTGGACGCCGCGCGCCGCCAGCAGCCGGGTCCGTTCGCCGTAGGGGACCTGCGGGCGCACCGGGTCCGGGGTGCGGTCCGCGAGCCGCGCCCGCAGGGGGGCGGCGGCGCGGCGGGCGTCGCGGACGGACAGCGGCAGCGGGGACCACCCGGCGGCCCGGCCCAGCTCGACGATGGGCGGTGCGATCGTGGACGTACGCAGGATCTCGGCGGGTGCGCCGATCCGGGCCCGGCCGTCGCCCGGCAGATGGATGACGCGGTCCGCGTACTGGACCACGCGTTCGAGCCGGTGCTCGGCCATGAGGACGGTGACCCCGAGGTCGTGGACGAGCCGGGTCACGGCGGCGAGGACCTCCTCGGCCGCCGTGGGGTCCAGGGCGGAGGTCGGTTCGTCCAGGACCAGGACGCGGGGGTGGGCGGTCAGGACGGAGCCGATGGCGACGCGCTGCTGCTGGCCACCGGAGAGTTCGTGCAGGGCGCGGTGGCGCAGCTCGGCGAGGCCGAGCAGATCGAGGGTCTCCTCCACCCGTTTGCGCATGGTGGCCGGGGGGATCGCCAACTGCTCCATGGCGTAGGCGAGTTCCTCCTCGACGCTGTCGGTGACGAAGCCGTCGATCGGGTCCTGGCCGACCACGCCGACGACATCGGCGAGTTCGCGGGGCGGGTGGTGGGCGGTGTCGCGGCCGTCGACGGTGACCCGGCCGTGCAGGGTGCCGCCGGTGAAGTGCGGGACAAGCCCGTTGACCGCGCCGAGCAGCGTGGACTTGCCGACGCCCGTGTGCCCGACGACCAGGCAGAGTTCGCCCTCCTCCACCGTGAGGTCGATGTCACGCAGGGCGGGCTCGGGGGTGTCGTCGTACTGGACGGTGACCTGGTCGAAGGTGATCACGGGACGTCGGCTCTCTGGACGGGTCCGGGCTCGGGCGCGAGGAATCCGGCCGTACCGGCGAGCAGGATCGCCGCGGTCGGCACCAGCGGGAGGACGGGCCAGGTCAGCGGGTAGAAGGTGGGGTTGAGCTGGGCGGGGTCGTAGCCGAGGTTGCAGAAGAGCAGCACGGCGGAGAGCACCCCGCTGCCCGCCACGGCCCACTCCGGCAGACGCCAGGGGTCGGGCCGGTAGGTGGTGCGCGTGATGCGGCGGCCGCCGAGCCGCAGGCCCGCCACGCAGAGCGCGGCACCCGCCGCCATCGCGGGCAGTCCGAGGAAGGCGGGCGCGGTGGCGTCGAGCAGACCGTAGGCCCCGGCGCACAGGCCGCACATACCCAGCAGCATCAGTGCGCCGGTGATCCGGCGGGAGCGGCGGGTGGCGGTGCCCGCCCGGCCGTAGCCGCGGGAGTCCATGGCCGCGGCCAGCCGCAGGGAGCGTTCGAGGGCGTCCTCCAGGACGGGGACGACGATGCCGCGCAGCGCCTTCATGCCCCGGGTGCGTCCGGCCCGCAGCTTCTTGGCCCGGGCGACCCGTTGCACGCTCTGCACCAGCTGCGGGGCCACACTGATCGCGACGGTGACGGCGACCCCGAGTTCGTACAGGGCGCCGGGCAGCACCCGCAGGGCCCGTTTGGGGTTGGCGAGGGTGTTGGCCGCGCCGATGCAGCACAGCATGCAGGCGAGCCGCAGACCATCGGTGGCCGACGACAGCAGTGCCTCCAGCGACACCGGGCCGCCGATGCTGATGCCCGCGTACCAGTCGGGGGTGGGGATGTGCGGGAGGGAGAAGAGGAAGTGGTCGTGCGGGGTGATCCCGGTGGCGAAGACGGCCCGGAAGGCGACCCGGACCATCACCACGGTCAGGGCGAGATACAGGTAGTACGGGAAGCCCCGGGCCCAGGGCGCCGCGGTGCGCCGGGCCGTGACCACATAGCCGAGGACGGCCAGCACCAGGAACAGCAGCAGCGGGTTGTCGGTGCGGCTGACGGCGGTGGCCAGGGAGAGCGCCCAGATCCACCAGGCCACCGGGTGCAGGGTCCGCGGCAGCCGTCGGCCGCCCCGGGCCGGTGCCGGGGCGGCCGGGGCGGGCTGCACGGTCGTAGGGGCCACCGCGGTCACTCGGTACGGCGGCGTCGGCGCGCCACGAACACGGCGGCGCCGCCGATCACCACGACGAGACCGGCTCCGGTGGCGACGGGGACGATCGAGCCGGAGCCGTGCCGGGCCTCGGCGGCCGGGGCGGCGTCGACGACCCGGGTGCCGGAGCCCGGAGCCGCCGCGGCCGCGGGACTTGTGGCGGCACTGGGTGTGGGGGACGGCGTCGGGCTCGGGGTGGTGCTCGGCCCGGCCTTCTTCGGTGCGGGCGCGGGCGAAGTGGCGGGTACGGTGGTCTGCTTCTGCTGCTCGGGGGCCGGTCCGGTGTCCACGTCGGGCGGCAGCGGGGGCGCCTTCCGGGTGGAGGCGGGTTTCCCGGCGTCGCCCTGCGGTGCGGTGTTGTGGGCGCGGAGCTGGTCGGGGGTGATCCTCGGGCGGCCCTCGGTGCCCTGGATGTTCGTACTGCCGAAGATCCACAGATCGACACTGCCGGGCTTGGGCTTGTAGAGCATCGCACCGAGCTGGCTGTAGCTCCAGTCCCTGGCGCCCGGGTCGGCGTGCCAGTACGACCAGTAGGCGGTGGCGGGCGGGGTGAGGACGCAGTCGTCCTCACCGGGGGTGGGATATTGCTTGCCGCCGCGGTAACCGCTGTAGCCGATGCGGCAGATGAAGGCCGGGCCGTCGTGACCGGTGCCGGTGGTGCTCCAGCCGCCCTCGTTGAGCAGCTCGTAGCCGGTGGTCGGGGTGGTGCCGCAGGAGCGGAGGACGGGGCCGCCCCAGTGGCTGAAGTCGACGGCGAGCACGGCACCCGAGGTGGTCGTGCAGCGCCCCATCGGCTCCGGGTCGGCGGCGGCCGGGGTGCCGGTCGCGGCGACCGCGGCCGCGGCCAGACCGAGCGCGGCCAGCGCCCTCAGGACCCGTGCGGCCCTCATCGCTGCCGTCCCGGGTCGGTGCGGCGGCGGGCGACGGCCACCGTGCGCCAGCCGGCCAGGACCAGCAGGGCGGCGATCGCGGCCAGGGCGCCGACCTGGGCTCCGGTGGAGGCGAGCACACCGCCCTCGCCGCCGCTGGCGGTGGCTCCGCCCGCTCCGGCACTGCTGCTGCCGGTGGTGACGATCTCCGGGGCGCTGCCGCTGGGGCTGGGGGTCGGCTGCGGCGTGGTGCCGGTCAGGCTGCCCCGGAGGGTGCCGAAGGAGATCCCGGTGGCGCCGCCGACGGCCTGGGTGGAGGCGCGCAGATCGGAGCCGCGCTGGCCGCCCTTGGCGACGTTGAAGCCGCCGTCGGCGTTCTGCTGCGCGGCGAGGAAGTGCCGCGCCTTGGTGATCTTCGCCGCGTAGGTCCCGGCGTTCAGGGACAGCCCCTGCACGGCGAGGGCGGCGGAGTTGACCGAGTCGCCTGCGGCGCCCGGGAAGCCGCCGTCGGCCAGTTGCTTCGACGCGATCCAGGCCAGCGCCCGGTCCACGGCCCGGTCGGCCGCGGTGCCGCCCGCCAGTTTCAGGGCCATGGCGGCGATGGCGGTGGAGTCCACGTCCAAGTCGCCGGAGGAGGGGATCAGGCTGGGCCAGGCCCCGCTGGGCTGCTGGAGGCTCTCCAGGTAGGCGACGGGCCGCGCGGCGGCCGCCTTCTCGCCCGCGCGCAGCTGCGCCATGACGGCCAGGGCCTGGGCGAAGACGGAGGGCGCGTAGGTGTAGGCGCCCTTGGCCGCGCAGGAGCGGTCCGGTGCGGTGCTGGGCCCCGCGCAGACGGACTTGGCGAGGGCGGCGACCAGGTCGTGCCCGGCGAAGTGGCGCGGGTCGCGGCCGACGGCCTCGGCGAGCAGTGCGGTCTTGCCGAGGGAGCCGCCCGCCGCGTACGCGGTGCCGACGCCGGTCCAGTCGTTGACGGTGCGTCCCGTGCCGTCCTTGCCGCCGTGGTCGAGGAAGTCCACGATGCCGCGCAGCCCGGCGTTGTCCAGGCCCGTGGCGGCGAGGGCGTAGGCGCCGTCGATGGTGAGGCCGAAGTCGGCGCGGCCCGTGGTGAATCCGTCCCCGTAGTACCGGCCGCCCTTGAGGTTGGCCGCCTTGGTCAGGTAGGCGACGCCCTTCTTGAGGTCGGGGCCGCCGCTCGCGGGGACGGTGGGATCGGCGGGGGGCGTGGTCGGCGGCGGGGGTGTCGTGGTGGTGAGGGTGACCAGGCTGGTGGCGGCACCGGCGAGGACGGCCGGTGAGGTCGCGTAGACGGCCGGGTCGGTGGCGCCCTCGTCGAAGCCGAAGCCGCCGCCCTTCAGCTGCTGCCGGGACAGCCAGCCCACGGCGGCGTCGGCGCGGACGGTGTCCCCGAGGGCACGCAGCGCCTGGGCGGCATACGCGGTGGCGGTGACGCTGCCGGTGTCGGAGCCGGTGGAGCCGGGGAAGGCGCCGTCCGCCCGCTGGGACTTGGCCAGATACGTACGGGCGCTGCTCACCGCGGCCTCGTGGCCGCCCGCCCGGTGCAGCACCAGGGCGACGAGCCCGGTGGTCGCGGGGTCGCCGTCGCAGTACTCGCCGGGACGGATGAGGATGCTGGTGACACCGCCGCCCTTGCACTGGAGCTGGGTGAGCCGGTCCACGGTGGCGGCCGGGGGCGTCACCCCGGCGCGCAGCAGGGCCAGTACGGCCAGGGCCTGGCCCTCGGCGTAGGAGGAGGCGCGGAAGTCGCCCTTGGCGGTGCAGCCGGACAGCGGATGGTCGCCCTCGGGGCCCGCCGCGCACACATTGCCGGTGAGGGCGGCGAGCAGGTCGTGACCGCCGAAGGTGCGCGGATCGCGGCCGGTGGTCTCGGCGAGCAGGGCCAGGCGGGCCACGGCGGTGGCGTCGGGGGCCTGGTCGGTGCCGTTCGGGTAGGCGAAGTCGGCGGCGTGGGCGGCGAGGAAGCCGGTCACCTTGTCGAGGGTGGCGCTCTTGCCGTCGGCCGCGGCGAGCGCGTAGGCGGTGTCGGCGGTGAGCGGGTAGTCGGGGGTGGTGGCGCCGTCGTCGACGATGCGTTCCCCGTCGGTCAGGCTGCTCCTGAGCCATGCCGCGGCGGCGCCTGTATCGACCTTGCCGGGGGCGCCGGTGGGGGTGCTGCCCGGGTCGGGGGTGCCGGTGGATCCGGCGCGTACGTCGTCGGGGGTGAAGGCGGGTTGGCCCGTGGAGCCGCCGACGTCGGTGCCGCCGTAGACCCAGGCGTCGATGTCGCCGTTCTTCAGCTTGCGGTCCATGGCGCCCTGAGGGCTGTAGGTCCAGTCGTGCTGGCCGGGGGCGGCGATCCAGTAGGACCAGTAGGCGGTGGCCTGGGGGGTGAGGACGCAGGACTCCTTGTCCGGAGTCGGGTACTGGGTACCGGAGTTGAAGGAGGCGAAGCCGATACGGCAGATGAAGGCGGGGCCGTCGTGCACGGTGCCCGCGGTGGTGAAGCCGGTGTCGTGCAGCAGGTTGTACCCGGTGGTGGGGCTGGTGTCGCAGCCGCGCTCGACCCTGCCGCCGAAGGGCCCGAAGTCGACGGCGACCACGGCGCCCTTGGTCGCCGTGCACGCGTCGGTGCCGTCCGCGGCGGCGGGGGTCGTCGTGAGGTACGTCACGCAGGCCGCCAGCAGGAGGAACAGTGCCGACAGCAGTGCCGCCACCCGTGGCGGGCCCCCCGCCGTCAGGCCGCTTCTTCGCTTCCCCACCACAGCCCCCTCAGGCCTGCCGCACGCGGGCGCAGACGTGGCAGAGGGCCTCCGTCGGACGGGAGGTCCCGGCTGCCGGAAGCTGGTCGCACCACGCCGCAGTCCGCGACGGCGTCTGTTGCCGATGAAACGGTCCAGGCATTCCGGCTCGCCCGGCGGTGCCGGGCCCACGGTTGCGGGTCAGCGCCGGACTTCGACCGGCTTCCCCTGGAACTCGTTGTGTATCAGCGGGATTTGAACACGCTTCACCACGGCCGTCAAGACACCGCCCTGACCGGTCCGGGCGGTCGGTTGCGACCGCTGGCGGCAGGGGTGCAGGTCGGGTACCGTCCCGGACTGCCGAGTGGGGGAACCCGGTGGGATTCCGGGGCTGACGCGCAGCGGTGTGGGACGGCCGGGGGCCGCCCCGAGCCCGAATGCCCAAGCGGTGCAGCACCTCTGGAAGCCGGTCCACGCGTTCCGGACGGCGGCCGCACCCGCCGCTCCCCGGGCCGCCCGGCACCGGCGCGGGTGGGGTCGGCGTCCTTCATCCAAGGAGCAGGCCATGCCCCGTCCGCTGTCCTTCCGCAGCCCCGCCCTCACCGCGGCCGCCGCGCTGGGTGCCTTCGCCCTCACCGCACTGCCCGCCGCCGCGACCTCCAGCCCGTCACAGATCGCCACCTCCAAGACGAACGGCGTCTCCTACCTCAAGTCCCTTCAGGCGGCGGACGGTTCCTACGCCGGTTCCGGGCTGTCCAACGAGTGGGCGTTCAGCGCCCTCGCGGCGGCCGGTACCGCCGCGGTGGATGTCACCCCGGGCGGCGACACCAGCAAGAACGCGAGAACCGTCTACCGCACCCTGCTCTCCACCGCGAGCTGGCCCTCCTCCTCCCCCGTGGTCACCGACTACGAGCGTGCGATGCTCAACGCCTACGCGGCGGGGATCGACCCGGCCCGTGTCTCCGCCTCCCGCAATCTGGTCGCCGACATCTACGGCTACTGGCAGACCGCCGAGCCCGGCTACTTCGGCCCGTCGGCCAACTTCAACGGCACCGTGTTCGCGGCGCTCGCCCTGGGCGGCGCGAAGACCCAGTCCGGTCAGGCCCGGATCCCGCAGGCGCTGCGGGACGCGCTCATCACCCGTATCCGCGCCAACCAGCACAACGACGGCGGCTGGAACTACGGCAAGGCGGAGGGCAGTCCCAGCCAGCTGTCCTCGACCAGCGACATCGACATGACCGGCGCCACGATGGCGGCCCTGTGCGTGTCGGGAGTGCCGAACACCGACACCGACGTCCTCCAGGCCAAGGCGTTCCTCAAGAGCAAGCTGGTGGCGAGCAGCGGTGCCTTCAACGCCATGTTCGGCGCCAACACCGACTCCAACGGCTGGGCGGTGTCCGGGCTCAACGCCTGCGGGATCAACGCGCAGACCGGTGACTTCCTCACCTCCATGGGCAAGACGCCGGTGGACTTCCTGATCGCGCAGCAGTTCAAGCCGGGCGGCGGCTTCAAGTACCTGCCCTCCGACACCTCCCCGACGGCGTACTCCTCGATCGACGGACTGCGCGCGGTGGCGGGCGGCGGCTTCACGGCCGCCCCGCCCGTCCCGGTCACCTCGGGCGCCCCGCAGTGGGTGGGCCAGGGCTCCTTCACCTCCGGTACGGCGACCAGGCTGGCGCTCACCGTGGACGACGGCGCCGGGAATCCGAAGGTGTGCTCGGTGGCCCTCACGCCGACCGGTACGGCCACCACCCTCGGCGCGGTCCTGGACGCGGCCACCGGCGCGGCCACCCCGGCGGGGTGCGTCACCGGTGTCACCCCCTCCTCCGGTACGGGCACCGTCACCGCGCTCAACGGCAAGGCCAACAGCGGCTCGAACACCTGGAAGGTGAGCATCGACGGCTCGGCGTTCGCCTCCGCCGCGCGGAACACGGTGGTGGGAGTGGGCGACACGATCGCAGTGCGCTGGGGCGCCTGACGGCGCGGTCGGATCCGCGGCGGGTCCTGGGGCCGCTCGTTCGGATCATGCCGGGCTTGCGGGCGGATCCCGACGAAAGATCCTAGAGTCGGCGCATGCGCATCGTCTCCCTGCTGCCCGCCGCGACAGACATCGTGGCCGAACTCGGGCTGTCGGCGCGGTTGGTCGGCCGTACCCATGAGTGCGACTGGCCGCCGGACGAGGTGGCGCAGGTGCCCGTGGTGACCGGGGCGGACCTGGATCAGGACGCCCTCACCAGCCGGGAGATCTCGGACGCGGTGGGCGGCTCGGCGCACTCCGGTTCGTCGCTGTACACCCTGGACACCGAGGCGCTGGCGGCCCTGCGGCCCGATGTGGTGCTCACCCAGGATCTGTGCGAGGTGTGCGCGGTGTCGTACGCGAGGGTGAGCGGGGCCGTGCGGCTGCTCGACGCGGACACCCGGGTGCTCAGTCTGGAGCCGCGCACGCTCGACGACGTACTGGACTGCCTGGTCACGGTCGGCGAGCTGCTCGGCGTGCCGGAGCGGGCGCGGGCGCGCCGGGCCGCGCTGCGGGCCCGGCTCGACCGAGTCCGCAGCGCGGTCGCCCGGCGCGGGCGGCCCCGGGTGGTGGCCCTCGAGTGGCTGGACCCGCTGTGGCCCGCCGGGCACTGGGTGCCCGAGCAGATCGCGGCCGCCGGCGGCGAGCCCCTGCTCGCCCAGCCCGGCGAGCACACCGCGCCGATGACCTGGGAGGCGGTGCGCGCCGCCCGGCCGGACGCGGTCCTCGTGCTGCCCTGCGGCTTCCCGCCCGAACGGACCCTGCGCGAGGCGGACTTGCTGACCGGGCTGCCGGGCTGGGCGGAGCTGCCCGCCGTACGGTCCGGACGGGTCTGGGGGCTGGACGGCCCCGCCCATTTCAACCGCCCCGGACCGCGGGTGGTGCGCGGGGCGGAGGTCCTCGCGCGGGTTCTGCACGGGGTGCGGGCCGGGGAGGCGGTCACACCGGCCGAGGCGCGCCCGTTCCCCGGCCGGTGACGACGGGCCGGATCAGAAGGCCGTCCAGGTGAAGGCGACCTTGTCCCCGGCCTTCAGCTTGAACTGGCAGCCGCCCACCGGGGTGGAGGTGCCGTTGACGGAGATGTTCCAGTAGGCGGTGGCGCCGCCGCTCACCTTCTTGATGGTGTCGACGGAGTAGTCGTCGAAGGACGAGTACCAGGTGCCGTCCCAGGTGAAGTGCCGCTTGCGGGCGGCGTCGTCGAGGGCGGCGGTGGGCGTCGGCACGGCGGAGGCGTTGGCGCCGCCGTTGGTGCCGTCGCATCTGTGTGTGCCGCCCGTGGCCGTGGTGACCTCATGGCCACGGGTTCTGACGCTGCCCTTGAACAGGGTCCCGTCCGGTCCCTGCACGGTCAGCGACACCCTGATCGGGGCGTTGGTACGGGGCGCGCCCTGGGCATGGGCGACTGCCGGGGCGGAGGCGAGGGCGAGGACGGCCGCGGCGGCCGCGGTGCGGCGTGCGAAGGTGCGGTGCAAGGGAGGAGCCCTTCTGGTGTGGGCGGTCCGCGGCCCGACGCCGAGCGGGCGGACCCGCGCCGGAGGGACGCGCCGCGCCGCTCTGCTTGCGAACGGCCGGACGCACCGGACCGGGCTCTCGGCTTCGCACTGCGGACCATGACAGTGGGAAGCGGTTCTCGGCACGCGCCGGGTGCCCCGACTCGCGGCCCCGGGGCCGCACACGGTTGCAGGTCAGCGCCGGATTCCCACCGGCTTCCCCCGATCGCGCGCCTCTGCGGTTGTTGTGCGCACGGCTCACGCCAGGGGCGGCCGGGAAGGCCGGAACGGGTGCGAACCGGGCACATCCTAGGGAGAGTTGGTGAACGGGCGCCAGAGGTTCCCGCTGCCGGTCGGGGCCTTTGCCGCGGCGCCCGGCGCCGGGGGGTCCCCCGCCCTGCCGACGTCCGAACGGGCGAAATACGGACCGGCGAGGGAGACCCGGGGACGCCGGAACGGGACACATGACCGTATGACTGTTACGGCACACATCGACTCCACGCGCCCCGTGGCCACGCTCATCAATGTCTTCACGGTCTCCCCCGACCGCCAGGAGGAGCTGATCGCGCTCCTGTCCCGCGCCACGGAGGAGACGATGAAGCATCAACCCGGCTTCATCTGCGCCAACTTCCACGCCTCCCTGGACGGCGAACGCGTCATCAACTACGCCCAGTGGGAGAGCGAGGAGCACTACCACGCGATGCTGGCCAACCCCGAGGCGCGGGTGCACATGGACAAGGCGGCCACCATCGCCACCGATGTCCAGCCGCGGTTGTTCCGGGTCGAGTCGGTCCACCCGGAGCGGGCCGGCGGCGCGAACCGGCGGTAGGGCGCGGGCGGGTCCGGCCTCAGCGGACGGGGCCGTGGCCGTCCAGCAGTCCGGCGACCTGCGGGCGTACGACGTCCCAGGCCGCGGGAGGCAGATCGCCCAGCGCCGTCGAGTGCAGCGCGTGCAGGGTCCGGTCGATGTCCGTGCCCGGGTCCGCGGCGCAGACGGTGTCGCCGCTGAACACGTCGTAGCCGTCCCGTACGGCGACCCGGAGGCGGACGCCCGTGCCGTCGTCGCCGTGCAGCGCCGAGGCGACGACAAGGGGCGGCGGTCCGCCCGCGTCGGGGGGCAGCTTGCGGTACGCGGAGGCGATCGGATCGCGCCAGTGGAGACCGAGCAGCAGCGGCTGCTTGGCGATCACCTCGGCCAGGTCCGTTTCGTGGACGCCGTCCGACGCCAGCACCGTGGCACGGGCGTCCAGGACGAGCGCGGCGGGGAGCAGGCAGCGCAGGGTGCTGCCGACGAGATTGCCGCCGACCGTCGCCGTCCGGCGCACGGCCCCCGTCCCCACCGTGGCGGCGGCCAGCCGGAGGACGTCCGGCACCCGGTCGTCGATGCGGCCGAGGACCACGGCGGAGCCGAGCCTTCCGCCGCCCAGGACTTGGGCGTCCGGCAGGTCGCGCAGCGACATGGCCAGGTCGGGGAAGCCGTCCCGCTGCCAGACGGCCCAGACGAGCGTGGCGCCGCCGACCGGAACGGCCTCCTCGGCGAGACACTCCTGTGCTTCGGGTATGGACAGGGGCAGACGCAGCAGCACGTGGCGACCCGCCTTCCTCAACAGTTGCACGCTGAACAGTTGTTTCCGCCCATCCGCACGCTGGCAGGGCGCAGTCTTCTCGCACGCACGGGGGCGCATACAGGGCTCACACGCGCACCGGGGGAGGTGCATGCCCACCGCCGCAGGGGCCGCCGAGGGGTGGCGCAGGTGGTCTCCGCTTCCCCGGCCGTCCCCGGCGCGGTGCGACGCTACGTCATGTGCGGGGTGCCGAAGAGGGTCTGGGGCGCCCGGCGGGGAGGGCCCCTCGTCCGGTGGCGGTCGCACCGGCGACCGGCCTCGGGTCAGCGGCGCTTGAAGACGCTCGCGGGGCCGGTGCAGGGGGCCAGCCGGACCGCCGTACCGCCGTTGGCCTCGCCGATGCACAGCTTCGCCTGCTGCGAGTAGACGGTGCCGCCCCGCACCGAGAAGAGCTGGGCCGGGTTGCCGCTGCACCGTGCGACCTGCACGACCGTGCCGGGAGTGGTGGCGCCCCAGGCGGCGTCCATGCAGAGGCCCTGACTCTGGAGCGTGCCGTTCACGGCCTGCCACGACTGGTTGGCGTCGCCGTCGCAGGCGGCCAGCGAGAGCGGTGTGCCGTCGGTGCCGGGCCCCGCGCTGAGGCACTTGTTCGCGGCCGGGTTGACCAGCGACGAGCCCGCCGGGGGCGCCACCGGACCACCGGACGCGGACGGCGCACCCGGGGCCGGGGTGCCGGAGCCGCCCGCTCCCGCGGTCGTCGGGGCGGAGCCCGGCGCCGTCGCGGCCGTACCCGCTTCGGTGGTGGCCCGCGCCACCGGCGCGGCGGGCGAGGAGCCACGGTGCGTGGTGGTCAGGACGACGGCCACGACCACCACGGCGACGGCGGCAGCAGCGGCGGCCATGGTGGTGCGACGGCTGAACCGGCGGCCGTCCCCGGGCCCCGCCGGGGTCGCGGGTCGGGCCGGGGCGGACGGCCGGGGCCGGGGCACGGCGGCGGGCGCGGGACCGGAGTCGGCGTCGGACTCCTCGGGGCCGGGCAGCGCCGACACCTGGTCGAGCCGCCGGGACACCGGCTCGGCCAGGAAACCGGTGTCCACCATCCCCTCGGCGTCCAGGACCAGGCGCCACCGGGGCTGCTCCATCCGGCCGAGGACCACCACGGTCCAGCGCCCGGACGGATCCTCGGCGACCCGGTGCAGAAACTCGCGGGCCCGGCCGTCCGGCGGTCCGGCCAGGATCAGCACCGCGCCGTCGATCCCCGCCAGCGTGGACGCGGCATGCCCCAGGGACTTGGCCTCGATGATGTCGTCCGGACCCGCCGGGCCGGTCTTGAACCCGATCCGCGCCACCTTCACCTCCCGCGACCACGGGCTGCTGGTGAGTTCCCGGGTCCAGTCCTGGGCCAGCAGCCGCGCCTGGCGGGCGTCGCCCTCCAGTGCGATGATGCCGCCCGCCCGCGCCAGGTTGAGCAGCACAAAGCCCTCGTGGGAGCCACCGAGGGAGACCAGCTGCGGATAGGGGTCGGGAAGCGTGTCCGACACCGCGACCGACTGGAGCCTGCGCAGCGGCGCGTGCCAGACCCTGCCGTCCTGTTCGCAGACCCAGTCGGCGGGCGGCCGCTCGTCGGGGGTGCTCAGATACAGCCGTACGGTCTCGGCGCCCACGACGACCGCGTGCACGGCCGGGACCTCGCGCGTCTCCTCGTGGCAGGCGGTGGTGAGCGCGCGGACCACCCGGTCCACGGTCCACAGGCCGTGGTCGGCGCGCGGGGAGCCGGGCCGCGCCCCGGAGCCGCGCCCCGGACGGAGCCGGACGAGCCAGGAGCGGCGGGGGGAACTGCGCTCGGTGGATCGGCTCGGCAGAGTCACCTTCGTCTCCTCGGCTGTGATGGGCGGGCCCGGCCCGGCGGAGGCCCCTCCCGCGCGGTGTCGGCGTCGGGTCCGCAGTGTCCTCAGATCGTTCGCCGGGGGCCGTGAAGGTGTCAACGGCGGGCGGGGGTGGGCCTTGGGCCCAGGGGCCCAAGGCCCACCCCCGTCGCCCTGGACCGGCCGTCCGGGCCGTTCCTAGCATCGTGGACGTCCACGGCGAACCTGTGGGTGCGAGCCCAGGCCGGGCAACGCCGGGCAACGACCGGCAACACAGAAGGGACACCCCGATGGCAAACGTGAATGTCACCTACGAGGAGATGTCGGACAGCGCGAACCGCATGCGCAACAACAAGAGCGACATCGACGCGAAGCTGACGGAGTGCAAGAGCATCGTCGACAGCCTGACCAGCTCGGGCTTCGTCACCGACCAGGCGTCGGGCCGGTTCGACGAGGTGCACACCGAGTTCGTGAACTCGGCGAACCAGGCGATGGAGACCCTGGAGCAGCTCTCCCAGTGGCTGGACAAGGCCGTGGACGCGATGCGCGACATGGACACGCAGCTGGCCGGTTCGCTCAACAAGAGCTAGGGCCTCTCGGCCGGATCCGGAAGGCGGGCCCCGGTGCCCGTCCTTCTTCCCGGTCCCGTCCGCTCTCCCGAAGCAGCCGCGCCTACGAGGAGTGGGGAAGCAGCAGTCCCATGATGATCACCATTTCCCGGCTCCCGGACTGGTCCGCCGATGTCGTCGTGGACGCCGAACCCGCCACCAGCGTCCGGGACGTCGTCAAGAACCTGCTGGACAGCCTGGCCCTGACGCAGGCCCCGGCAGCGGGCGACCCGACGGCGGCCCGGGTCTTCCTGGCCGGCCGGCTGCTCGACCTGGACCAGCCGCTGGCGGGCAGCGGGATCCAGGACGGGGCCGTCCTCTGGCTCGACGAGCCCGGCCCCGCCGAGGGGCACCGGTCCGGTCTGGTCACCCTGCGCGCCGTGGCCGGTACCGGTGCGGGCCGGGTCTGGTACCTCGACGCGGGTGAGCACCACATCGGTGTGGACCCGGCGGGCGGTCTCACCGTGGACCAGGAGCAGCCGGAGGCCGCGGTCGCCGTCATCCGGGTGTTCCTGGACGCCCGGGTGCGGGTGCGCACCGGCTCCGGGACGGCCCTGCTGGAGCGCGCTCCGCTGCCCGGCCACGAGGTGCTGTGGCGGGAGCGCGCCCAGCTGATCGTCGGGGACACCGTGCTGGAGGCGCACGCGCTGCTGCGCCCCGACGCCGTGGTCGCCCCCTCACCGGACGGCGGCTATCTCGACTACAACCGGCCCCCTCGGCTGCTGCCGCCGGTGCGGCGCACCGCGTTCAAGCTGCCGGGGCAGCCCAAGGCACCGGCGCTGAACGCGCTGCCGTGGCTGGCCGCGGCGCTGCCCGCGGTCTTCGGCGGCGCGATCGCGCTGATGTCGGACAACCCGATGTTCCTGGTGATGGCGGGCATGTCACCGGTGATGATGATCGGCAGCTGGTGGACCGGGCGGCGCCAGGGCAAGCTGAGCCACCGGCGGCAACTGGCGGAGCACCGGGCCGTCCTGGACGCCACGGAGGCCGAGATCTCCGCCGCGCTCGACCAGGAGCGCCTGGACCGCAGGGCCGCATCCCCCGATCCGGCCGAGCTGTCGGTCATCGCGACCGGACCGCGGGCCCGGCTGTGGGAGCGCCGTCGCACCGATCCCGACCATCTGCTGGTGCGGGTCGGCATCGCCGATCTGCCCACCGGTATCGCCGTGGAGGAGGGGGACGGGAACCGGCGCCACCGCGAACTGCGGGCCGCCCAGGACGTCCCGGCCGCGTTCTCCATCGCGCAGGCGGGCGTGGTCGGGGTGGCGGGGCGGGACAACTGGCCCCGCCACACCACTCGTTGGCTGGTCGGCCAGTTGGCCGTGCTCCAGAGCCCGCGCGATGTGCAGCTCTACATCCTGACCGACCCGGCGGGCGAGTCCCTGTGGGAGTGGGCGACCTGGCTGCCGCACACCCGTCCGATGCTCGGCCAGCAGGCGCTGGCGCTGGTCGGCGCCGACGCGGAGACGCTGGGCCACCGGGTCGCCGAGCTGACCGAGCTGATCAAGGCGCGGCGGCAGGCCCGTCTCAACGCCGGCGCCGGGGCAGCCTCCGCGGACCCCGATGTGATCGTGGTGATGGACGGCGCCCGGCGACTGCGCGCCCTGCCCGGGGTGGTGACGATCCTTCAAGAAGGTCCTGCGGTCGGTGTGTTGAGCATCTGTGTGGACGCCGACGAGCGGACCCTGCCGGAGGAGTGCGCCACGGTCGTCGTCGGCGGCCCCGGGAGCCGGGCCAGCCTGCGCCGCCAGCGGGAGGCGCAGATCGACGGCATTCGCGCGGACGAGGTCGCCGACACCTGGTACGAGGCCGTGGGCCGCTGTCTCGCCCCGCTGCGCGATGTCAGCGAGGGCCAGGGCGAGGCCGCGCTGCCCGCCTCGGCCCGGCTGCTGGAGGTGCTCGGACTCGAGGAGCCCACCGCCCCCCAGATCGCCGCCCGCTGGCGCGCCTCGGGCCGCAGCACCAAGGCCGTGGTGGGCTACTCCCTCGACGGCCCCTTCGCCCTGGACCTGGTCAACCACGGTCCGCACGGTTTGGTGGCCGGCACCACCGGATCGGGCAAGTCGGAGTTCCTCCAGACCCTGGTCGCCTCGCTGGCCGTGGCCAACCGCCCGGACGCGATGACCTTTGTGCTGGTGGACTACAAGGGCGGCGCCGCGTTCAAGGACTGCGTCGATCTGCCGCACACCGTGGGCCTGGTCACCGACCTGGACACGCATCTGGTGGAGCGCGCCCTGGTCTCGCTGAGCGCCGAACTGACCCACCGCGAGCATCTGCTGGCGGCGGCGGGCGCCAAGGACCTGGAGGACTACCTCGACTACGCGGAGCGGCGGCCCGTCGAACTGGCGCCGGTCCCCCGGCTGCTGATCGTCATCGACGAGTTCGCCTCCATGGTCCGCGAGCTGCCCGACTTCGTCACCGGACTGGTCAATGTCGCCCAGCGCGGCCGTTCGCTGGGCATCCATCTGATCCTGGCCACCCAGCGGCCCTCGGGCGTGGTGTCGGCGGAGATCCGCGCCAACACCAATCTGCGGGTCGCGCTGAGGGTGACCGATCCGGCGGAGAGCACCGATGTCATCGACGCCCGGGAGGCGGCGAGCATCTCGGCGGCCACTCCGGGGCGGGCGTACGCCCGGCTGGGGCACAGCTCGCTGATCCCGTTCCAGACCGGTCGGGTCGGCGGCCGCCGACCGCTGGGCAGCCAGCAGGCGGTGGTGGTGCCTCCCTTCCTCCAGCCGGTCTCCTGGCTGGACCTGGGCAGGCCGGTGCCGCAGCGTCCCCGGGGCACCGTCGAGACGGACACCGAGACCGACCTCGCGGCGCTGGTGCGGACCGTCGAGCAGGCCAACACCCTGCTGGGGATCGCCCCGCAGCGCCGCCCCTGGCTGCCGCCGCTGCCGCTCTCCCCCGTCGTCGAGCTGCCCTCGGAGCCGGTGCGCGGCGAGCACGGCGAACCGGTGTTCTCCTGGGCCGTACAGGACCTGCCGACGCAGCAGCGCCAGGAGCCGGTCACGGTCGACCTGGCCACCTTCGGCCATCTGCACATCATCGGCGCCCCCCGCTCGGGCCGCTCCACGGCGCTGCGGACCTTCGGCGCCGCCGCCGCGGCCGCCTCCGGTGTGGCCGATCTGCATCTGTACGGGCTGGACTGCGGCAACGGCGCGCTGCTGCCGCTGAGCAGGCTCCCGCACTGCGGCGCGGTGGTGCAGCGCTCGGACGCCGACCGGGCCGCGCGGCTGCTCAAGCGCCTGCACGCGGAGGTGCTGAACCGCCAACGCATCCTCGGTGAGGGCGGGTTCGCGGATCTGGCCGAGCAGCGCGCGGCCGCCCTGGAGGCGGAGCGGCTGCCGCACATCGTGCTGCTGCTGGACCGCTGGGAGGGGTTCATGGGCACCCTCAGCGAGTACGACGGCGGGGCCCTCACCGATCTGATCCATGTCCTGCACCGGGAGGGCGGCAGCGCCGGGGTCCATCTGGTCATCGCCGGTGACCACATGCTGCTCAGCGGCCGGATGGGCTCGCTCTGCGACGACAAACTGGTGCTGCGCCTGGCCGACCGCAGCGACGCCAGCCTGGCCGGGCTGAGCCCCCGTAAGATCCCCGAGCATCTGCCGCCGGGCCGCGGCTACCGGGCGACCAGCGCCATCGAGACGCAGGTCGCGTTGATGGCGGCCGATCCGGCGGGCCCGGCCCAGGTCGCGGCGCTGCACGCGCTGGGCGCCCGGCTGGCCGAGCGGGAGGCGGGGGTGCCGAAGTCGGCGCGCCCCAACCGGATCGCGGTGCTGCCCACCCAGCTCTCCTTCGAGCAGGCGTGGGAGCTGGTCGAGGCACCGGCCCCGATGTGGGCGCTGCTCGGTGTCGGCGGCGACGAGCTGGAGCCGGTGGGCGCGGACCTGCTGGGCGACCAGCCCACCTTCCTGGTCGCGGGGCCGTCCCGGTCCGGGCGCAGCACCGCGCTGTGCGTCATGGCGGAGTCGCTGCTGCGCGGCGGGGCGGAGCTGGTGATCGGCGCTCCGCTGAACTCGCCGCTGCGTGCCTTCGAGGGCCGCGCGGGGGTGCGCGGTGTGCTGACCGCCGAGGCCCCGGCGGAGGCGGACTTCGCCGGGCTGCTCGACCCGGGGGACGGGCCGGTGGTCCTGCTGGTCGACGACGCCGAGGTGTGGCGCGACCTGCCCTGCCGGGACTGGCTCAAGGCGTTCGTCCGCAGGGCGTCGGGCGCCCACCGGGCCGTGGTGCTCGGCGGGGACGTGGCCTCGGTGGCGATGGGGTTCTCCGGCTGGCAGGCCGAGGTCAAGCGGAACCGGCGCGGTGCGCTGCTGTCGCCGCCCAATATGAGCGACGGCGACCTGGTGGGCGTACGGCTGACCCGTTCCCAGCTCGCCGCCCGGGTGGTGCCCGGCGCGGCCCTGGTCCATCTCGGCGCCGGAAGCCTGACGAGTGCTCAGGTGCCGCTGCCCGCCCGGCCGCTTCCGGCCGCCGGGCCCGGCACACCCGTCCCGAACCGGCAGGAGCAGTGATGGCAGACATCGTGGTGAAGGACCTCCAGGACCTGGTGAGCGATCTCAACGAGCTGATCGGCCAGTTCGAGGGCGCGCTCGACTTCCAGAACGACGACAAGGGGCTGTGGGGCCAGCACAACGCCAATCTCTCGATGGGCGACTTCGCCGACAACTGGACCGTCCACCGCGACGCCATGGTCAAGGACATGAAGGCCCTGCGGGACCAGGTCACCAAGATCGACCAGGCCTGGGCGCAGGGCGACACACAGCTGTTCCAGTCGTTCCAGAACGGATGAGGGGCGAGGTCGAGGAGAACCGATGAGCATCAGGAATCTCGGCGACTGGTCGCCTCTGGATCTGGACTCGGACCCGGTCCGCGCCGACCCCGACGTGGTACGGGACGCCCAGAAGCGGTACCAGCACATCGCCGCCACCATCGACGACGCGACCGCCAAGCTCCAGAAGATCGTCGGGACCAGCAGCGACAGCCTGGCGGGCCAGTACGTCGAGGGTCTGAAGTCCTCGGCGAACTCGCTCAACGACCGGCTCACCAAGGCCGGTGTCCGCTACCACGACGTGGCCGACGAGATCGCCAAGTACGAACCCGATCTGGACCGGGGGCTCAGCGAGACGGCCGGAGCGCTGACCGACGCCGAGGCCGCGCACGACGCGCAGACCAAGGCCAAGGGCATGCCGGACCCGCAGAAGAAGCCCGACGGCACCACCGACCCGGACGAACAGGCCAAGGGCGATGCCAAGAACAAGGCCACCTCCGACGCGGACGCGAAGATGGCCGCGGCCAAGACGCGGCTGGACAACGCCCTCAACGCGCTGAACACGGCGGGCAAGCGCTTCGGCGACGCGGTCAACGCCAAGAACTACAAGGACGGTCTCACCGACAGCTTCAAGGACAAGCTGGACGCGGTGATGGCCAAGATCAGCCAGATCTTCGCCATCATCGGCATGGTCCTCGCGGCGCTGGCCATCCTGATCCCGGGGGTGAACGTGCTGGTCATCGCGGGGGTGGTGGCCGGGGCCATCACCCTGGTCGCCAACATCGTGCTCTATGTGGACGGCAAGGGCAGCCTCGCGGACGTCATCCTCGGCGCGGTGGGACTGGGCCTGGCGGGCCTGGGCGCCATCGCCTCCGTCGTCGGCAAGGGCATCTCCAGCGCGGCCAAGGCCGCGGCGAGCGCGGGGGCCCGGCCGCGGCCGATCCCGGTCGGCGGCGGCAACGGGGGCATCCCCATGGTGCCGCTGCGGCCGGTCGGCGCGGGCGGCCGCCCCACCCCCAACTTCTCCCGGCCCTTCGGACCGGGCAATCCGCGCCCGGTGCCCAACTTCTCCCGCCCCTTCGGCCCGGGCAACCAGCCGGGCGCCGCGGCGTCCGGAGCGGGCCGCCCGGTGCCCAACTTCTCCCGGCCGTTCGCCCCGCCGCCGGCGAACGCCGCCACCAGCTGGCAGAACCTGTCGGAGTGGTTCAACAACCCGGCCACCAACTGGCTGTTGGGCAAGTCCGGCGCCGTCACCCCCGACATCGGGTTCTGGGCCTCCACCTGGAGCCAGCTCAAGGGCGCGGGCTCGATGTGGGCCACCCTGCTGACCAACCCGGCGCAGTTCGGCAAGGACTTCGCGTCCATCGTCGCCGGTATCAAGGGCGCCCAGGATCTGGGAGCCGTCGTGGCGGCGGCCAATCTCGGCAAGATCTCGCCGCTCTGGTTCGCCTGGGGCGGTCTGAACGGCGCCTTCGGTCTGGGTGCCGGGTTCATCTACACCGGCGGCCGTCTCAAGGGCTGGATCCCCGCGGCCAATCCGCCCGGTTATGCCACCGCGTGAGCACGGGAGAGACGATGAGCGGCGAACTGCTGGAGCTGACCAGGCTGCCCTGGCACTGGGAGTGGGTGCCCAAGGGCCTGCCCGGCGAGCCCGACCCCGACACCTGGACCGGGCATCTGGTGGCCCTGTTCGCGGAGTGGACGGCCGAGGGCGTGGCCGCCGTCCGCGAGGCCTGGCCGAAGGACGCCGGGGCCGAATTCCCCTTCACCACCGACATGGTGGGCCGGGACACGGCCCGCTGGTTGCGGGAGCGTGCGGAGCAGTTGCCCGAGTGGTCCCGGCTGGCCTGGGGCGCGGCCTTCGTCGAGGGGCGGCCCCGGTGGGCGCCGGTCCCGGTGGTGGTGGAGTTCCGCGGGCCCGAGGCCGAGGATCCGAACTATCTGATGGACCTGGTGGGCGCGCGCGGTCTGGAGTGCGACGCACGGGAGCCCGTCGTGGACTACGTGACCACGCCGAGCGGTGACGGAGTGCGGGTGTTCGCCCTCTGCCGCAGCCCGGAGGGTGCGGCCTACGCACGTCTGGACGCCGCGCTGCGCCTCGATGTGCCGCCGCGGGGCGGTGCCCCGGGCAGCAGCGCGGACGTCCTGCTGAGCACGTCCGTCTTCGAGATGGGGCTGATGGCCTTGATCGGCCCCGGAGTGGAGCAGTTGATGCAGCAGATCGCCGAGGAGTGCGCCCCCGCGGACGGGGGCCCGGCCCGGCTCGGCTTCCTCGCGGCGGCCGGGGAGGGGCAGTCGTGATCGACTTCGAACTCGTCGTCCCCGAGGGCTGGGTGCAGATCCCGACCACCCCCGACACCTCCGTGCTGCGGCGCCGGATCATCGACGAGGTGATCCGCCACCATCTGCCGGACTCGCTGCCGCGGGACAAGGTCGGTCCGTGGCGCCGGATGCTGCGCCGGGAGCTGACCGAGGCGACCGACGAGGCCGCCCGGCAGAACGCCCGCTCGGTGCTGCTGCCGCTGGAGGAATTCAGCGGTGTGCGGCTGCCCGGATCGCTGCTGATGACCGTCCTGGAGTCGGAGGCGCAGCGTGAGGAGGACATCGAGGACCCGGAACAGCTGCTGGCCTCCGTGCTGGCCGACGCCGGGGACAGCGGCACCTATCTGGAGATCGGCGGCGGCCCCGCGGTCCGGGTGGCCTCGGTGGTGGAGAGCGGCCGTATCGGACGCAAGGCGCCGTCGCAGCGGATCTCCTACTACGTGTCCCATCCGGAGGCCCCGGGCGTGTGGGCCCTGCTGACCTTCACCGTGCTGTCCGACGGCGATGTGGAGGCCGCGCCGGTCCAGGCCGTCGTCATGCTCTTCGACAGCCTTGTCGCCACCCTGCGCTGGGCGGACCGGGTGGACGTCCCCACCGAGGACGAGGTGCTGGCCGAGCTGGCGCAGCTGACCGGGAGCGCCGGGGAGCAGGAGGCGGGGCGGGACGGGGACACGGTGACGGCGGCGGCCGGCTCTGAAGGCGGCCTGGACCGTCCGTGAAGAGGGCGTGAAGCGGGGCCCGCCAGGCTGGAGCCATGACTCGTCCCCCCATGGCTCCGCCGGTCGGCCCCGGCTCCCCTCTGGTGCGGATCGCCATCACCAGCCCGGACATCCTCGCCCAGATCCGGCAGGTGTTCGCCAGCAAGAACCTGGATGTGGACATCGTCCGGATGCCCTATGTCGAGGTCGCCGTCCGGCCCGCCGCGGGCGCGGCCGGGACCGGCCGCCCCTGCGTCGAAGCGGGGGCGCACCACCCGGTGCTTCCTGACCCGGCGCCCGTCGTCCGCCCGGTGCGCAGGCTGTGCGCGGAGTACCGGCTCAATGTGATCGAGGCGGCCGACCGCCCGGCGGCCGGGTCCCCCGCCCCGGCCGGTCCGGCGCCCGCCCGCCCCGACGCGGCCCCGGCACACGAGGGGGTGGACCTCCCCCTGTCACAGCGTCAGCACGAGGTGATGACCCTGGTCTCGCGCGGGGTCCGCAACGCGGAGATCGCGGCACGGCTGCACCTGCGCGAGAAGACCGTGAAGAACCACATCAACCGGATCTTCCGGTCCCTGGGCGCGGACAGCAGGGTAGAGGCGGTGCTGATCTGGCAGAGCCGCCACGACGGCCCTATCCCGCACGCCGGACGGGGTCCCGCTCGGACGCATGGCGCGGGCCTGCGTCCAGTGCCCCGAGGAACGCACTGACCTCGGCGGCTTCCGCGGTCCCCGACTCCCGCAGCCGCGCCAGCGCCTGGACCGCGAGGTCCCGCACCTGTACGGGGGACGCCCCGGTCGCCCCGTGCACCTGGGCGAGGCCGAACAACGCCAGGCCCTCCCGGTGCGTGTCGCCGTCGGCCCTGGCGAGCGCCAGGGCCTCCCGCAGTCGGCGCAGTGCCGTCCCGCCCCGGTCGGCCCCGTCGTCGCCGAGCCGGGAGCAGGCCGCGCTCAGCCGGTGCAGCAGCAGGGCCTGGGCCCTTTTGTCGCCGAGCAGTTCGGCGCTGCGCAGTCCGGTCCTGAGCAGTCGGACCCAGTCCCCCGCGTCCCCGGACTGCCCCGCTGCGACACGGCGGTCGTGGAGCAGCCGGGCCAGCTGCCATGCCTCCGTATGGCGGCCGATCCGCTGCGCGGTGCGCACCAGCGGCGCGGCATCGTCCCACTCCGGGACGTATCGCGTCGGCCGCTGCCCGGGCCGGTCCGGGGTCAGGGCTTCCACATACCAGTGCAGCAGCCGTTCCAGGGCCCGGCGCCGGGAGGCGTCCGTCTCCGCGCCGAGGCACAGCTCCTCGGCGTAGAGGCGGGTCAGCTCGTGCATGCGGTAGCCGGTGCCCGCGGTCTCCACCAGGTGCTGGGCGGCCAGGTTCCGCAGCGCGGCGGCGGCGGCCGGGACGGGCAGGTCCAGCAGGGCGGCGGTCGCCTCGGGGCGGATGGTGGGCCCCGGGAGGAGGCCCAGGGTGCGGAAGGCGTGCGCCCCTGCGGTGTCGAGCCGGGCGTAGGACCAGGAGAGCACTCCGCGTACGGAGTACAGCTCGTCGTCGGGCATCTGGAGGGCGTCGAGCCGGTGCCGTACGTCCTCCAGGTCGGCCACCAGGTCGGCGATCCGCGCCGAGGGGCCCGCGGTCGCCTGCTCCGAGGCGATGCGCAGCGCCAGCGGCAGTCCGTCGCAGAGTCCGGCGAGGCGGCGGGCGGCGCCCAGTTCGGCGCCGACCCGGCCGGATCCGATGGAGGCGGACAGCAGTTCCAGCGACTCGGGGACGCTGAAGGGGGGCAGGGTCACCCGGCGGGCCGAATGGCGCACGGCCAGCCCGCTGAGCCGGTTGCGGCTGGTCACGATGGTGAAGGACGGGCCCGCACCGGGTAACAGATCCTCCACCCGCTCCGCGGAGTCGGCGTTGTCCAGCACGATCAGCATGCGCTTGTCGCGGACGATGCTGCGCCACAGGGCCGCCCGCTGCTCATGACCGGCGGGGATGTCCGTCACATTCAGCGAGGTGAGCAGATGGTGCAGGCTGTCCGCCGAGGCGCGGACCGGCTGCTTGGGGTCGAAGCCGCGGAGGTTGAGGTACAGCTGCCCGTCGGGGTAGGCGTCGGCCAGCCGGTGGGCGCAGTGCACGGCCAGAGCGGTCTTGCCGATCCCGCCCACGCCCACGATCATCACGATGCCCGGCACCCCGCCCTGCCCGGCGCCTTCGCCGTCCGCCGCGGTGCGGGCCGCCTCCAGCACCTGTCCGACCGGCTCCGCCCGGCCGACGAAGGCGCCTACGCCGTGCGGAAGTTGGGCCGGAACCACCGGCGCGGCGGCCGGTGGACGGGGGTCCGCCGGGGTACGGGGGCGGCCGTTCTCGGCCAGGATCGAGGAGTTGAGGTCGCGCAGCTCGGCCGAGGGGGCGATGCCGAGGTCCTCGGCGAGCACCGTGCGCAGATGCCGGTACTGGGCGAGCGCGTCGGCGGTCCGGCCGCTGCGGCTCAGTGCCGTCATCAGCAGGGCGCGCAGCCGTTCGTCGTAGGGGTGGGCGGCGACCTGTGCCCGCAGTCCGTCGGCGACACCGGTGGGCCGGTCGAGCCCCAGCAGCAGTTCGGCGCGCTCCATCAGCAGCCGCAGCCGGAGATCCGAGGCCCAGGCGCGGTACTCCACGGCGAACGGGCCGGGCAGGCCGCCGAGTACGGAGCCGGAACGCCAGCAGGCCAGCGCCCTGTCGTAGGCGTCGAGCGCGGCGGCGGGGGCGCGCTCACGGTCGGCCCGTGCCCGTGCCGCCAGCCGCTCGGCGACCCGCGCGTCGAGCCCCTCGGGGTCGAGCGGCAGCAGGTATCCGGCGCCGGTGCTGGTCAGCGGGTCGCCCGAGTCCGCCAGGGCCCGGCGCAGTCCCGAGACATAGGTGTGCACACTGCCGACGGCGGTGGCCGGCGGTTCGGCTCCCCACAGCCGGTCGATGAGGTCGTCCCGTGGGACCAGGCTGTTGTCACTCAGTGCGAGCACGGCGAAGACGGCTCGCTGCTTGGGCGGGCCGAGGGCGATCTCCCGCGCCCCGGCGTATACCCGCAGCGGCCCGAGCGTCTCCACGCGCAGCCGACCGTTCTCCGTCACCGTCCGTCCTCCCGAGGAATACGGTGTTCCGACTCGCCTCCGGCCGGATCCGCCACGGTGGGGCGGCGGCCTGCCAGGTTCACCATCCCGGCGGGGCCACCGTCCGCGCGCTCCGGCCAACTCCCCTGTCCGGGCCGCGGGTTCGACGCTCTCGACCCCGACCGTGCCCGGCACCCGCGATCGATGCCCTGGGAGCCGGTCAGGCTCCCGGCCGGAAACCCCTTCGGAACCCTGCGCCGTACGGAGCGGCCTTCCGGGCGGGGGTGCGTTGCGGCGTCGGCCGGTGACCGAGGCCCCGGCCACCGCCCACGGCCGCGGCGGCCGTCAGCTGGGGGCTCCGGCGAGATGCCCGACCCCGGGGCACTCAGGGCCGCAAACGGTCCGAGCACGGAGACCGTCGCGGTCGGGCCGTATGGTCTCCGCCGCGGCACCGGCACCCGCGGCCGGGGCGACCCTGTCCGCCCGGTCGTCGTGCCGCTGCGGCCCGCGGACTCGGTGCTGCCGCTTCGCTGCCCGCATCCCCGGCCCCGTTCTCTTCCGCCCTCGGCCGCGCTCCGCCCGTTCGGACGTCGCACGCCCGGTTGCTGTCCGTGACAGAGTTATACCGCTCCTGGTACGCACGGCGACTGCCCGTCACCCACCTGAACGGGCCCGATGTCTGCCCGTTTCGAGCACCCCAAGACCACCGAATACGGGCGGAAAAGGTCGGATCCGGACGGTGCCCGATGGCCCGAACACCCTCTACGGGCGCCCGTTTGCACCCGGTCCCGCCCCACTCCCCCTCCGGGCCGGCACCGCCCCCCGGTCTAGCTGGCCCGGATCAGACCCGAGACAAGGCGGCGGGCGTACGCGGCATCGAGCCCCTCCGGGCGGAAGAGGATGCGGTACATCATCGGGGCGACCACCTGGTCGATGACCGACTCCACCTCGGGCGCCGACTGGTCCCGCCCGGCCGCGCGGGCGAGGATGACGGCGATCTGCTCGGCGGCGTAGGCCGAGCAACGGTCGGCGTTGCCACCGTCGGGGTCACCGAGCAGGGCGTCGCGGATATAGGCCCGGCCCGGCGGCGAGGACATCTCGTCGAGGAACTCCTCGGCCCAGGCCATCAGATCCGCGGTGAGATCGCCCCGGTCCTCGGGAAGCGCCTCCGGGCGCAGCCGCTCCACCGCCACATCCGAGAGGAGTGCCTGAAGGTCGCCCCAGCGCCGGTAGACGGTCGACGGGGTGACTCCGGCACGCGCGGCGACCAGCGGCACAGTCAGGGCATCGCGCCCCACCTCGCCGGTCAGCTCGCGTACGGCACCGTGCACCGCCTCCTGGACCCGGGCACTGCGCCCACCCGGACGCGCCATCGGTTTGCGGCTCATGAGACCACCCTAAAGCAAAGCGATTGCGCCTATCGCCATACCGGCGCCGATCTTCTCGACTCTACCCGCACCTTAAGGCTATGTGTTTGCATTAAGTGGAGGCGCGGGTTTATCGTACCTAAAGCAAAGAGATTGCCTTAAGCATCCCCGTCGACCTTCCGCCGCGGGACCCACCCCCGCCGACCGCCTGCCCGCCAATCGCCAGCCAACCAGCCACAGCCCGCCCACCCGAGGAGCGAACCGACCGTGACCCCACCCGACCCGACCCCGACGTCCCCCCGCACGGACCCCGCCCCGGGGGACTCGACGACCCCCGCCGCACCGGCCGTCCCCGCCTGGTCCCTCGGCGGCCTCACCGTCCACCGGATCGACGAGGTCCCGCTCCCCGCGGCCACCGGGCCCTGGCTGCTGCCCGGCGCCACCCCGGACGTCGTCACCCGAACGGACTGGCTCCGCCCCGACTTCGCCGACCCCGCGGGTGTGCTGCGCCTCGACAGCCACAGCTTCGCCCTGGAGGCCGACGGCCTGCGGGTCCTGATCGACACCGGCATCGGCAACGGCAAGACCCGCGCGAACCCCGCATGGAACGATCTGCGCACCGACTACCCGGCCCGGCTCGCCGTCGCGGGCTTCGCACCCGACACCGTCGACCTCGTGATCCTGACCCATCTGCACACCGACCACGTCGGCTGGAACACCGTCCGGGACAACGGCGCCTGGGTGCCCACCTTCCCCAACGCCCGCTATGTCGTCTCGCGCACCGAGGCCGACTTCTGGGCCGGACAGGACATGGACGAGCCGCGGCAGCAGATGTTCCGCGACTCCGTACGGCCCGTCGAGGAGGCCGGTCTGCTCGACCCCGTCGACGTCCCCGCCGAGGGCACCGACATCGCTCCGGGACTGCGCCTGCTGCCGACCCCCGGACACACCCCCGGGCACATTGCCGTCCAGGTGAGCCACGGCGGCGCCACGGCACTGATCACGGGCGACTGCGTGCACCACCCCGTGCAGCTCGCCCACCCCGCGATCGGCAGCTGCGTCGACATCGACCCGGCTCTGGCCGAGTCCACCCGCCGCCACCTGCTCGCCTCGCTCGCCGGCACGGAGGCCCTCGTCCTCGGCACCCACTTCCCGCCCCCGACCGCGGGCCGCGTCACCCGGCACGGCGAGGGCTACCGCCTGGAGCCGGTGCCGCCGACAGTCGTGTCCTAGCCCGACCAGGGTCGCCGGGGCGTGCTCCGCCCCTGCCCCCGCCGGTGCTCGTGGAGATGCCATGCGCCAGGTGAACTCCCCGAAAACATATCGAGCTTGAAGGGAGAATCTTCAATCTTGTCGTTGACATGCCAACATCTACGCGCGTCATCATGACGCCATGAGATTCCCCCCACGCGCAACACGCATCGGCGCCGCAGCCGCGCTCCTGTCCACCCTCGTCGTCGGCGGCACCGTCTCCGCCACGTCGGCGAACGCGGCGGCCGACTCGGTCGGCAGCGTCTGCCACAGTGCCCTGCCGTCGCAGGCCGACGACACCCTGAACCTGATCGACGAGGGCGGCCCCTTCCCGAACTCGCAGGACGGGGTCGTCTTCTCCAACCGTGAAGGCGTCCTGCCCAGCCAGTCGTCCGGCTACTACCACGAGTACACCGTGACGACCCCGGGATCCCCGACGCGCGGTGCGCGCCGCATCGTCACGGGTGAGGAGAACCAGGAGGACTACTACACCTCCGACCACTACGCCACGTTCGACCTCATCGACTTCGGCTGCTGAATCCCCACCGCTGCTGACTCCCCACCGCCGCGCAGTCTGCGGCGGGTACTCGTGCCGGCGTCCCCGGGCGGTCCGCCTCACCAGCGGCCGACTGCCCGCGGCCGTCGGCACGGGCGGCTTCGGACGGCCGGGAAGAAGCAGCGGGACCGCCACCGGCACCCCACCCGAAGCCGGAGCGGACGTCTCGGTGGCGGCGCGGGAAGAACAGGGCCGCGGCCGGGCGGCCGGGGCCGCCGGGCGCGCGCCGGACACCGCCAGGGCCGGAACCGTACGCCTCGACGACGCCTCAGCCCGCAGGCTCCTCGCCCTGCGCGATCTCGACCCCGCGGTGCAGCCAGACGGCGCCGGCGAGGGACGACGCACCTGCCGTGGCGCACAGCAGGACCATGGCGACCAGGACCGGGGCGAAGCGCCGCACGGGAGCCTGCACGAGCAGCGCCCTCACCCGTGCGGGCACGGGTCCGGTGGCGGCTCCCGCGGCGATGGCGGGCCGCCGTGCCGCAGCACGATGGGAACTCGCGGCCAGCGCCGCACGCCCGACGGCCCGCGCGGTCAGCCGACGGTCTCCGCACACCCGCGCCGCGGCCTCGTCGGCGGCACGTTCAGCGGCGAAGGAGACGTCCCGGACGATGGCGGCCAGGGCCGGATGGCACCAACCGGCAAGCTGGGCGACCGCCAGGAACAGATGATGGCGGGAGGCCAGATGGGCGCGCTCATGGCCGAGGAGCGCCTCGCGCTCCTGTGGATCGAGCGCCCGGAGCATGCCCGCGGTGACGACGATCCGGCCCGTCGACCAGAGCCCCCCGGGCAGCGCGAAGGCGTCCGGCCGGTCGTCGTCGAGCACGGACATGCCGCCGGCCTGCGGCAGTGCGGCGACGCGCCGGTGGGCGGCGCGCAGCCGCACCGCCTCCGCCGTCACGCCCCGCACCCCGGCGATCACGGTCACGACGAGGGCACCCACCGCGAGCACGGAAACCCCGGACACCAGCGCGGCCGGACCCGCCTGGAGCGGATGGAGCAGATGCACGAGGGCGGCGAAGAGCGGGAGACGGAGGGCGAGGGGAAGCAGCAGCACCCCCAGGCATGCCAGCACGCCGAGAGCCAGCGCGGCGGCGGTACCGGTGACCGCGCACAGCGCGATGTCCGGCCGTACTCGCTCCACGGTCCGCCGTGCCAGTGGCGGCAGCAGCCACGGCAGCAACAGGGGGATGAGGAGCAGGGCGATCACGAATGGCCTTCCGCCAGCAGTCGGCGCAGCTCGGCCTCGTCGTGCGGGTTCAGCCCCTCGATGAACCGGGCCAGTACGAGACCTCGGTCACCGCCGCCCTGGTCGAGTTCGCGGTGCATGCGCCGGGCGGCGAGCCCGTGCGAGTCCTGGACGGCGAAGTAGACGAATCCGCGCCTGCCGGGCTTGCGGCCCACCATCCCCTTCTCGCACAGCCGCCCCAGCAGGGTCGCCACGGTGGTGCGCGCCAGGTCCTGCGAGATCGCTGCTCTGACCTGGGCGGCCGACTGCGGCGCGTCGGCCGCCCACAGCGCCGCGAGCACGCTGGCCTCCAGTTCACCGGCGGGCCTGCGCTCCCCCTCGGTGTCCGACACGGAACCGCCTCCACTCCCTGCCCGGATTCTGCGATGGGCTGACTACTGCCTTGTAGTCAGCATAGGCGCTCACGCGGGCCACGCCCTTCGGGCGGACGAGCCGGACACTGTGCCACGGGCCGGCCCGGCCCCTCCGCCCCCGCAGGCCCCGGCTGTCAGCGCACGGCGGCCGCCTCCGGATCGGCGGCGGCCTCGGGCGCACGCTGCACGTCCGCCCTGGTCACCGACAGATACGCGACGATCAGCACGATGAGGGCGAGCAGGACGAGGGCCACCGGCCCGTCGCCGAAGCCCAGACCTCCGGCGGAACGGGACTTGCCGAGTCCGTCGGCGATCGACGCGCCGAGCGGGCGGGTGATCACATAGGCGGCCCAGAAGCAGAACACCGGATTCCAGCTCAGCCAGCGGTACCCCACCGCCGGGATGAGGATCAGCGCCGCGAACATGGCCGCGGAGGCGAAGTAGCCCAGGTGCAGAGTGAAGGCGGTGAAGTCGCCCAGCGCGGTGCCCATGGCGAAGGTGGCGACGACGGTCGCCCAGTAGAAGGCCTCACGGCGCGGGGAGTCGATGGTGTGGATCGACAAGGTGCCCTCGGTGCGCCGCCACAGCCAGAACACGGCCAGCAGCAGCACCGCGTACAGGGCGCTGGAGACGCTGTAGGGCACGCCGAGGGCCACATGCATCACATCGGCTGCCATCGTTCCGAAGATGCCGACCATGGCGACGGCGAACCAGTACGTCCACGCCCGATAGCGGGCCTGGCGGAACTGGACCACGAGCGCGACGAGGAAGGCAATGAAGCCGAGCACCACTGCGAGCTGCGGCGCCATGGCCTGGACGAGATAGTCCGAGGCCCCCTCCCCGAGCGCCGTCGACAATCCCTTGGCCATCCAGAAGGCGGCGATGATTCCGGGGACGCGAACCACGCCCGGGAAGGCGCCTGCAGCAGTGCGGCCCGAACGGGCACGACGAGCAATCGAAGTCACCCGGCCCACCCTAGGGATCAAGACCGCTCTTGTCTACATGCTTGTAGACGGTCTACCGTGGCGCCGGCCGGAGGGACACCCCTCCGCCTGCCACCCGGTGTACGTGAGGGGTTACATGACGACCGCGACGACGCCCGAGAACCTTCGGACGCCCCCTCGGGGCCTGCTGAACAAGGTTCCCGAGGTCACGATCTGGTTCTGGGTCATCAAGATCTTGTGTACCACCGTCGGTGAGAGCTTCGCCGACTGGATCAACATGAACCTCGGTGTCGGTCTGATCAACACCGCGTTGATCTTCACCGTGGTTCTGGCCGCCGTCCTGGGCTGGCAGCTCGGCACCAAACGCTACATTCCGTTCGTGTACTGGCTCACCGTGGTGGTGGTGAGCGTGACGGGCACTCTCTACACCGACATCCTCACCGACAGCCAGGGCGTTCCTCTCGCGGTGAGCAGCAGTGTGTTCGCCGGTGTTCTGGCCGTGGTCTTCGGGACCTGGTACGCCCGCGAGCGGACCCTTTCGGTCCACAGCATCACCACCCGTCCGCGGGAACTCTTCTACTGGCTCGCGGTCCTGGTCACCTTCGCCCTGGGCACCGCGACGGGCGACTGGACCCTGGACCTGACCGGCTGGACTCCGGGCGTCTCCGTTCTCCTGCCTCTCGGGCTGATCGCCGCGATCGTTCTCGCGTGGCGTCTCGGCGCGGGCGCGGTGCTCTCCTTCTGGCTGGCGTACATCCTCACCCGCCCCCTCGGCGCCAACCTCGGCGACTGGCTCGGCTCACCCGGCGGTGACGGAGGACTGGGCCTCGGCACCGCGGCGACCAGCGTGATCTTCCTGGCCGCGATCCTCGCCACGGTCCTGTACCTCACGCTCAGCCGCAGCGACGTCATCGAGACCTCCGGTGCGACCCGCACTCCACGAGCGGCCGATCCGGCGCGCGAGCGGCTCATGCTCGGCTACTACGCCGTCATGGCGGCCGCCACTGCGGCGCTTCTCGTCTGGGCACACCAGCAGCCCCATACGGCAGCGGCCAGCGAGGAGGAGACCCCCGCGGCCACCACCGTCCACCTCACCCCGAAGCAGGCAACGTCGCCGTTCCCGCCGGCCGAGATCGCGAAGTTCCGCACGATCGCAGCCGACACCCGGGCGAAGCTCGACTCCGGCCACCAGGCGGCCGCGACCGCCCGGGTGACCGCCCTCGAGACCGCCTGGGACGACGACCAGCCCACCCTGGAACCCAAGAACGAGCAGGCCTGGCACTTCCTCGACAGCGAAATCGACCATGTCCTGACCGCGCTGCGCGCTCCGAACCCGGACAGGGCCACGGAGGACAAGGCGCTCAACACCTTCCTCACCACCCTGAACTGACGAGCCATCAGGTTCAGGTCGCGCCGAGACCGATTCCCGGTCTCGGCGCGGTGCGCTGCTCCGCGGTCCGGCCCGCGTCCAGGGCCTGTCCGCACAGTCCCGCCCGCCCCTCGGGCGACAGTGCGACCTTGGGACATGGCCTAGAGCTGCGACGCCCCTCCGTCGACGGGGAACTCCGTTCCTGTCGAGAAGGTCGCCTCGAACGCCAAGTACGCGACCGCGGCGGCCACTTCCTCGGACGTCCCCAGGCGCTGCATCGGGTTGGTGCTCCGGTAGGTGTCCTTCACCGTCTCGGCGACATCGGCGGGGACGGACCGGTCCAGGACGCCCGTGTCGGTCGGACCGGGACTCACGGCATTGACCCGCACCTTGCGCGGCAGCAGCTCGCGGGCCAGAGTGCGCGTCATCGACCGCAGGGCCGCTTTGCTCGCCGAGTAGACACTGAGCCCGTCGAGACCCAGGACGTTCACCACCGACGTGGTGAGGACCACGCCGCTTCCCTCACGCATCAGCGGCGCCAGCGCCTGCACCGTGAAGTACGCGCCCTTGGCGTTGATGTCGAACAGTGCGTCGTACATTTCCTCCGTCGTCGAGCCGAACGGCGCGGACGCGGTGACACCGGCGTTGACGAACAGCGCATCCACCGCGCCGAACCGCTCCTGAACCGTGCCCGCCAGCACCTTGATCTCCGGCAGGGACGCGGCGTCACTGCGGACGGCGACCGCCTTGTCACCCAGTTGCTCCACCGCGGCGTCCAGGGTGGCCCGGGTACGGCCAGTGATCAGCACGTGCGCCCCACCGGCCGCGAACAACCGGGCGGCAGCCAGGCCGATACCGCTGCTCCCGCCCGTGATCACGATCTTCTTGCCCTCATAAGTCGTCATGCCCGCAAGCCAAATAGCCACCAGCACACCTTGTCCAAGACCCGTTCCGTATGCCGCCATACGCCCGACGCATGACAACGCACCACGTACGCTGGGCAGATGGACGTCGATCTACGGCTCGTGCGCTACTTCACGATCGTGGCGGAGCACGGCAACTTCGGCCGGGCCGCCACCAGACTGCACCTGGCGCAGCCGTCGCTGAGCCGCCAGATCCAGCGACTGGAAGCCCAGCTCGGCGCCCGCCTCTTCGACCGCTCACCGCAGGGCAGCAGCCTCACCGACGCCGGCCAGGCCTTCCTACCCAGAGCCCGGATCCTGCTCCAGCAAGCCGAACAAGCCGCCCGCACAGCCAGAGCCGCCGTACAGCCTCACACCCTCACCGTCGGCTGCGCCGAAGGACTGCTCATCACCGCCTGGACACAGGAACTGCGCCGCCGACACCCGGAAAGCCAGGTCCGCACCCGGCACCTCGACTGGCGGGACACACGCGCTCTCACCGAGGGGCGGGTCGACGCCCTCATCGCCTACAAACCCCTGCCCTTCCCCACGGACGGCTTCCGGGTGACCGCACTCCATGAGGAACCACGGGTCCTCGTCACATCGGCAAGCCATCCCCTGGCGAACGAAAAAGCAATCAGCCTGCGCGCCCTCTCGGACGAGGAACTGGTGGCCTGCGTCAGCACCCCGGTTGTCTGGAGCACCCCCAAGCCGCTCGGCGACCACCCCGCGCCACCCCAGCCCGCAATCGACGACAGCTTCGAGGACAAACTGGAGCTCGTCGCCACCGGCCACTGCATCGCGATCTTCCCTGCCGGCGACCGACGCGCCGCAGCACGCGAGGACATCGCCCTGGTACCCCTCACCGACACCGACCCCTGCGAGGTCGTACTCGTCACACGCACCGACGACCCCAACCCGCTGCTCGGATCACTGCAAGACATCGCACGAACAGTGCCCGGCACGGGCTCCCCGCGGGAGAACAGCGCACTGCCGCGACCTGCTGCGGCAAGTCCGCCGAGTGTTGCCACGCAGCCGTAACCCTCGCCTCGCTCCTGGGCCGTGACACTTTGACGACAACGCCTACCGGGCGCTCGCCGGACCCTCCTCCTGCTCGGCCGACCCGGCGGTGGTGAGGTGGAGCGGCCCCGCGCGGCCGGTGGGAGACTTCCGCGCGCGGGCGACATGCGCGGGCCGGAGACCGATGCGGACGTCGAGGCCGCCGTGGGGTGCGGCGTCGAGGGTGACATCGCCCCCGCCGGCCTGGGTGAGCCGCTGGACCATGGACAGCCCCAGGCCGGTGCCGTCGTGGTGTGCGTCGGTGGCACGCCAGAACCGGTCGAAGGCACGTTGCCGTTCGACCGGAGTCATGCCCGGTCCCTGATCGACCACGTGCAACTCGGCCATGGGCGGGGTCCGGCCGTTGCCGGGGGGCGCCGGGGTGGTCGCGAGGGTGATGGTGGTACCGGGAGGGGACGCCCGCAGTGCGTTGGACAGCAGATTGTCGATGATCTGCTCAAGCGCTCCCGGGACTGCCCACACCGGCCCGGCCCTGGTTCCGGCCACCTTGATGTCGACGTGCTGTTCACCGGCGAACGCCGTCCAGACGGCCGCGCGGTCGGCTGTGACGGCGTCGAGGTCGGTCACCTCGGGGGTGATCGCCGAGTTCTCCAGCCGGGCCAGGGCGAGCAGCCCCTGCACCATCCGGCTGAGCCGCCCCACTTCGCCGATCGCTTCGCCCAGGCTGCGCTGGGCGCAGGGGGCGAGATGGGGCTCGAAGTTCTCAAGGCGCAGGCGCAATGAGGTCAGCGGGGTCTTCAGCTGGTGCGACGCCTCGGAGGCGAAGGCTTCCTGGGCGCTGAGCAGGTGCTGGAGCCGACGTGCCGTGCGGGTGAAGGAGGTGGCCAGCTGCCGCAGTTCCGGCGGTCCGCGGTCCGTGGCCGGAGGGTCGGTGAGGCGGCCGTCGGCGAGCTGCCTGGTGGCGCGCTCCAGGGCGCGTAGGGGCCGGGTGATCCAGCGGGCCAGGGCGAAGCCGATGAGTGCGACCACGGCCAGCACGCCGAGCCCGACGAGAGTGAGGGTCGTCCAGGTGGCGTGGACCTTCTGGGCGAGTGGGTGAAGCGAGTACAGGGTCCGTACGACGCAGGGCACCGTGTCGCTGGAGTTTCCCGGCACGGTGGCGAACAGCACGTCGCCGCCCGGGGCGGGGTCGTGGCGGACTCCGGTGACGGGGTGGTCGCTCAGTGCGGCGGCGATGTCGGGTTCGGCGGAGAGGTTCCTTCCCACGGTGGCGGCGGTCGTGGTGTCGGTGAGAACGATGCCGTTCCGGTCGGCGACGATCACGCTGCTGCCGCTGTGCCGGGCGTAGCGGCGGGCGAGTTCCGGCAGATCGGCGGTCAGTCCGCGCTCGAGCTTCTCCTCGCACACGGCCGCGAACGTCATGGCACCCAGTTCCGCGGTGCGGGACAAGCGGTTCAGCTCGTTGCGGGCGTAGACGAAACCGAAGGGCACTTCGAGGGCGAGCAGGACGAGCGTCATGAGGCTGAGATAGCTGAGCAGCAGGCGGCGGGTCATCGACTGCCGCTGCGGGGCTGTCCGGACGGTGCCGGGGAGGTGGCGGCGGCCTTTTCCGACGGGGGGACGAGACGGAATCCGATGCCGCGGATGTTCTCGATCCAGCCGGGGTCACCGAGTTTGCGGCGCAGGGTGGCGATGTGCACGTCGAGCGTCTTGGTCGGGCCGAAGTAGTGCGGGTCCCAGACCGTGTCGAGGATCTGCTGGCGGGAGAAGACGGCCCCGGGATCCTCGGCGAGGCAGACGAGGAGGTCGAACTCCTTGGGGGCCAGGGCGATGGGCGACTGGTGCAGGTGCACTTGACGGGTGCGGGGGTCGACGGTCAGGGGGCCGATTCTCCGGGCGGCCGGTACGGCGCCCCGGTCCACGCCGCCGGAATGCCCGACTGCGGGACCGAGGCCCGGGAACGGGGGGCGGGTGCGGCGCGTGACGGCGCGGATCCGGGCGACCAGCTCCCGGATCCCGAACGGCTTGGAGAGGTAGTCGTCCGCGCCCAGTTCCAGTCCGAGCACACGATCGACTTCGGAGTCCCTGGCAGTGATCATGATGATCGGGACGTCGGAACGGCTCCGCAGTGCCCGGCAGACGTCGATGCCGTCCATGTCGGGCAGTCCCAGGTCCAGCAGCACCATCTCCGGTTCCCCGGCGGACAGGCCGTCGGTGCCCGTCCGCGCGTGTTCCACGGTGAATCCGAAGCGGCGCAGTCCTTCCACCAATGGTTCGGCCACCCGGTCGTCGTCCTCGATCAGCAGCACGTGCATGCGGTCAGACTGACAAATGCCTGCGCACCGTGCGGGTCAATTGCCGGTGTTTCCCCCGTGCCGGTGACCTGTCCGAGCCGGTTCCGTGACGTCGGGGCAGGTGAGCCCCCCGGTGAATGCCCGGGAAATCGTCCGGTTGGCGCAGCCGGAGACCACGGGTGTGTGCGGACATCCAATGCGGGGACAGCGGGCGGTTAGGAGATGGTGAGGAATCCCGGACGTCGCACGCGTCGAATCGCGTGCGGACCTGGGCGGCCGCTGAGCACGGTGCCGCTCGTTCACTGCGCCCCGGCCCCGCGGAGCAGTCGTGCTGTCCGACTCCCGGTTGCCGTCCGCGGCGCTGCACTTCCGTCAACCCGGATGCGGGACGGAATAGCCCCCGAGGCCGGATTCCCCCACCGGTCTGCGGCTCTCCTCGTGGTACGTGCTGTATGCGCGCTGGGAATGCGTTTCCACGCCACCTCGTAGTGTCGATGTGCGGGCAGGCCACGGGCATTCCGCGTGAAGGAATCCACCACTCACTTCCTGGACATAGGCATGCCATATACAGACTCAAACGCTTCGACGAATCGGCCGTCTCCGTTCCTTCCGGGACGGTGGTGATGTCCCGGACCGCAGTCGACGAGCTGTGCCTGGTGCGCCCGGATCTGGTGGAGCCGTTCCTGCACGCGCTGCCGGGAGCGCGTGCCACCGTCCTCGGCCGTCTGTGGGGCGCATTCGCCCGAGAGCCGGTCCCCGGAGTGACCGGCCGACGGCGGGAGGCGGGGACACTGGTGGTCGCTCTGGGCAGCGGCGGCCGTCTCACCGCCCCCGACGCCTGTGCCCGGCGGTTCGCCCGGATTCCCGAGGACTTCGCCGTCATGGGGCCCGAGGGGCCGGTCCGCGGTCCGGCGGAGCTGCTGGGGGAGCTGAGACTGCGTACGGCGGCGGCGAACCGGCTCGCCGCAGAGCTGGACAACAGTGTCGTCAATCTCGCCCTGGCCCGTGCCGCGAACGCCGGAGGACCCCCTGCGCCGGGCGATTCGGCCGACGCGGAACAAGCGGTCGTCGACGGCCATCCCCAGCACCCGTGCTGCCGCACCCGCACCGGCATGTCCATCGCCGAAGTGCTCGCCTACGCGCCCGAACACCATCCGGTGATCCGGCTGGCGCTGCTGGCGGTACCGGCCGACCGCTTGCAGAGGGCGGGTACCTGGCCCGTGGAGCTGCGTGACGGGGACACCTGCTTGGTCCCGGTGCATCCCTGGCAGCGGGACCATGTGCTGGTACGCCACCCGGACCTCGCCCTGACGCGTCACACGCTCCCGGCGCGGCCGCTGCTGTCGCTGCGCACCCTGGCTCCGCTGTCCGGCCTCGCGGGCTGCCATGTCAAGACCGCGCTCGACGTACAGGTCACCAACTACCGCCGCACCCTTTCACCGGCCGAGGTCGCCGACGGCCCGCTCCTGTCGGAGCTGGTTGCGGCGGTCGTCGACAAGGCCGGGTTCGGCGGAAGTCTGCGGGTGCTGCGCGAGCTGGGCGGTGGCGCGGTACGGGTGGACGGCCTGGCGTCCGGGAGCCTGGCCGCGATGGTCAGGGAGTCCACCGAGTGCCACCTCGACGACGGCGAGATCGCCGTCCCGCTGACGGCGGTGCACGCCACCGGCGCCGCCGTGGTGGCAGGTGATCCTGTGCGCTGGCTGGCGGAGTTCGCCGACCTGGTGCTGCCTCCCGCGCTGACGCTGCTGTCCATGGGAGTGGCTCTGGAGGCTCACGGCCAGAACACCCTGGTCGTGCTGCGGCAGGGACGGCCGGTGCGGGTGCTGTACCGGGACCTGGACGGGGTACGGGTCAGTCCGCGCCGACTGGCCGCCTGGGGGTTCACGCTGCCGCCGCTGGAAGGCGCCCGGGCCGGCGACGATGCGGGGGCGCTGCGCACCAAGCTGTTCGGCGGGCTGCTCAGCGGGGTGTTCAGCGAACTGGTCGATGTCCTGGCCCGCACCCGGGCCGCAGATCCCGGGACCCTGTGGGAGGCGGTGGCCGAGGCCGGGCGCCGTGTGTACGGCGATCTGCCCGACGACGGCGATGCGGCGGCCTTCTTCGGCGACCCGCTGCCGCTGAAGGCGACGATCGCGATGCGTCTGGCCCGGGACTCCGGCGCGGCGCAGTGGACTGACCTCCCCAATCCTCTCGCGCAGCACCGCTGACCCCGGCAGTCCGGGGGCCATGGCGACCGTTCCCCGGCCGACGACTGACACCCGACTTCGGACGTACTGGAGCCCTCGCATGACCACCTCGACCGCCGACCTCGGCGACGCGGCCGCAGCCGCCGCCTCCCGCACGGCCGGCAGCTCCGCGGGCACGGCGGACCTCGTCACCTCTCACACCCTCCTGAACTGCCTGATCCGCGAGGTCTCCGCTCCTGAGCACCAGGTGACGGTGGATCAGGACCACCTTCTGCTGCGCCTGCCCCGCCGGGGTGTGCTGTTGCGGATCCGGCTGCGCCGGGTCTCGCTGATCGGCGCACACCGTTTCCAGGGCCCGGCCGAGCGGCTCGAGGGCGGCGACTGGGTCACCGTCGGCTGGCAGGAACTGGCCGGTCACGTCCAGGACGAACTGGAGCAGCGCACCGGCACGGCCAACGGCGAGTTCGCGGACCAGGTCCGCGACAGCCGCGACACCATCCGCACCACCCTGGAGCAGCGGGCGGGCGCGGAGCCGCAGCGGGACCTCTATGTCGCATCCGAGCAGTCCCTGGTGTTCGGCCACCGCTTCCACCCCACGCCCAAGGCCCGCACCGGGGATCCGGCGGACTGGCTGGTCCACGGGCCGGAGACCGGCGCCCGCTTCCGGCTTCGCCATCTGGCCGTTCGCCGCGACCTGGTACGGGAAGAGGGCGACCTGAAGGAACTGGACGCACTGTGCCCCGGGGCGGACGCGGCCTTCGTGACGCTGCCGGTGCACCCCTGGCAGTTCCGGCTCCTCAGCGGCCATCCGCGCCTGCGCGCCGCGATGGACGCGGGCGAGGTCGTGGACACCGGGCCGAGCGGGCCGGAGCTGGTGCCGACGGCATCCGTGCGCACCCTGTACGAGCCGGAGGCCGACACCTTCCTGAAGTTCAGCCTGAACGTCCGGCTCACCAACTGCGTGCGCAGGCACGCCCGTTACGAACTGTCCGGTGCCGTGGCCCTGAACCGGGTGGTCCAGCCCGTCATGGCCCGGATCGCCGACCGCTTCCCGGGGTGTGCGCTGCTGGCCGAGCCGGGCTACCGCACCCTTGCCGTGGACGACGTAGCCCTGCTGGAGGGCTTCGGTGTCGTCGTCCGCTCCGGGCTGCGTCCCCATCTGCGTCCCGGGGTCACACCGGTGCTCGCCGCCGCGGTCGCGGACGAGTACCCCAACAGTGCCGCGCACGCCTCGTATCTGCTCGCCCGCGGCGACGGGGACATCCTGGCCTGGTGGGACGCGTATCTGCGGCTGCTGATCCCGCCGGTGCTCGCCGCCTACTTCGAGCACGGCGTCGTCCTGGAACCCCACTTGCAGAACGTCGTCATCGGTGTGGCCGCCGACGGCTCGCCCGCGCAGATACTGTTCCGCGATCTGGAGGGGACCAAGCTCCTGGCACGCCATCATCATCGTGTCCTCGCCGCTCTGCCCGAAGACGTCGCCGGGCCTCTCACCTATGACGCCGAGCGCGGCTGGAACCGGGTCGCGTACTGCCTGCTGGTCAATCACGTCGCCGAACTGCTCGGTGTCCTCGCCGATCTGGAACCGGCACGGGAGCCTGCGCTGTGGGGCCTGGTCCACGACCGCCTCGACGCCTGTGCCCGCGCCGCCGGCGAACCACCGCGACTGCGCGCCCTGCTGTCCGGCGTTCCGCTGCCCGCCAAGGCCAACCTGCTCCTGCGCTGGGCCCGACGGGCGGACCGGCACGCCGACTACGTCCCCCTGCCCAGCCCGCTCGGCAGGAACTTCCCCCACGAGGTGACCCTGTGAGACCCGCACTGCTCCAGCACGTCCGCCACCTGGCCGACGAGGACCTGCCCGCCTACCTCTACGATCTGCCCGGCCTGGACCAGCACGTGCGCGCGATCCGGGCCGCACTGCCGCAGCGCGTCGAACTGCTCTATGCGACGAAGGCCAACTCCGATCCGCGCCTGCTCCAGGCCCTCGCCGAGCACGTCGACGGCTTCGAGGCGGCCTCCGGCGGCGAGGTCCGGCACATCCGCCAGCTGCTGCCCGCCGCCCGGATCGCCTTCGGGGGCCCGGGCAAGACACCGGCCGAGCTGGCCCGGGCCGTGGCCGCGCGGGTGGCACGGCTGCATGTCGAAAGCGAGCATGAGCTGCGCACGCTCGCGACCGTGCTGGGCGACCGGACCGCCGACATCCTGCTGCGCGTCAACGTGCCCGTCCCCCTCCGCTCGGTGGCTCTCGCCATGGGCGGCAGACCCAGCCCCTTCGGCCTCGATCCGTCCCAGCTGGACCGGTGCCTGGACATCATCGCCTCCGACCCCCGCATCCGGATGCGCGGCCTCCACGTCCACCTGGCCAGCGGACTCGGTGCCACCGCCCATCTAGCCCTGATCGACGACGTCCTGGCCTGGGCGTCCGGCTGGGCCCGCCGACGGGGCATCGACCTGACCGAGGTCAACCTCGGGGGCGGGATGGACGTCGACTACATCCGGCCCCAACAGGTTTTCGACTGGCCCGCGTTCGGCGCCGGACTGCGCTCCGCCCTCAGCCGCCACCCCGGCCTCACGCTGCGGATCGAGCCCGGCCGCTCGGTCACCGCGTACTGCGGCTGGTACGTCACTCAGGTCCTGGACCTCAAGTTCAGCTGCGGCCAGGCGTTCGCGGTTCTGCGCGGCGGCACCCACCATCTGCGCACCCCGGCCGCGAAACAGCACGACCAGCCCTTCGAAGTCGTCCCCGACGACGCATGGGACCGGCCGTGGGAGCGCCCCCAGATCCGCTACGAGCCAGTGACGCTGGTGGGCCAACTCTGCACTCCCAAGGACGTCCTGGCCCATCACATCGTGATCGACCGACTGCGCGTCGGCGACCGGATCGCCTTCGCCCTCGCCGGTGCCTACGCATGGAACATCTCCCACCACGACTTCCTCATGCACCCCCACCCCACCGTCCACCACGTCGAGGACTCCGACGTGCCGCTCCCCGCCGCCCACGCCTGCCCCTCCTCATGAGAACGGACCGCCAAGTACACCCTGAGCGAGGAGGGAAGACCCCGGACGCGGTCCGCGCCACGCTCACCGCAGGGCCCTTCCGGCGCTATCTGATCGGGCAGCTGACCTCCAACACCGGCACCTGGATGCAGCGCGCGGCACAGGATCTGCTCGTTCTGCACCTCACCGGCAACAGCGGCGGCGCAGTGGGCGTGGTGACCGCTCTGCAATTCCTGCCCCAGACCCTGTTCGGCCTCGTCGGGGGGATCCTCGCCGACCGCTTCCCCAGGCGCACGCTGCTGCTGATCACCCAGAGCACCATGGCGGCGCTCTCCCTGCTGCTCGGAATCCTGACGATCACCGGGTCGGTGACCCTGGCGTGGGTGTTCGCCCTGGCCTTCGCCCTCGGCACCGCCACCGCCGTCGACGCCCCCGCCCGGGGCGCCTTCATCCCCGAACTCGTCGGCCGGACGTATGTGGCCGCCGCGGTCAGCCTGAACTCCGCCCAGTTCAACGTGGCCCGCTTCATCGGCCCCGCCCTCGCGGGCCTGGCTGTCGCCGCCGCCGGCACCGGACCCGTCTTCCTCGTCAACGCGGCCTCGTACCTGGCCGTCCTGTACGGGCTCATCACCCTCCCCACCCGCGCGCCCCGCCGAAGCAGCGGGCCCCGGCGAGGCGCCACCCGGCCGGGGGCCCCGTTCCGCCACATCGCCGCCACCCCGGAACTCCTGCTGCCGGTCACCGTCATCGCTGTTGTCGGCACCTTCGGACTCAACTTCCAGGTCACCCTCTCCGTCATGGCGGTCGAGGTCTTCCACTCCGGCCCGGCCGCCTACGGCTGCCTCTCGGCCGCCTACGCCGCGGGCAGCCTCGTCGGCGCGCTCCTCACGGCCCGCCGGGGGCGCCCGCCCACCGCACGGCTCCTGGTCACCGCCACCGTCGTCTTCGGAACCCTGGAGGCCACGCTCGGCCTGATGCCCGGCTACGCCGCGTTCACGGCGTTCCTCGTCCCCACCGGGCTGGCCGCCGCAACCGTCACCACGACCGCCAACACGCTGACCCAGTTGCACACCGATCCGGGGCTGCGCGGCCGGGTGATGTCCGTCTACTTCCTCGTCCTGCTCGGCGGCACCCCCGTCGGCGCCCCTCTCGTCGGCCTTGTCTCCGACACCTTCGGCGCCCGCTCCAGTCTGGTCCTCGGCGGCCTGATCTCGGCCAGCTCCGCGCTCGCCCTCTCGGCGCTGGTCCACGCGCGGCAGGCAGGGAGCGGGGCAGGAGAGGCGTCCGGCTCCGCCGCCGGACCACGCACCGGCGCACCGGGCACCGCGGCGAACCGCTGCTGCGCGTTTCGTCGCCGGGTGCAGCGCCTGCGGGAAGCGCCGGGCGGGGTCCTAGTACCCCGGTACCACCGGGGCGTCAGTGTTCACGCCCGGGTACCACGGGATCCGGCAGAGCACGGCCTTAGCGTGACCGAGGAGGCGTCACCCACTCCGGGCGCCCCGGGCCGAAAGTGAGAACCGAATGATCGAGGCACAGCAGCTCACCAAGAGGTACGGGGAGAAGACCGCCGTCGACGGGCTGGACTTCACCGTGAAGCCGGGCACGGTGACCGGCTTCCTGGGGCCCAATGGCGCGGGCAAGTCCACCACGATGCGCATGATCGTCGGGCTGGACGCGCCGACAAGCGGTTCCGTCACGGTGAACGGGCAGCGCTACGCCCGCCACCGGGCCCCGCTGCACGAGGTGGGGGCGCTGCTGGAGGCGAAGTCGATCCACCCGGGCCGCTCGGCCTACAACCATCTGCGGGCTCTCGCGCTGACCCATGGCATTCCGAGCCGCCGGGTCGACGAGGTGGTCGAGCTGGCCGGTCTCGGCAGCGTCGCGAAGAAGCGGGCCGGTGCCTTCTCCCTCGGCATGGGGCAGCGGCTCGGCATCGCTGCGGCCCTGCTCGGGGATCCGCAGACCGTGATGCTGGACGAGCCCGTCAACGGACTGGACCCCGAGGGCGTCCTCTGGATCCGGAACCTGCTCACCTCCCTCGCGGCCGAGGGGCGCACGGTGTTCGTCTCCTCGCACCTCATGAGCGAGGTGGCCCTGGTCGCGGACCATCTGATCGTCGTCGGCCGTGGCCGGCTGCTGGCCGACACGACGGTGCGGGACCTGGTCCGCGACGCGGGCGGCGACACGGTGAAGGTGGCCACGGAGGACCCCGCGCGGCTGCGGGACGCGCTGGCCGGACCGGGCGTGGAGATCACCGGCCGGATCGGCTCCGAGGAACTCCAGGTGACCGGGATGTCCGCCCGCGAGATCGGGCGGAAGGCGGCCGAGCACCGGATCCCGCTGTTCGAACTGACCACGAAGGCGGTCTCGCTGGAGGAGGCATTCATGGAACTGACCAGGGACGCCGTGGAGTACCACGGCTCCACCACCGGCGCCGAGACCTCCGGGAGCGCGGCATGAGCACCCTCACGGCCATCCCCGAGACGCCCGGGACCGACCGGACCCCTCCGTCCCGGACCGCGTACCGGGTGACCGGGCGGCGTGTGCTGTCCTCGGAGTGGGCCAAGCTGTGGTCGCTGCGCTCCACCTGGATCACCCTCGGCCTGGGGCTGTTGTTCCTCGTCGCCTTCGGGGTCATCGCCGCGAGCCACTACAAGTCGAATCTCGGCTCCGGCCGCCACATGGACCGCGACTTCGCCACCGCCACGGCCGTGAGCCTGTCCCTCTTCGGCACCAACTTCGCACAGTTGGCCCTCGGCGTGCTCGGCGTGCTGGTCACGGCGGGCGAGTACTCGACCGGCATGATCCGCTCGACCCTGGCCGCCGTGCCGCGCCGACTGCCCGTGCTGTGGTCCAAGGCGGCGGTGTACGGGCTGGTCGCACTGGCCGTCGCCACCGCCGGTGCGTTCGTCGCCTTCCTCGTCGGCAGCAGGATCGTCTCCGGTACGCCCGCCGCCATGGGCCTCGGCCATGCCGGAGTCGTCCGCAGCCTCCTGGGTGCCGGGCTCTACCTCGGTCTGGTGGGCGTGATCGGCGCCGCGCTGGGCGCGCTGCTGCGGTCCGTGGCGGGCGGCATCTCCGTCCTGGTCGCCGCCCTCATGCTGGTACCCGGACTGATCTCCCTGCTGCCCAGTTCGTGGCAGAGCGGCATCGGCCCCTACCTCCCCAGCCACGCGGGTGAGTCGATCTTCGCCCTGACCCATGACTCGACCACGCTGTCGCCGGGCGCCGGACTCCTGGTCTTCCTCGGCTGGACCGCGCTGGCGCTGGCCGGAGCGGCATACCGGCTGCTGCGCAGCGACGTCTGAGCGGCGGCACCCGCATCATGGTCCGGTGACATCCGTGACCACCGAAGACATCAGCGGGATGGGTCCGCTGGTCGCCCGGCTCGGCCGGGTGGGCCAGCGGCTCAGGCATGCCGACCGGGCCCGCCCATGGGTACTGGACACCGCGGTGGTGGTCCTGGTCGTCCTGCTGTTCTGCCTGCCGGACGTGCTGCACGCGGTCGGCGTGATCGGTGCGGACGACGACGGCCCGCGCCGCTTCCGCGTGGCGTTCACCCGGTTGCCCCTGGCGGGCATGCTGACCCTCCAGGCCGGTCTGGTGCTGCCGCTGCTGTGGCGGCGGCGGGCGCCCGCGGTGGCCCTCGGCGCCGTCACACTGGTGTTCGTCCTTCAGTGGGCGCTCGGCGCCGCACTCCGGGCGGACGTCGCCCTCTTCGTCGCCCTGTACAGCCTGGCCCTGCACGGGCGGCTGCGGCAGCTGCCCTGGGCCTGCGCGGCCGCGGCGGGGGCGCTGAGCCTGGTCGCGGTGCGGGTCTCGGCGGCGGTGTCGGTCTGGGACGCTCTCTTCTTCCTGCTCAGCACGGCGACGGCGGCCCTCGCCCTCGGCCTGGCCATCCGCATCCGGCGCGCTCAGCTGGCCGGGCTGCGGGACCGCGCGGCACGGCTGGAGGTCGAACGCGACCAGCGCGGCAGACTCGCCGTCGCCGCCGAACGGGCACGCGTCGCCCGCGAGATGCACGACATCGTCGGCCACAACCTGTCGGTCATCATCACACTCGCCGACGCGGGCGCCTACGCCTCGGCCGCCGCCCCGGAGCGGGGAGCGGAGGCTCTGCATCTCATCGGCGACACCGGTCGCCAGGCGCTGGGCGAACTGCGGCGGGTGCTCGGCGTGCTGCGCGAGGCGGACGGTGCGGCCACCGGGCCCGAGCTGAGTCCGCAGCCCGGTCTCACGGACATCGACGCACTGTGCGAGGGGGTGCGCGCCGCCGGGCTGGAGGTCGTCTACCGTACCGTCGGTGACATCGAGGCCCTGGACAGCGGTGTGCAGCTGACGGTCTACCGCATCGTGCAGGAGGCCTTGACGAACACCCTGAAGCACGCCGGTGCCGGTGCGCGTGCGAACCTGGCGATCGTCGTCGAGGACACACGGCTGACCATTACCGTCCAGGACTCCGGCCCGCCCGCCCCGGCCGGCCGTCCCCGCACGACGAACGAGGAAGGACACGGCCTGGTGGGCATGCGAGAACGAGCGGCGCTCTTCGGAGGGCACGTCAGCGCGAGCCCCGCGGGCACCGGCTGGACGGTCCACGCAGACCTCGACCTCACTCCCCGGGACGGTGTCCGGTGACCACGGTGCTCGTCGTGGACGACCAGCCGCTCCAGCGGTACGGCTTCCGCATGCTTCTGGACTCCGTGCCCGAGACCGAGGTGGTCGGCGAGGCCGCACACGGAGCCGAAGCCGTGCGCAAGGCCGCCGAGCTCCGGCCCGACGTGGTCCTCATGGACGTGCGCATGCCCGGCATGGACGGCATCGAGGCCACCCGCCTGATCGTCGCCGCGGGCGGCCGCTCCCGCGTCCTCGTCCTGACCACCTTCGACATCGACGAGTACGTGTACGCGGCTCTGCGCGCCGGTGCCAGCGGCTTCCTCCTCAAGGACGCCCGCCCCGAGGAACTCCTCGCAGGCATCCGCGCGGTGGCCGTGGGAGATGCGGTGATCGCCCCCGCCCTCACCCGCCGCCTGCTCCACGAGTTCGCCCGTATCGTGCCGTCGGCCGGTGACGGCTCGGCCGAAGACCCGAGACTCAGCTCCCTCACCGACCGCGAGCGGGAGATCCTCGTCGCCGTCGGAAAGGGCTGGAGCAACGGCGAGATCGCCGGCCACTTCGTCCTGTCGGAGTCCACGGTGAAGACCCATGTCGGCCGTGTCCTGTCCAAGATCGGCGCCCGCGACCGCATCCAGGCGGTGATCTTCGCCTACGACCACGGCCTGGCCCGGCCGCACGGCGGCTGAGCCGAGGTGTCGCGGATGCATCCGCCGTGGCAGAAGCTGTCGGCGGAGGCGCTGCCGCTCATGGGCGCCCTGCTCATGAGGGCGTCTACGGGCCCGGCACTGGACCCCCGCCCGCACGGACCGGCTCCGGTCGGCCGGGCGGATGTGCCGGTCCCCCGTGCCCCGCCGGGATCCGCTCCAGAACACCGCCCGCGAAGACGTCGTACAGCGGCAGGGTTTCGAGATGGACATAGCCGATGTGGCAGTCGCACACCGCGAGGGGGCAGGGGCGCGGGCGGAGGGCCGCCCGGTAGGAGCCGTCGTAGAGATTGCCGAGTTCGGCGCGTACGAAGTGGCAGCGGCGGACGGTCCCCTCGCCGTCGACCGAGATCACCGACTCCCCGGTACGGCACGGCAGCCCGGCGCTGGTGTGGGGATGGCGGCTGTAGGGGAAGAGCGGGTCCAGCTCCGTCCACACCGCGGCGTCCGCGTCCTCGTAGGTGTGTCCCTCTGCGGCGTTCACCCAGAGATAGACATGACCGGGCAGCTCGGCGCGCAACCTCCGGGCATCATCGAGGTGTTCGGGCAGGCCGACGACGCCGACGCTGTACCGGATGCCCCGCTCGGCGAGATCGCGGCACTTGGCCAGGAAGCGGTCGTAGGGGGTCTGCCCGGGGTGGTAGGTGCACCACAGCGCCACGGTGTCGGGGTCCGCGTCGGCCAGCCAGTCCGTGCGGCAGCTGAGATTGGTCTGGATGGCGACACGGCGGATGTGCGGGCGGTGGGACAGGTCCACCAGGGCCCGCCGGTACCAGGAGCGGACCAGGCCCTCGCCCCAGGGGGTGAACAGGACCGACAGCCGGTCCTCGGTCCGGTCGGCGGCCCAGGCGGTGAAGCTCTCCAGGGCCGCACGGTCGGTACGCAACTGGGCCGTGCTGTCGCGCCGCTTGGCGAAGGGGCAGTAGGGGCAGTCGTAGTCGCAGGAGGCGAGCGGGCCCCGGTAGAGAATCGTCAGGTCCATGGAGTCCGCCTACTTGCGTTCGTACGCGGCCATCGCCGCCCGTACGGCCGGGGAGAACAGTTCGGGACCGATCGCGTCGGAGTGCGCCAGCCCCTCCGGCGTCAGCCTCAACCGCCCAGGGCCGCCTTGCTGCTCAAGCCAGCCACGGTCGGCGAAACGGCTCAGCTCGGGGCCGAAGTCGTCGGCGGGGTAGGCGCCGAAGCGTGCCCGGTAGTCGGTGGTGTCCAGGCCCTCCGCCTGAAGCAGGGACTGGAGCAGATGGCGGCGGCGCGGCTCGTCCCCGGTCATGGGACGCCCATACTCGGCACGGGCGAAGTCGGCGGCGGGGCGCGCCACATAGTCGTCGATGATGGCGCGGATCTCGTGCATGTTCACGGCATAGTCGAAGGAGTAGTGCAGGCCCGCCGTGTACGAGCGGGCGCCGCAGCCGAGGCCGATCATCCCGTCCGTCTGGCAGGCGTAGTCGTCCGCACCCTGGGACGGGGCGTCGGCGCGCCGGAACATACGCATCGAGGTCTGCACATAGCCGTTCGCCAGCAGATGGTCGCGGCCCAGGCGGTACAGACGCAGCCGCTGCTCGTCCCAGGCGGGGTCCGCTGCGGAGCCGCGGCGGCCGAGACCGGTGAGGGGGCGGACATAGAGGGGGTAGAGATACAGCTCCTCGGGGCGCCAGGCCAGGGCGGCGTTCAGCGAGACGAGCCAACTGGCGTCCGTCTGGCCGTCGATGCCGTAGATCAGGTCGATGTTCAGCACCGGGAGGCCCGCGTCGCGGATCCGGGCGAGGGCCTCCTCCACGTCGGCGCGGCGCTGCGGGCGTACGGCGGCGCGGGCCTCGGTGTCGACGAAGCTCTGGACGCCGAGGCTGAGCCGGGTGGTGCCCCGTTCGGCCAGCACGTCGAGGCGGTCGGCGGTGGCCGTGGCGGGCGACGCCTCGACGGAGAGCGGCACCGCGCGCAGATCGGCACCCATCCGGTGCTCGGCTATGTCGCACAGGCGGGTGAGTTCACCGGCGGTGAGGAAGGTGGGGGTGCCGCCGCCGAACGCGGCTGTCGCGAAACGGAGGTCGGCCGTGTCGCCGAGCGCCTCGCGGACCGTGGTGGCCTGGCGTTCCAGGGCGTCGAGATAGGCGGTGGTCAGACCGTCCGGGGCGCCGATCCGGGTGAACAGATTGCAGAAGCCGCAGCGGACCTCGCAGAACGGCACATGCAGATAGAGGGAGAGGGTGTCCTTGGGCTCCCCTGCCCACAGGCCGCTCAGCAACGGGCGGTCGGGCAGGGGGCGGTAGGCGGTCTTGTGGGGGTAGGCGTAGACATAGCTCTGGTACGGGCTGGTGCCGGTGTGCTGGATCGCCGTCGTCATCGGGTGCCCCCGTCGGCCGTGCGCCCCTGTCCCTGGTCGAGGACGAAGTGGGCGTAGGGCACGGTCCACACGGCCGGGTGGCCGAGGCGGTGCCCCGTGTAGCCGTCGTCCCCGTAGGCGGTGCCGTGGTCGGAGCAGACCAGGGCGAAGCAGCGTCGTCGGCTGCTCATCACATCGAGGAGGCGGCCGATGTGCCGGTCCACGTACTCCAGCGCGGCGGCGTGCGTCGCCCGGGTGTCGCCCGCCGCGCGGGTGGCGCCGGGCAGATGGAACCAGTTCGGCTGGTGCAGGGCCGACACATTCACAAAGAGGAAGAGGCTCTGGTCTGCGGGGAGTCCATGGACGACCTGCTCGGCGCGGGTCACCTGCGACTCGAAGGAGGTGGGGGAGGCGACGCCGAACTCCGGCTCCCAGTGCGACTCGTGAAACAGCCCGGGCAGTACCGAACCGAGCGGGCCCTGCTTGTTGAAGAAGCCCACTCCCCCGATGCACACCGTGTGATAGCCGTCCTTGGCGAGACCGGAGACCAGGTCCGGCGTGTCGTACACATAGGTGCCGTCCGCGGTGGTCTCGCTGCCCGCGAAGCGCGCGGCGAACAGGCGCGGATGCGGGCCCGGTGCCGCCGGCGTCGGCAGAAACCCGGCGAAGATCGCCTGGTGGGAGGCGTAGGTGAAGCTGCCGGGGGCGTGCCGCTCCTCCCAGCGGCCGTCGGGGAGATGCCGGGCCAGGTGCGGGATGCGGCCCGCCGCGGCCAACTCGGCCGCCACGTCGTAGCGCAGGGTGTCGAGGGTGACCAGCAGGATGTCGTGGCTGCCGACGATCCGGTTCATGTCCGGTTGCCCGGCGCTGCCCGAGGGCAGGTGCGGAGGCGTCGGGTCAGACGATGGCATGAGCGGTTCCCGTTCTGTTCTCGTGCGGGTGGTGCGGGTGGTGCTGGCTGTGGGGGTGGTTCCGGGGGGTGTGCCGGGCCAGGGTCGCGGCGACCTGTGCCGCATAGGTGTCGAGGCCCTCCACTCCGCTGCCGGGCAGGCCGGTGAGCCGGGGCAGCAGATCACCGAAGGCATTGACCTCGCCCACGGCGAACCGGCGCCAGCCGATCGCCGGGAGCAGATCCACGCCGACGCACAGGGTGCGCGGGAAGCAGGCCGCGGCCCGTTCGCAGACGCCGAGGACGTCCGCCCAGCGGGCTCCCGCCGTCTCCACGGCGGCGCGAACCGCGTCGAGGTCTCCGCGGCGGCCCCCGAGATGGAGGTTGGTCAGCGGGGAGACGCTGGTGCGCACCACGGCGTGCGTGGCCTTCCCGGCCACGACGACGACCCGCAGATCGGCGGCGCGGCCCTGCTGGGAGGCCTTGGGCAGCCAGCGTTCCAGGTGCAGGCCGTCGGGGGCCAGGGCGTCGACGACGGCCGCGATCTGCCGCTCGTCCTCATAGCGGCGGACCCTCAGGGAGTTGAACAGCCGTCCGTCCGGGCCGCGTTCCACCGAGGTGGTGGCGCGGATCCGGCCGCCGCCAGCGGACTCGACCGCGAGCACCCCGGACGCCGACGAGCCGTGCGCCGGTTTCACGAACAGCCGGGGCATCCGGTGCTCCCCCATCAGGGCGCGTACGTCGTCCCAGCCGCGCACGGGCGGTGCGGCGCCGCCCGAGGTGGGTGAGAACGGCACGGGCACACCCGCGGCGGTCAGCGCGGCATGGCAGCGCCGCTTGTCGAACAGGACGGCGAGCTCGTCCGGGTCGTCCAGGCGGACGCCTCCGCGCAGCCCGCGCACCGCGGACATCAACGAGGCGTACCAGCGGCCGGATCCCTCCACCCGGGTGGGATCCTGGCCGCCGCGCAGCAGCCGGTCGACGTCCGCGTCCTCCCCCGGGGAGTCCAGCCGGACGATCTCGTCGGCGGCGAATCCGGCGCCGCCCTCGCGCAGCACCCGCGCCCAGGCGAGGACGCGAGGGGCGGGCAGACCGGCGGCACGCACCGCCTCCTCGAAGAGCGCCACCCGGCGGCTGCCCGGGTTGCCGACCACCGCGAAGCGCACGGCGCCGCCCGGGCCGGGCCCGGTCAGGTACGGGTCCACTCACTCACCCACGGCCACATAGCGATGCGCCTCGTCGTCGTCGATCTCGGCGTCGTCGCGGTCGAGGTCCAGCTCGACGCCCGCGGGCTCCAGGGTCTCCCGTATGCGGTCCAGCAGCGGCTCGCTGATGTAGTGGTAGTGCAGGTCGAGCTTCTTCAGATGGGTGAGGGGCTGGCCGCCGAGGAGGGCGGCGGCGCCCTCGTCGGTGAGGACGCCCATGGACAGATCCAGCGTCTCCAGGCGGGCCACCACCGGGGCGGACGCGACGGCCGCGGCGACGGCGTCCTGCATCTCGCTGTTGCGCAGCCCGAGATGGCGCAGGCGGGGCAGGCGGGCACCGGACAGGATGGGCTCCAGGTCCCCCACCTCGCTGTCACCACCGTAGTCGGGGGTGCCGAGCCAGAGGTCGAGGTGCTCCAGCGCGGGCAGGTCACTGGCGCCGACGCCGCGCACGACCTCCACGGGCAGGCCGCCGGCCTCCATGGTCAGCGTGCGCAGGCCGGTGTGGCGCAGGGCCGGGAACGTGAGCTCCGATCCTCCCCGCAGACCGAGCTCCTCCAGGTCGGGGAAGCCGGTCAGCAGGGGGGTGACATCGGTCTGCTGGATCCAGGAGATCTCGCTCTCCTCCATGACCATGTCGCCCAGGAACACCGCGCGCAGGGCGGGCAGTCGATCGCGGGCGGCCAACAGCGCCTCGATGACCGGGGAGGAGTCGCTGTCGTAGGCCTCTCCCCAGGCTCCGACGACCAGAGCGCGCACGCGTGTGGTGTCGACCGCGCCCAGGAAACGGGCGAACGCGGCCGTCCATTCCTCTTCCGCGTCGTAGACATCGGCGGAAATGCGCCAGGCGTGGCTGTCCGGTTCGGGCAGGTCCGGCTTGGTCTCCGGGCCGGGGAAGGAGTACACGGGCAGCCCGTGGAAGGTGTGCAGGTGGTCACCGATGGTCATGCGACTGCTCCCGGGAACTGGAACGGATGCTGGCTGCTGCGATGTCGGAAGTTCTACCAAGGGGCACTGACAACGGGGGGCGGTGGGGCGGTTTTCGGGGCGTTGTCAGTGGGGGGTCCTACGGTCGCTGTCACGGAGGCGGTGCGGCCCTGCACCGCAGCGGAGGGGAGCAGTGATGTACCGGCAGGGAGATGTCCTGATCGTGCCCATGTCCGATGAGGCCGTTCCGGCTCATGTCGCGGGGGCGCCACGAGAGCCGAGGGACGGGCGGGGGCGGCTGGTTCTGGCGCTGGGCGAGGTCACGGGGCATGCCCACGCGGTCATGGGGCCCGGTGATCTGGTGCGCGAGCAGGGCCCGTTCGGCCCGATGCTGCTGCATCTGCCCAAGGGCGGACGGGTGGTGCACGAGGAGCACGCGGCGATCGCGCTGCCGTCGGGGTGGTTCCGGGTGATCCGGCAGCGGGAGTACGTGCCCGGTTCGGTGCGGATCGTCGCGGACTGACACAGCCGGGGGAACGGAGAGGAAGGGCGCGGACCGTGACGCAGAAAGAGAAAGAGCAGGAAGAGGCGCTGGTGAGGCAGGCAGAGATGGATCGGGCGGCGCTCGGGGGAAGCGGGAGGGACATGACCGGGGAGTGGCGTGCTCGGGCGGCCTCGACGGCTCCGGCCGACCGGGAGCGGGCGGAGGCCGGTGTCCGGGAGGCCTATCGCCGGGCGGGGCTGCCCGAGCCGGAGCGGGTGGTGTGGGCGGGTTCGCCGCGTGCGGGGGTCGCCCTGGTGCGCGCCCTGGAGGACAAGGGGCCGAGTGTCCGCGAGGCGGTGCGCAGCGCCCCATGGTCCCGCGAACGGGCCCGGTTGTACGGGGAGTTGGGCGCCGCCGGGTGGGCGGCGCACTGGGCGGCCACGGGTGGGCGGCTGTGGGAGCTCACCCAGGCGCTGGTCGACCGGATACGCGCGGGTGTGCTGGCGGAGTGCGACGGGGACCCGGAGGTCCGGCTGATACTTCTGGACGCGGTCCTGGGGCAGCACGACGCCGCATGGCTTGCCGCGTTCTCCGGTCGGGAAGGCCCGTTGAAGGGGCTCGCCGAGGTGTGCCGCAGCGCAGGCTGGTGGTGGCCGTTCGAGAAGGTGGCGGTGGTCTGCGAGCGGCCCTCGGCGCTGCACCGGGACGAGGCCGGCCGACTCGACCGCGGCGACGGCCCGGCCCTCGCCTTCCCCGACGGCTTCGCCCTGTACGCGTGGCGGGGCATGCCGGTCCAGGCATCCTTCGTCGAGGAGCTGCGGACCCTCACCCCGGAGCGCATCCGCTCCGAGGAGAACGCCGAACTGCGCCGGGTGATGCTGGAGTTCTACGGCTACGACCGCTATCTGGCCGACTCCGGGGCCCGCCCGCTGGGCAGCGACGAGACCGGCACCCTGTGGCGGATCGACCTCGTCGGGGACGAGCCGGTGGTGATGGTGGAAGTGGTCAACTCGACCCCGGAGCCGGACGGTTCGCACAATGTCTACTGGCTGCGGGTCCCGCCGACGACCCGCACGGCGAGAGAGGGCGTCGCCTGGACCTTCGGACTGGAGGCCACGGAGTACATACCGCTGCGTCAGACCTGAGCCGGGCGGGGTCCCCCGCCGCCCACCGCACTGCCCACCGTTGCCGAACGGACGCCATGTCCGAAGATCACCGGCGGCCGGACACCCGGCCGCAGGCTGCGCCTACGATCGACTTCGTCCGCAGTCCCCCCCATGAAGGGCCGAACCACTGTGACGGACAAGCAGGTTGTCATCGTGACGGGTGCCGGATCCGGTATCGGCGCGGCCACCGCCCGGCTGCTGCGCGAGCAGGGTCACCAGGTGGTCGTGTCCGGGCGCCGCACCGAGCCGCTGCGGCGCCTGGAGCAGGAGACCGGGGTCCTGGCGTATCCGTCCGACGCGGGCGATCCCGATGCCGTCGAAGGCCTGGTCCGCGCGGCCCTCGACGCCCATGGACGGCTCGACGGGGTCGTGCTGAACGCGGGCATCGGCCGCGGCGGCACGGTCGGGGACCTCTCGCTCGCGGAGTGGGACGACGTGATGCGGACCAACGTCACCGGCCCCCTGCTGCTACTGCGCGCGGCGATCCCCCACCTGCTCGAAACACGGGGCGCGGTCGTCGCCGTAGCCTCGGTCTCCGCCCTGCTCAACGGCCGGGGCAACGTCCCGTACGCGGTGTCCAAGGCCGCCCTGCTGCAACTGTGCCGTTCCGTGGCCGTCGACTACGGGCGCCAAGGGGTACGCGCCAATGTCGTGTGCCCCAGCTGGGTGCGGACCGAGATGGCCGACCGGCGCATGACACGTTTCGCCAGGGAAGCGGACCTGGGTGACATGGAGTCCGCGTACGCGGAGGCGACCGGGCCGCTGCCCCTGGGACGTCCGGGCGAACCGGGCGAAGTCGCCGAGGCGATCGGCTGGCTGCTCTCCCCGGCGGCGTCCTATGTCAACGGCGCCGTGCTCACCGTGGACGGCGGGGCGACGGCCCTGGACCCCGGGACCCTCGCATTCGACTTCCACATGGCACCGCGCGGCGGCACGGACAGCTGACACCGGACGCCCCGCTGACACGCCCGGCGGCTGCCCCGGATCAGGCGGTGTCCGGAGCGGAGGGGCCGTCCGGACCCGCACCGGCCGCCCCCTCCGGCGGCAGATAGCTCGCCAGGCCGCGCAGGATGATCTCCAGACCGATGTCGAACCTCTCGTCGGAGGAGTCCGCCACCATCAGCCCGGCCAGGGCGCGCAGATGGGGGAAGTCACCCTCGGACAGGGACGCGAAGTAGTTCCGCATCTCTTCGGCCATCTCGCGCCAGTCGGGGCGGGCGGCGGAGGAGTCCCCGCGGCAGTGCCCGGCGGCCCGGTCCCGCCACATGCCCTCTTCCAGGACGAACCCGTCGATGTAGGTGGCGATGAGGTCACCGGCCTCCGCCGCGATGCGGTCGGGCAGTCCGGCCGTACGGAAGACCGCGAGCAACGACTCGACATGCGGGAGCAGTTCGGCGGTGAAGGGGACGTGTGCCATGGCGATCCTGGCCATGTCACGGTGCGACAGCAGGCGCCGCCGCCCCGCCCGCGCATAGTCCCGTACCTGTTCCCGCCACCGCTCCGGATCCGCCTCGGGCATCTCGAAGCCGTCGAAGAGCCGGGTGTACATCAGCTCCAGCAGATCGTCCTTGGATCTGACATGGGCGTAGAGCGCGGAGACCGTGACCCCCAGTTCGGCCGCCACCTGGCGCATGGACAGGCCGTCGAGGCCCTGGCGGTCCAGCACACTGAAGGCGGCCTCCACGACCCGCTCCCTCGACAGTGGTGTACGCGCGGGCGTCACATGGGCACGAGCGGGGCGCTCCCGCTCCCAGGGGGTCGGGGGCGGGGAGGCGGGGGTGTCGGCGGCCGCGTCGGTCATGAGGACAGTCTAGGCACCGGGGAGAACACTGTTCTCCCCGGTGAGCCGTAAGCCATGCCCCATGAGCCAAGCCGTGAGCCATGCGCCGTAAGCCGTAAGCCTTGAGCCGCGTGCACAGGCCCACCCTCGAACCGCCAAACGCGATATATCTTGTCTCGGGACGGCGATTGCGCTATATCTTAATGAACAGCGTTCTCGCGGTGAGCACTGTTCTGTTAGGGTGAACGCCGTTCTCCCGCGCGTCCGGTCGCCAGCCCCTTCAGGCCGTACCAGCGAGCCGGGCAGTCCCAGCCATCCGTCCTTCCGCGCCGCGGATCCCCCGCGGCGCGGCCCTCCTGCGAGGAGTTCCGATGTCCACCACCGGTGTCGTGTCCGCAGAGACGCCCACCGACTCGCCCGACGCACCGGCGCCGTACCGGTGGCGCTGGGCCGCGCTCTTCGTGATCCTCGCGGCCGAGGTGATGGATCTCCTCGACGCCGTCGTCACGAACATCGCCGGCCCCTCCATGCGGGCCGACCTCGGCGGAGGCGCCTCCACCCTTCAGTGGCTCGCCGCCGCGTACACCCTCTCGATGGCCGTCGGTCTCGTCACCGGAGGACGGCTCGGTGACATCCACGGGCGCCGCCGGATGTTCCTGGTCGGGGCCGCCGGATTCACCCTTGGTTCGCTGCTGTGCGCGGTCTCCGTGTCGCCGGAGATGCTGATCGCGTCCCGCGTCATACAGGGCCTGTTCGGCGCGGTGATGCTGCCGCAGGGGCTCGGCATGATCAAGGAGATGTTCCCGCCGAAGGAGTCGCAGAAGGCGTTCGGCATGTTCGGCCCGGTCATGGGACTGTCCGCGGTCTGCGGTCCGATCCTGGCGGGCTGGCTCGTGGACGCCGACTACTTCGGCACCGGCTGGCGGATGATCTTCCTGATCAACCTGCCACTGGGGGCCGCGGCCTTCCTCGGTGCGCTGCGCTATCTGCCGCGCGGGCACTCCGGCACCAAGCCGCGCCTGGACATCCCCGGCATGCTCCTGGTCTCGCTGGCCGCGCTGCTCATCATCTTCCCGCTGGTCCAGGGCCGTGAATACGACTGGCCGGTCTGGACGTTCCTGATGATGGCCGCCTCGGTGGTCTTCTTCATCGCCTTCGCCCTGTACGAGTCGCGCCGCAGCAAGAACGGCCTGGACCCGCTGGTGGTGCCCAGCCTCTTCCGCAAGCGCGGGTTCAGCGGCGGCATGACCCTCGGGCTGGTCTTCTTCTCGACCATGCAGGGCTTCATGCTGGTCTTCAACCTCTACACCCAGATCGGCCTTGGCTATTCGCCGCTCAAGGCCGGACTGGTGATGGTGCCCTGGTCGGGCGGCATGATCGTCGGCTTTGGAATCGCCCAGGGCGTCGCCCGGTTCGGTCGTGCCGTGCTCCAGGCGGGCGCGCTGGTCATGGCGATCGGCGTGTTCGGTGTGTGGCTGACCCTCGACATGGTGGGAAGCGGCGTCGGCCCCTGGCAGCTCCTGCCGTCCCTGCTGGTCACCGGCATCGGCATGGGCCTGCTGATGGCGCCGTTCTTCGACATCGTGCTCGCCAGTGTCGAGCAGCACGAGACGGGCTCCGCGTCCGGCACGATGACCGCGATACAGCAGCTCGGCGGCGCCTTCGGCGTGGCCATCCTCGGCACCGTGTTCTTCGGACTGCTGGGCGGCGGCATCGCCGGCGCCGTCGACCACCACTCGGACGGTCTGCGGGGCCGGCTCGCCATCGCGCATGTCGCACCCGCCGACCAGGATCGCGTCGTGGCGGACCTGCGCACCTGCACCTCGGACCGCGCCGTCGCCAAGGATCCCGCCGCGACCCCGGCCTCCTGTACACGCCTGGAGAAGGACACCCGTTCGGTCGTGACCTCCCCTGAGGCGGGTGCCCGGATACCGGCCGCCCTGGAGGCCACCGCGTCCTCGGCCTTCCGCAGCGGCTTCGGCTCCGTCATGAAGTCGGTGCTGTGGATCGTCGACGGCATGCTCGCCCTGACCTTCCTGCTCGCGTTCCTCCTGCCCCGCCACGCACGCCCCGAGGACGAGGGTTCCGCCGGGCACTGAACCCCGCGCACACCCACGGCCGGAACACGGGACGGCCGGGCGGCACCGAGAGGGTGCCACCCGGCCGTCCCGGTGTGCCGTACCGGGCGGGCGCCGTAGCCGGGAGCCGGGGCACGCCCCACTCACCGCCCCGACTACCGTGCCCCCTGCACTCACCCAACCGACCCCGGAGGACCCTGTGCCCGTGCCCCTCGGCGAAGACGTCCTGGCACTGCTGCGCCGTCCCAGCACCTGCTACATCGCCACGACGATGCCCGACGGCTCGCCCCAGCTCACCCAGACCTGGGTCGACACCGACGGTCAGAACGTCCTCATCAACAGCGTCGAATCGCACCAGAAGACCCGGAACATCGCACGCGACCCGAGGGTGGCCGTCGCGGTCTCCGACCCCTCGGACCCCTCCTCGTACGTCCAGATCCGCGGCACGGTCGTACGCGTGACCACCGACGGAGCGGTCGACCACATCGAGGCCCTCGCACAGAAGTATCTCGGCGGCCCCTACCCGTGGTTCGGAGGACGCGACCAGGTCCGGGTGATCTACGTGATCCAGCCCGAGCGGATCAGCAGCCCCCGCGGCTGACGACGGCTCGGCGGAGCCAAGTCCCGGTCCGGACCCAGGCCGACAGGACCGCGACCAGCAGGACCCAGCGGGTCCGGTCACCGGGCGGGGCGGCCACCGGACAGGCCGGTACCGGGCGCCTGGCGGGAGGCCGTACGGGGAATGCACGCATCGTGGCCCCGGCACCCCGCCCGCCCGCGACGCACCGCCGCCCGAAGGGAACACCCAAAGGGGACACCCGAAGAGGAAACCCCAAGGAGAAACCCGAAGGAGACAGCGCATGAGCCCATCCGCACGGTCCTTCTGGGAGCCCTTGTGGGCCGACGGCCACCGTTACCGGGGACTCGACGACGACGAGAGCGCGCTGCTCGCCGAGCACCTCGGCCCGGGCCGCGGGTGCCCGGCGCTCGACATCGGCTGCGGCGACGGCACCCTCACCCGCCACCTCCATCACCGGCTCGGCTACCGCGCCACCGGCGTCGACTGCTCCCCCAGTGCCGTCGCCCTGGCCACCGCCAAGCAGCCGGGGCCGGACCCGCAACCCTCCTGGCTGTGCGCGGACATCACCGCCGACGACCTGTCCGCCTTGCCCGATCCGTCGTACGCCGCCGTCACCTGCCGCCTGGTCTACCGGTGGCTGGACGACAAGCCCGCGTTCCTCGACCGCGTCCGCCGACTCCTCGCACCCGGCGGCTGCTTCTGGGTCGTCACCGAGATCGCCGGGCGCCGCGAGGCCACCGACCCGCGCGCGCACCTCGGGATCACGCCCGCCGAGGCCGAGACCCTCACCGCGGGCTGGTCCGTCGTCCGCACCGCCGACCTGGACGTGCTCCGCTGCTACGCCCTCCACCCCTGACGCCCCGCACGGTCGCCGCGGCCCCGCCCCCAGCCCAACCCCGACCCCAGCCCCAGCCCCAGCCCCAGCCCCAGCCGAAAGGCTCCGCCCGTGCCCGCACCCCATCCCTCACCGCGGCCGTCCCTGCTGGGCGTGTTCGCCCACCCGGACGACGAATCCCTGCTGGCAGGCGGCGTACTGGCACAGCACGCCGCCTCCGGCGCACGTACCGGCGTCGTCACAGCCACCTGGGCCCCGGACACCCACCGTGCCGCCGAACTGGCCGATGCCCTGGAGATCCTGGGCTCCGGGCCGCCGCGGATGCTCGGGTTCGCCGATGCCCGCATCCCGGAGTCGGCCCCCGCCCGGCCCAGGCTGTGCGATGCGCCGATCGACACCGTGGTGGACCAGCTTGTCCGGCACATCCGCGAGACCCGACCGGACGTCGTCATCACCCATGACGCGTACGGCCAGATGACGGGCCACCCCGATCATCTGCGCACCCATCGCGCGACCGTGATCGCGGTCCATGCCGCCGGGCTGGAACACCACTGTCCGGACGCGGGAGCGCCCTGGCGGCCGAAGGCCCTCTATCTGGCCACCTATCCGCACTCAAGCGTGGGAGAGCTGGCTCCTCTGCTCGCCCGGGTCGGCAAGCAGGAACTGAGCGTGCCGGACGACTTCGTCACCGCGGCGGTCGACGTGAACGCCTGGCTCGACCAGAAGTGGAACGCCATCCTGGCCCACCGCAGCGAGGCGGCGAGGGAGCGTTCCCTGCCCGGTATCCTCGCCCGCCTTCCGGCCCCGGCGAGGGAACGCATCATCTCCACCGAGTACTTCACCCGCCTCGAAGCAGGTCCCACACCCGGAGCACTCCAGGAACTGACCGTCTGACCGCCCCGACGCCCGTTCCACGTCCTCGGGGTCCTCGGGGTCCTCTGGTTGCTCGGGTTCTCCAGGTTCCCCGGGCAGTGCTCAAGCGGTCGGCGTGACCGGGGACCACATGCCGAGCCACTGCTCGGCGCCCCAGGCCTCGAACCGCTCCACCTCAGTGAACCCCAGCTTCGCCGCGAGCCGCATCGAGCGGGCGTTGGCGGTCTGGGTGGCGAGCACCACGGGTTCGCCGGGGAGCACGCCGACGAACCAGTCGAGTGCCGCCGTGCACGCCTCGGCGGCGTACCCGAACCCCCACGCCCTCGGCAGGAACAGGTAGCCGAGGTCGGCCTTCCCCACGGCGGCGGGGCGACGGTGGGCCGTTGCTCTCCTCAACAGGATCTGGCCGATCATCGCCCCGTCGAGATCGACGACAAAGCTCCCCGGCCGCGACTGGGGCACCCCGGACATCTCGCGCTCGAGCTCGTCACGCGGCCAGGGGCCGCCGAGGTAGGTGTGCACCTCTGACGAGGCGAGCAGTTCGATGAACGCCGCACGATCCCGGGCCTCGGGCCCACGGAGCACAAGCCTCTCGGTCCTGATCGGCTCAGGCGGCCACACCACACACCCCAGATCGTCCATCCACGCACGCTAACAGGCAGTCGCACCAACCGAACGGCGAACGCTTCACCCCTCAAGGTCCGACCCGCTGCCGCCCGGGCGACGACTGGCAGGCCCGACCACCGCACTGCACCCCACCCCACCCCACCCCACCCCACCCCACAAAGAATGCCCCGTGCACGCATCTCGCCATACGGGCGGGTAACCGTGTTTGAGAGATGTAACTGATAACGATCTTGCCGTAACTCTTGTGTGAAATCCGGTCCGTTTTAGCCTCCGTGCATGGCATTCCTCTCAAGCCGTCGTAAAAGGCCCCGTCTTGCCCCGGAACTCGACGACCAGGCCCTCGGCAGGCTCCTGAAGTCTCTTCTGGCCACCACCAGAACAGGCACGATCGCGACCACGGACCTGTGCGTGGCTCAGATAGCCCGTCTCATGGACGAGGATCCGGGCGACTGGGACCGTCGTGCCCACCGCGTCACCGTCCTGGCGGACTATCTGCGCGCCTCGCACCTGCCCCGGACCTGGGCGGCACGTGAGCCGGGCCTGGCGAGCGCGCTGGTGCTGCACGCGGCGACACAGCTCGCGCGGGGCCGGGCCCAGGGCGGCCTGGAAGACCCGGCAGAGCTCACCGAAAGCTGCCTCCAGGCCGCCGATCTGGCGCCGGAGGATCCCACCCCGTGGATCGTGCTGCTGGGCGCGGCACGGCTGGAACGCTGGGAGCAGTCGCAGGTGTTCGGCGTGTGGAACGAGGTTCTGGCCCGCGACCGCTGGAACCGCGAGGCCTATCTGAGCATGCTGGGCTACCTCACCCCGGAGGAAGGGGGCTCACGCGTCCAGGTACTGGAGTTCGTGGACGTCCTCTCCGCCCGTATGCCCGCGAACGCGCCGTGCGCGGCGACGGAACTCACCGCCCAGGTGCTCCAGTACCACTCGGTTCTCGCCCGGGGCGGCGTCGAAGCCCTGGTCGCGCGCAACCACTGGGGGCAGCGGGAAGCCGCTCAGGCCCTCGACCGGGCGGTCCACACCTGGGTCAACCCGGAGTTCTTCCACCATGCCGCGACCCTGGCCGACCTGAATCTCCTCGCCTACGCGCTGATGGCCGCCGACCGGCGGCACGATGCCCGTCCGGCCTTCGAGGCGCTGGGCGGCACGGTCACCACATGGCCCTGGCGCGTCGGCGGGGACCCGCTGGCGGAGTTCGAGCAGGCGCGCAGGAGGGCAGTTGCCGGCCAGTGACCCCGGCGGCCACACGTCCCTCGCGGATGGCGGGCCCGGGAGGCGGTCGGGAGGTACGGCTCCCGACCTTGCGCGGCCGGCGTCAGGAGGCGGGCCCCGCGGGTGGGGCGCCGGTGACCGCGGCCCCGTACAGCGCCCGAGTGGCGGCACCGAAGGTGGCACTGTAGGAAATCTGGGGGGTGTTGCCGCCGGTGTGGTAGCCGCCGATCACTCCGATCACCGCCCAGCCGCCCGGCCAGGGCACCAGCATCGGCCCGCCGCTGGTCCCGCCCACGAAGCCGTCGCAGGCGATACGCGGGAAGGTGCCGGGGTCGGCCGGGTCGTCGCTGACCCACTTGGTGGTCCGGCTCTGGCACTGGAGCGGCTTGTCCGTGTCCGCCGGGTACCCGATCATCCGTACCTGAGCGTGGTCGTACCCGGTCCCGGTGAGCAACTGCACTCCGCCGACTGCGTCCTGGAGCAGCCTGCCGTTCTGGTTGGGCCCGGTGACGGCGAAGGCGAAGTCGTACTCGGCTCCCGCGTGCTCCCCCAGGTCGTAGTACTGCTGCGGGACATAGACGCCGTTCTGCCGGACGGGGAAGACACCGAAGGGCTTGAGCCCGTCGTGGTACTGCGGCACAAAGGCAAGGTTGCGCCTCGGGGACGTGCCGGAGTAGTCCTTCAGGCAGTGACCGGCACTGAGCACCAGGGCGCGGCCGGGACTGCGGACCACGGAGCCGGTACAGGTGCGGCCGGTACCGGTGGCGTCGGTCCAGAAGAAGGTGCCGACCTGGGGGATGCCGTTGAAGGCCTGACCGGGCGGGATGTGTTCGCCCGGCCGGGGTCCGTCCGTCGCGGGGGACGCGGCGAGGGTCTTCGGCCCGGGCCTGGCGCTCTGGACGGGGTCCTCGGCGACCGCGGCGGCCATCCGGGCCCGGGTCCAGTAGGCGTCGAGCCGGTCGGCGTCCGTATGCGGCCGGACACGGGCGGGGGCGCCACTGGCAGTGGCGCCCTGGGCGAACACGATGGAGAGCAGCAACAAGGCCGCCGCGCGTGCGGCGCCGTAGCGGACGATCTTGGTTCTTCGCACCATCGGTTCCCCTCCGCAGGACACACGTGTCGGCTCACCTTAGAACCGCCACCGCACCCGCAGAAGGACGTCAGGGTCGGCAGGAACGCCGGTGAACCTGTCGGCGGCGCGGCAGCGGCGGTGCACCTCTCGGGCCCGCCCGCCTGCCCCGACGCACAAGCGCATACCCCACGCCCGGCCTTCCTCACACACGGCTTCCCCAAGCCACCGCACGGCCCCCCACCAGCGACCTGGCGCCCCGCACCCGGCACCCGGCACCCGGCACCCGGCACCCGGCACCCGGCACCCGGCACCCGGCACCCGGCACCCGGCACCCGGCACCCGGCACCCGGCACCCAGGCTGCCCTCCCGAGGTGTCCTACGGCCGCCAGTAGCCCTGGGCGTGGACGCGCCGCCTCGGTACGGCCAGTTCCTTGCGGACGAGGGACGCCAGTGACCGAGTGGTCGCCGCGTCGCAGGCAATCCACACATAGGGGTCCGGGGCGTCCTTGAGCAGCTCGGGGAGCGCGCCTTTCACCTGCGCGACAAGATGGGCGCCGGAGTCCACGCGAGGCACCGTGTGCAGTCGGTGACGTTTCGGTGCGACGCGCAGCGGCAGGCCCTCCAGGTCCGAGTCGGATTCGAACCATATGGTCGCGTGCGCGTCCTTCAGATCCGTCAGAAGGGAGTTGAGCGCGGGCAGGGACGCCAGATCGCCCATGGCGAAGAGGTGCGAGGGGGCGGGCTCGGGGCGGTTGAAGCCGCTGCCGTGCACCGTCGCCTCGATGGTGTCACCCTGCTTGGCGCCACGCGCCCAGTCGCTGGCGCACCCGTCGTGCAGCGCGAACTCCACACTGAACGTGCCCGCGGAGGGATCGGGGTCCACGAGTGTGTACGCACGCTGGTGCGGCTTGCCCGCGTTGTCGAACCACAGCCGTACCCACATCGTGGGGTGAACCCCGGTGGCGGCCAGCATGCCGCCATCGGTGAAGTGCAAGCGCCGGTAGTACGGGGTGACGTCCTCGACGCCGGTCACGGTGAACTCGAAGTCCTTACCGCGCAGCAGTCTGAGGACCGCTCCCTCCCAGCCGTGCCCCTGGCTCATGCCACCCCTCCATGACCTGCGCGTCGAACAACCAAGTTAGGGTTGCCTAACTTAGCATGCGAGGGGACGCACGGAAGGGCCCAGCGGCCCTTCCCCACCGCACCCTTCCCACTCGCCTCACCCGGCGCAAGGGGAGCCGCCGCACCGGCACACGGGGTCCCTCCGGTCAGATCGGCGTGCGGCTGCGCGGGACCTGGGCCAACGGGCTCACCCGTCCGTACAGTTGGTTGAACAGATCGCGCAGTACCAGACGGTCCGCCGGTACGGCCGTCATCAGGGCCTCTTCCAGCAGCTGACGGCGGCGCTGGCGGGTGGCTTCCAGTACGCACTTTCCGGAGCCGGTGAGGCGGAACTCCCCGGCCGGGAAGCGCCGCACCAGCGCCCGCTGCTCCAGCCGGGCGAGCAGTCTCGTCATCGACGTCAGGCCGATGCCGAGGTCCTCGGCGATACGGCCCGGATCGCTCCGCTCGCACTCCAGGGCGAGCAGGGTCCGCATCTGCTCGTCGGAAACCGTCGGGGCGACATCCTCATGTGCCCGCTGCCACAAGCGGATCATCGATTCGGCGGCAAGCTCCGCGGACAGTGTTGCTTCGGCAGCTTCGGGATCCACTGACATGGCTTTCCCCTTCCTAGGCGCCGTTGAGTACTGCCGCTACCCCGCTGACGGGGTATCAGACACGCCCACACGTTCGAAGACGCCCTGAACTGGGAAAGGACGAGCACATATCGCGTCCGGGACCGGTCATCCGGGTGACAGCCACCCCGGGAAACGCAGCCAGCACCGGCTGCGTCACACCACCGCGCCGCCCCGCGAGGACGGCCTCACTCCCCGGCCCGACTCCCCGGCCTCACTCCTCAGCCGCGGCACCGTCCGGCGGCAGTACGCCCGTGCGCCGCAGCGTGGTGAGCCACTGGGTGACGACGGCGTCGATGAACTCGTCGGTGACCTGGCCCCGGTCGAGGAACAGCCGGGCGAGGACCGGCCCGTAGAGCAGCGTGTACGCGTCGTCGTCGAGCTGGACGCCCGCGGGTTCCAGGAGCTTGTTGAGGGCGGCACGGCGGTCCCGGCCGATACCTTCGAGCGCCTGGGCGCTGTCCGGGTCATGGTCGGCCTGGGCGGTCACCGCGAGCACCGCGGTGCGAACGGCGGGAACGCCGACTCCGGAGCGCAGGCTCTTCAGCCAGGCCGTTGCGACACCGCGTACGTCGTCTCCGGGCTCGGGATAGTCGCCGAGGTCGGGGCCCTGGAGGACGAGGTCGAAGAGCAGGGCGGCACGGCTGGGCCAGTGCCGGTAGAGCGTCTGGCGGGTGACCCCGGCCCTCTCGGCCAGCAGGGCGTACGTCAGCCCGGTCGGCCCCACCTCGGGCAGCAGCTCGCGCGCGACCGCCAGGATGCGCTGGCGGGTGCGCTGGACACGGGGGTTGCTCAGGGCCGGCTGACGGCGGTGAGGGGGCTCGGACTCCACCGCCTCACCCTACCGCATGAATCATACATCACGAGTGATTGAGGTCACCCCAGCAATCACACACCACGTGTGATACACAGGAATGGCAATCACACACCTTGCATGATTCAAGCGTGTGCTCCATGCCTTCTCCAGGGAGTTCCCCATGTCCACTGCGATCACCTTCTCCGAGTACGGCGGCCCCGAGGTCCTCACCGTCTCGACGGTTCCGATGCCGGAGCCGGGGCCGGGCCAGGTCCGCATCCGCGTGCGGGCGGCCGCGGTCAACCCCATCGACGCGCGGATCAGGGCGGGCATCATGCGAGACGTCTTTCCGGTGGCCTTCCCCGAGGTGCCGGGCTGGGACGTCGCGGGCGTGGTCGACGCGGCAGGCGCGGACGCGGGCTTCGCCCTCGGCGACGAGGTGTTCGGCGTGGCCTCGACCGGCGGCTACCGCGCATACGCGCTGCTCGACCGGCCGTTCGCCAAGCCGAAGGGCCTGCCGTTCGAGACCGCCGCCGGGATGGTGACGGTCGGCGAGGCCGCGTACCGGGCGTTGGAGCACCTCGACATGGCGGCGGGGCAGACCCTGCTGGTCCATGGGGCGGGCGGCAGCGTCGGCGCCGTCGCGGTCCAGCTCGCGGTCGCCCGGGGCATCACCGTGGTGGGCACCGCCGCCGAGCGGGACATCGAGCGGATCGGCGCCCTGGGCGGGACGGGCGTCCGGTACGGCGAGGGCTGGGTGGAGCGGGTCACGGCCGCGGCCCCGGGTGGCGTGGATGCCGTGTTCGACGCCTCGGGAGCAGGCGTACTCGGGGACTCCGTGGCCCTGGTCGGCGATGCGGGGCGGGTCGTCACCATCGCCGATCCGTCCTACGTCGAGCACGGTGTGCGGTTCACCGGCATGGACCCCCGGGACCGCTTCCCCGAGGCACTGCCACAGCTCGCCGAGCTGATCGCCGCCGGGAAGCTGGAGGTCCCGGTGTGGCGGACCTACCCATTGGCGGAGGCCGCCCAGGCCCACACCGACATCGAGGGCGGCCGCAGCCGGGGCAAGATCGTCCTGCTGCCCTGAGGTCCGCCCTGCCGGGGCCGCCTGCCGGTCCGGCCTGTCGAGCCGTCGAGTGGTGCGATGCCGCCCCACCCGCACCTCCACGGAGGTGGGTGAGGCGGCCTGACAGGGGCCTCGAAAACGCCCGTCACACGCACCATTGACGGTGTGTCATCCCATCCGTCGCGGTCACGACGTCACGGCCCACGCTCCCAATCCCGCGCTCGGGTCACCGGATCGAGCAAGTCGCTGAAGGGGCAGGGGAGTTCCCGCCAGTGGTCCCTGCCCGCCGCATACTCCTCGTCCGTGAGCAGGCAGGAGTCGAGCAGGGACGCCAGGACCTCACGGTCCAGGCCGGGTGAGGTGAAGGTGAGGTACTGGCAGCGGTCACCGAGTTCCGCGTGCCAGTCCATGGAGGCGGCAAGGCAGCGCTCCGCAGGCCGGGCAAGCAGGGCGCGGTCGGTGTCATCGGCGCCGCCGCCACACTCCCCCGGACAGGTCTCCTCCATGCAGGCGATCACCGTGGGGTACTCCACCTGCCGGGCAAAGGTGTCGGCGATCGTGCGCCGGTCGGTGGAGGCGGCGGCAAGACCGGCGTCTGCGAAGTCGTCCCCATGGGACAGATACGGCAGAACAAGTGCCGGGTCCACCACGGTGGCGACGCCGGTCAGCGTCAGCGGACCGCCCGCGGCAGCGACGACCTGGGCCATGGCCTGGGGCTCGACCGAGTCCCACAGCTCCACGACGGCCAGCCCCCGGCGCCCCTCTTCGGCGAGCCGCAGAAGTTCGGGGACGAGGTCCTCGCGGAGTGCGCAGCACGCGCAGTCGTTGACCGGGGTACGTCACCGCTGCTCAGCAGGGTGTCCGCGTCGCGTACGGTCCGGCGCACGGTGCCGTCGACGGCGGTCGTGAGGTCATGGTGCAGCGCGACCGAGCCGGGGACCGTGCACAGGATCTCCTCGACCGCGGCCCGGCGAGCGTCGGCGTGCAGTCCGGCCACGAGGGCGACGGGCAACCGGGTCCGACGCCGCCCGTTCACGGCGCGCTCCGGCGGCGCCCATATCGCCGTTCGAAGCGCTCGACCCGTCCCGCGGTGTCCAGAACCCGCTGGGTTCCGGTGGAGAAGGAGTGACTCGCCAGGAGATCTCGACATCGATGACCGGGTAGACATTGCCGTCCTCCCACTCGACGGTCCTGTCACTGGTGGCTGTCGACCGGGTCAGGAAGGCGAAGTGGGCGGCCCGGTCGCGGAAGAAGACCGGGCGGTAGGCGGGGTGGATTCCGGGCTTCACGGCTCTCAGCGCTCCTCACGGAAGTCGACGTGGCGGCCGACGACCGGGTCGTACTTGCGCAGGGTCGGACGGTCGAGGTCGTTGCGGCGGTTCTTGCGGGTCACGTAGGTGTAGCCGGTGCCGGCGGTGGACCTCAGCTTGATGATCGGACGCAGTTCGTTGCGGGCCATGAACAGCACCATATGCGAGAGTGGTTTTCATTTTCATTTACCTGTTATTGTGCTGCGCAGTTGATGCCATCACCGAGGAGGAACACCATGCCCGCACACTGCCAACCCACCGGCCGCCAACCCGGCTTCGGCCATCGCGTCTCCCACTCCCACCGCCGCACCAGCCGCCGCTTCGATCCGAATGTCCAGCGCAAGCGCTACTGGCTGCCGAGCGAGGGCCGCCACGTACGGCTCACCCTCTCCGTCAAGGGCATCAAGACGGTCGACGTGATCGGCATCGAGGCCGCAGTGGCCCGCATCCGCGCACAAGGGGGGAAGGTCTGATGGCGAAGAAGAGCAAGATCGCGAAGAATGAACGGCGGCGGCTTGTCGTGGCCCGATATGCCGCCCGCCGCGCGGTGCTGAAGGCGATCATCTCGTCTTCGCGGACATCGGACGACGAACGCGCCGCCGCTCAGAGGGAACTGCGCCGCCAACCCCGCGACGCCAGCGCCACCCGCCTGCGCAACCGCGATTCCGTGGACGGCCGCCCCCGCGGCCATCTGCGCGCCTTCGGCCTGTCCCGCATCCGCGTAAGGGAGATGGCACACGCGGGTGAGCTTCCGGGCGTGACCAAGAGCAGCTGGTAAGGGCTCGCCACGCGGCGGGGGGTGCTGTCAGACCCGTGTGGTGTGCTGGGGCCATGTCGATTACCCAAGCCGCCGTGCGGATGCCCGAGGTGCCGGTGCTGCTCGATCGCTGTCGGGCGCTTGCCGCGCTGAGCGCCATCTGCCCTGATCAGTTCGGGGAGGACTATGTCTTCACGCCTTCCGGCGACGGGGGGCGGCTGTCGATTCGGCATGAGTCCCGTGCCATCGGCGTCCATCACGGCACCGACGGCACGCTGGTGTGGATATGGGACGTGGACGAGTCGGCCTACGAGGAAGGGGTGGACTTCCTGGTCGGCCAGCTCCCGGAGCAACTGGTGCCGCATCTTGTCGCCATGGCGCGGCACGGGGACGAGGGGGAGGTCTGGTGGACGCTCTCATCGGCGATGTGGCGGCTGCCCGGCGACACCGCCTGGAGTGCGACCCGGCTGCCTGAGGAGCCCTTCCCGTACGACGACCGGTCGCTGTTCTGCCTCGCCGACCTGATCGACCCCTCCCCCGGCAATCTCTGGCTGCCCGGCTCCTTCGGCCAGGAGAACGGGTCGTTCCGTCGGGCCGACGCCATCCGGCACGTACTGGCACGGCGGCCGCTGACCGAGGAGATCGTGCGCGCGCTGTGCCCCGAGCGTGGCCTGTCGGACGTCAGCGAAGCCGTGGCGGCCACCGGCCACCGCCCCGCCGAGGCCCCGGTCCCACTGGATCGCGGCAGAGGCGAAGGCGCACCGCTGGTGGCGATGGCGCAGCGCGACCACACCTCCGCCTGCCGGTTCCTGCTGGAGCCGGACGGCGAGGGGTTCCACCGCATACTCCTCCACCACTCCGGCAAGGCCGTACAAGTGGCCGGGGACAGCGTCGGTTCGGGCGTGGTGCAGTGCGAGCCCGGCCACGGCGACGCGCAGAAGTTCCTGATCGAGGAGTACCGCGACGGTGGCTACCACCGAGTGGACCAGGAGCCGTCGAGCCCGGACGAGGGCGACGGAGACGGGGACGGGGACGGGGAGGAATTCATCGCCCCGGCCCTCCGGGTCACCGCGAAGCAGTCCGGTCTCGTCCTGCACTGCCCGGCCCAGGAGGGCGACCCCGTCGTGCTGGTGGAACCCCGCGACGACCCCGCCCAGATGCTGACGGCAGAACTGGTCTACGGCTACGGAATATGGGGCCAGCTCCCTATGGGGATACGGCCGCCCGCCACCCCCTACACCTGAGGAGGGCGGCCGGGGTCCCGGAGATGCGCGTGCCCACCTGCCTCAGACCGCTTCCGCAAATGCGCAACCAAGGTGAGCGTTCCAGCCCGCACCGGCGGGGCGTGGTGCGGCCGTTGGCGCCTCGGCATCCGACACGGATTCCGGGTGCGGAGTGCGGTGGCAGCGGCCGAAACAGCCGCCCGGGGGTGTGCGCGTCGTGCCGCGCCGCCGCTCCACGCCGGACGTGAGACCCTCGCTCCCCCGGACATCGGCGCCTTGACGGCGTTCGCGGCGCAGAGCTAGACAGCTCCGCAACGCCTAGCCCAAGGAACGCCGTTATCCGATGAAGATCACTCCGGCCCCACCACGCAGGGTCTTCCTCCTGCTCCTCGCCGCTCTCTCCCTGTTCGGGCCGGCCTTATGGCCAATGACTCCAGCAGCGGCCTCAGACTCCGGATTCGAAGCCGAATCCAGCTCCGGCTCCTACTCGCTCCTTTACGATCCCGGCCCGTCGCACTCTTGCTACGGAAGGCTCGTAGAAGGAGCCCCGGACGGAAACAACAGCGATCCGGCGCATGAAAACACGTCTGGCTGCGATGTGTTCGGGGCGACCAAGGAATTCCAGCGTGACCCCGCCGACCGGCCCACCTGGGACATGGGAACGCGCACCTGGAACGGCTCCGACTGGGGCAGGACTCCCGGCTACTCGTTCACGTCGCAGTCCGACCCCGCGGCGGTCACCATGCGGAACAGCGCCATCGGCGACTGCGCTGTCCACGAGACCAACGTCAGCTACACCTACCAGGGCACGCATCTGCGGTTCGGCCCCGACCGCAAGAGGCTCGCCCTGGGCGACGGACAGGTGAACGTCTCGTACGACGCGCAGATTCAGAAGCAGGGCGACTTCTCCTGCGCTCAGCATCGGGCGATTCTCACCACGGACTTCATCTTCGAAGACCCCGAGCACGGCTCCGCCCTCCCGGATGTGCTCTCGATCGTCCACTACGACCCGGGGACGTTCCAGCCGGTCGACTCACATGGCATCCAGTGGGAGACACTCGACGAAAAGACGAACACCTGCGATGCGCAATGGGGCTGCCGGGTCATGGTCCGCGCACCGCAACTGCTGTCCGACTCGTCGAACTGGACCCCCGTCAACGACGACATCAGCGCACTGTTCGACAAGTATGCCGCGTACCTCAATCCGGGGAACAGGATGGACAAGTCCCAGTTCACCCTGCGGGGCATACAGGTCGTCAGCAGCAACGTAGGAAGCTCGACGACCGCTTCGGTGAAGAACGTCGATGCGCGCCTCACACCGAAGGCACCGATTCATTCCACACTGAAGGTCGAGAACCAGAACGGCCTGTGTCTGGACGACTACGACGACACCAAGGCCTCCCCCGCGGAACCCCAGCTCTCCTCGTGCAACGGGACCGAGGCCCAGGACTGGACCATCGGCCTGGACAACACCCTCCGGGTGAACGGCATGTGCCTGGACGTGGCGAACGGCGCCACCACGGACGGCGCCAAGGTGATCATCTACACCTGCAACGGAGGGACCAATCAGCAATGGGTCCTCGGCCGCTGGGGGAACCTCTACAACCCGGCATCGGGACTGTGTCTCACGGTCACGGGCGGCTCCGTCAAGCCGGACACCCGGGGCCTGCTGGCCATCAGCAACTGCTGGGGCGGCACCAACCAGAAATGGTGGACGCCCTACGGCGACTTCCAACGCTAGGAACACCGTCGCCGGAACACCCCGACCAGGAGCGCGTCCCCTTCCCCCACAGGGGACGCGCTCCTTCCCCTATGATCGCGACCCCGGCGACACGCGGCTGGCATCCGCATCCGCTCCTGGGGAGACCGGCGGCAGGCAGGCGCACTCACCCACGGCTCTCTGCCCGCGCTGCCGCGTCATGGGACCAGACCTCGGCGAGGCTGTCGTGGTCCACGTCCGCGTTGGTCTCCGTGGCGTGGATGGCCACGACCCGCCAGCCCCGCTCGGACTTGGCGACACTGAAGTGCACGGCCCAGCGCTGGACCTCGCTCTCGTCGGCCCGGCGGCGTGACCAGATCACCTCGATGGAGGCGCCCACGGCGTTGTAGACGATCACGCGGCGGTCGGGCACCACGGTGTGGCTGTACCCCGATTCGCGCAGCGGGGCATGATTGAGTTCCAGAAAGCGCAGCACACTGGCGTCGTCGAGGCACCAGAACGACTGTTCAAACGCCGTGACATGCAGGGGAGTTCCCCAGTAGGCGAGGATGAACTCCGGCCCCTCGGTGGATTCTCCGGCGGCCACGGCGGCCCAGCGCGGCAGATAGTCCTCGAAGAACCAGTGCGTCACTTCGGTGCGCGTGGCGGCGAGCCGGTCAACGGACATGTCCCTCACGCTCCGCAAGGGGGATCACCGGCCCAGAAGAGCGGCCGCGGAGTACCAGAGCGGGCTTCGGTTGAGGTGATCGGGGTAGAGGCCGAGCATCGCCTCGTAGTACGGGGCCGGGTCGCTGTGGGTCTTCAGCAGCCGGGCCGCATCCTGAAGGTAGGCGCGGGTCCGGCCGATGATGGCCGGGTCGTCGGGCAGCTCGCGGTTCTTGTGACCGGCCACGACCGCGGTCGGCCGGAGCGCCTCGATCCGGTCGAGCGCCTCCAGCCACTCGTCCAGGCCGCCGCCCGCACTCTCCATCAGCATCTGGTGCACACCGTTGTAGACGGCGTCACCGGCCACCACCAGGCCGATCGACGGCACATGCAGCACGGTGGTCTCGTCGGTGTCGGTGTGCCCGACCTCCATGGGCCGGACGGGATGGCCCTCCAGGCAAATGCCCTCGGCCGGTATCGGCTCGGCCAGGACCGGCGACTCGGGGATCTGGCCGGGGAAGTAGTCGTCGAACATCTGCTGGCGGGTCTGCACCGCCCGCTCCATCACCCCGATGGTGCCGGGCGTGGCGTAGACCTTCGCACCGGAGAACCGCTTGACCAGTTCGGCGGTGCCGAACCAGTGGTCGCCGTGACCGTGCGTGATGTAGATGTACGCCAGCCGCTTGCCCGACCGCTCGACCCAGTCCCCCACCTCCTGGATCTGGTCGTAGGTGAACGGCGGGTCGACCAGCACGGCATCGCGCTCACCGTGGATCAGGGTGACGGACAGCGGCGACGACATGAGCGGGCCGCCGTCCGGCATCCGGAGTTCGGACTTCCGGGGCTTCCCGTCCAGTACGAGAACGTCGTAGGAGAGAGCGGTTGCACTCGCCACAGCGGTACCTCCATTGGCTTTGCACTGATTGATCCGGCTGTCGGCAGGGGGTGACTCTGCTTTTCAGAGTCACCCTTCGCGGAGCAAGGTTCCACGCTGACTCCGAAAAGTCAACCCAGAGGGGACGCCACCCCATGAGCGAACGGATCCTTGATCCAGCCGCTCGGAGGCTGACTGGGACAGACGAAGCCAAGTGGTAATCTCGGACCCATGGCGAAACGAGGTTCACTCGAAGCAGGAGGGGCTTGCTCAATAGCGCGGAGCCTCGGGGTGCTGGGCCAGCGGTGGACCCTGCTCGTGGTCCGCGAGGCACTGAAGGGCCGCACCAAGTTCAGCGAGTTCCAGGACGCTCTGACGATTTCGAGCGATGTGCTGGCGCAGCGCCTGGAGAGCCTGGTCACCGCCGGTGTACTGGAGAAGCAGCCCTACCGCGACAGCGGTTCCCGCGAGCGCCAGGCATACCACCTGACCCAGGCGGGCCGTGAGCTCGGCCTCGTGATCGCCGCACTGATGACCTGGGGCGACAAGCACCTCGCCGACGCGGCGGGACCTCCGGCGCTCCTGCGGCACCGGCAGACGAACGAGCCCGTCCAGTTGACGTTCGTCGACTCCGAGGGGGCACCTGTCGCCCTTGAGGACGTCATCACCGTCCCCGGCCCCGGCGCGTCACCCAGCCAGATCTGATCACTGCGGGGCCGATCACCGGGAGGACCGGTGATCGGCCCCGCTGCGTCTACCCCCAGGCCCCGGCCATGGCACCCCCGCCACGGCCGGGGCCTTCCGTCGCACCCAGACGCCCCCACCTCGCACCCCACCTCACACACCCCGCTGCCTTGACTTCTCCAAGTCGGCGGATAGCCTGGCTCCGAATTTCCAATCCAGTCGGTTCCATGAATCGTGAAGGTGGAGCAGCGGCATGGTCACAACCCCTGAAGAGATCTACGTGCCCGTCGACGACGGGATCGACCTGCACACCTGGCTGTACCGTCCCGCCGAGGCATCCGCGTCCGCTCCCGCGCCCGCGCCCGCGCCCGTGCCCGTGCCCGTGCCCGTGATCAGCATGGCCCACGGTTTCGCCGGCCTGAAGTACCACGGACTCGACGGCTATGCCCAGCGGTTCGTCGCGGCCGGTTTCGCCGTGGTGATCCACGACCACCGCGGGTTCGGCCTGAGCGGCGGGCAGCCGAGGCGGGACATCGATCCGTGGCGGCAGCTGCACGACTGGCGACGTGTCATCTCCTTCATCACCACTCTGGAAGGAGTCGATCCCGGGCGGATCGGCGTGTGGGGCTCCAGTTACGCCGGAGGCCACTCCCTCGTTCTCGGCGCGAGCGACCGGCGGATCAAGGCGGTCGTCTCCCAGGTCGCCACGATCAGCGGCTACGAGCAGAGCCTGCGGCGGGTACCGGTCGAGAAGCGCGCGGCCATGGCCGGGCTGCTGGCGGACGACGACCGCGCACAGCTCGACGGCGAACCCGGCACCCAGCCCATCAACAGTCCCGACCCCGGCACCCTCGCGGTGTACCACTCCCAGGAGATCGAGGACTTCAACGAGCGGTTTCCCACCCCGGAGGGAGTGGAGGACGACCGGCGGGTCACACTGCGTTCGACGCTCAAGGCCCAGCTGTACGAGCCGGGTGTCTGGGTTCCGCGGGTGGCACCCACTCCCCTGCTCATGATCGTCGCCGAGCACGATGTGATCACCCCGCATGAGTTCGCCGAGGCCGCGTTCGAGACCGCGGGCGAGCCGAAGAAGCTGGTCCGGTACGACGGCGGCCACTTCGACGCATACGCGAAGAACCTCGACGAGACCAGCGGCGCCGCCCTCGACTGGTTCCTCAAGCACCTGTAGCGGCCCCCCTCCCTCCCCCCCTCGCGGTCCGCACCATGTCCCGCCGCCCGGTCCGCACCATGGCCGCCACCCGGTTCGCACGACGGCCCGCCGCCCGGTGAGGGCGGCGGGCCGGGACGGCACAGCGGGAGCGCGCCGGGGTGGGGCAAGGCAGCGGGAATCCGCCGGAGGCGGGGCGGTCAGCGCGAGGTCAGCAGTACCTGGGCGGAACCGTCGGGCATGCCTGCGATGCTCACCTGGTCCCCCGGGAAGGCGGCGGCGCCTCGGAGTCCCCCGAGAGGGCGGAACGGCGCGAAGCCGTCGCTGCCGCGGACGCTGTGGTAGACATTGCCGTCCAGTCCGACGGCCAGTATCTGGCTGGTTCCGTCGGGCATGCCGGTGAGGGCCACGGCAGTCGCGCCCATCGCCTGTGTCGACACTCCCCGAGGCGTGAACCAGTCCGCCCAGGATCCATCGGCACGGTGCGTCGTCACCCAGATGTTGCCGTCGTTGCCGATCGCCGCAATCTGACTGTCCCCATCGGGCAGGGCGGCGATCGCCGGCCCATGGCCCTGGAAGTCGGCCGCGTTGACGCCCTTGACGACCGACCACGGGGTCCAGGAACCGTTGGCCGCCCGCGTTCCCAGCCGCATCCTGCCGTCGGCGCCGAACAGCAGCACCTGCGTGGAACCGTCGGGCATACCCGCCAGCGCCACCCTGGACGCCTTGACCAGGCCGTTGTCGGTCCCGGCCATGGCGGCCCAGCCCTGCCAGGAGCCGTCCGCACGGCGGATGGTGTGGTAGGCGTAGCCGTCCTTGCCTACGGCGACGATCTGGGCGTCACCGTCCGGCATCCCGGTGATGGCCGTGTCGGTGGCGGCGAAGCCCGGGTTCCTGTTGTCGGCAGCAGGCAGGATGTTCCAGCCCTGCCAGGATCCGTCGGCACGGCGGATGGTGTGCCAGATGTTGCCGTCGTTGCCGATGCCCACGACCTGGGCGCTGCCGTCCGGCATCGCCGCCACGGACTCGCGGGAGCCCTGGAACCGGAAGGCGTCACCGGCGCCGGACAGCGCCGTCTGCCCGGTCCAGGAGCCGTCGCTCCTGCGGCTGGTGCCGTAGAAGGTGTGCGGGGTGACCGGGACGGTCGGCAGGTTCTTGGAGATGATCTCCCGTTGCAGCTCGCCCGCGCCGACGCCGTCCGAGTTCTGGTTGACGTCGTCGGTCATGATGATGTTCATGTTGTCGCTGACGTTGGAGGTGTTCCAGTCGCCGCGGAACCTGTCCAGGAGCTGCTTGTTCAGCTTGTGTTCCAGGTTGAGGAGCATGGTGTCGGCGACGGCCGCCGGGAGGAGCTTGAGCTGTGCCAGGAACCAGGTGATGGCCGCGTCGGGGATGGAGTTCGTCGGGTCGACGATGCCCTCCAGGACGAAGAACTTGTCGGCGTCCCCGCCCGGCGCCTTGGCGAACACCTGACCCGCCCGGTTGATCACCGCATCACGGTTCTTCTGTGCCTGGTCCGGGTCCAGCCAGCTCTTCGCGACGTCCCACGCGTCGTGCGAGACCTCCACATAGCTGCCGCGGAAGGACTGCGACCCGGGCCCCCAGGCCCACGGGTACGACGTGCTGTTGGTGTCGTCGATGACGACGATGTGCTTGCCTGCGGCCATGAACTGGTTGTACGTCGAGGTGGGGCTCAGGGAGCCGTCCGCGATCTCGGGGTTGTCCAGTCGGCTGCCGTCGATCACACCGCCCAGCTCCGAGATGGCCGCACGGATGTCCTCCCTGGCGGTGGCGGACGGCGCCACGGCCTGGAGCCGGATGATCACGATCTCCTTCTTGTGCTGGTGGATCCAGTCGCCCAGCTCGGACACCTCGCCCTTGACGCGATGGCCCGAGGCGTCCCAGGAGTCGAAGAACTGTCGGCCCATCGGTCCGCCGTGGTAGAGGTACCACGTGCCGCCCTGCTCGCACAGACGCAGGTCCAAGTACCGTGATCCGCCGTCGAGTTGCTCGATCAGGGACCCGCTCTGACTCTTCGACATGCTGGCCGCGACGGAGCGGTTCTTCTTCGCGGTGGAGGCGGTGTCGCCCAGGTCGCAGATGCCGCTGTCCTTGGTGATGCCCGCCGTACCGGCGTCATGGCTGCCCGGCATGACGATACGGTTCAACGGCCGGTCACCGATGGTCCCCTGCATCTGCTCCATCCAGGAGCCGAGGTCGACCGTGGACTGACTCGCCGCCGGACGGACCCCGGCCGCCCGGGCAGTGTCCGGAGCCGTCGCCGCGTTCGCCGCGGGTGCGCCGACCACGACGGACAGACCTCCGACGGCGACTCCCGCGACTAACCGCCGTCCCAGGTGTGCGGCGCTGCTGCGCGTCATGCTGCGCATGGTGTTCTCCTGACGTTGAAGTCCGTTGTGGCGGGCGGCAGTTGTGCGCCGGCTCGGGCGGCGACCGCCGGGATCGAGTCGCCCCGGCGAAGGGAGGCGCTCTCGGATGCGGACCGAGTCTGTGGCGCGCCGTGAGAGCCCGTCAATCGGCACGGAACCTCCACACCACGCCCGTCATCATCGGGCGCGCCGCCTTGCGGGCGCCCGGGAAGACACGCGCCGGACGCCCGGAGCGGGGAGGGAAAGAGCCGGTCGCGGTGCGCCTCGCCCTGCGCCTCCCGGGCTGTCGGGCGTCGGTGCACCGACGGCCGCCGCCCCGACCGTCGGTGCACCGACGCCCGAGCCGTTCCGCGGGCGGCCGGATCCGGTGCTTTCGGCGCCTCGGGAAACGATCACGGCAGATGAGCACTTCGCCGGGGGCGGCCCGCTCCACCGGTCTCCAGGGGGTCGCCCGGCACAGTCCACGGGTCACTCGGTGAGCTGCGGGTCACCGGGCCAAGGGACAGCAACCCCCGTGCAGCGAGGGCGCCTTCGCAGATACGCCCCGGGTGGCGTCCGGCCGCACGGAAGCGGCCTCTGTGCCGGGCCCGGAGCCGGAGAGTATCGATGATTTTCCCCGGTCGTCCACCAGGGTCGTGCACCGGGCACGGTGGCCTACGCTGGCCCTCCGGGCGGTGGGTCGCCTCGGCGGGTGGTCCCAATCCCTCGTTCCGCTGTGCCGGGAGGTGCCCTGCCCGAGCGCGCGGACCATGGGCCATGGCGCGGGCGGAAGGGCACCACGGCGGCTAGGGTCTTTCGTTGGGATCGGGCCGGGTCAGGGAGCGGGGTCTGGTGCCGTGCGTCGCAAGGCGGAGGAGGGCGTCATGGCGGAGCCATGGCAACCGACGACAACACCGCGAGGCGCGGCACCAGGGCCCGCGAGCCCGGCCTGATCCACACGAGAGGCCCTAGTCGATGAGAGCACCAAGACACCAGTCGGAGCACGACAGTGGGGACCTCGTGGACACGTTCACCGGTCGCCCGGGCGAACTGCGCAGACTGCGCGCCGCGGCCGAGCGGGCCAGAGCCGGAACGGGCGCGGTGGTCCTCGTCCGGGGTGCGCCCGGCATCGGAAAGACCGCGCTGGTACGCCGCTTCCTCTCCGGGCTGAGGGACTTCACGGTGCTGACCACCACGGCGACCCCCATGACGAGCGAGGCCGCCTTCGACTGTCTCTCCCGGCTGCTGCGCCCGGCAGTCGTCCCCGCACAGGGCCGCCGCACACCGGGGGACGCGGGCGCCGCGGCCTCGACCCCGCCTCCCCCGGCCGCTCCGCACACGCTGCGCAGACTGGTGGACTCCCCCGCCGCGGGGCCCCTCGCACTGTTTGTGGACGATGCCCAGTGGGCGGACGGGCCCAGCCTGTGCGCGCTGGTGGAGGCCGCACATGAGGGAGTCCGCCTCTGTGTGGTGCTGGCGGCGCGGCGTACGCGGTCCTGGGACGAGGAGACACTTCGGGCGCTGCACACGGGACACCCCGTCGCCACGATCGACCTGACGGAACTGGACGACGGCGCGGCGGCCGACCTGGTGGCGAAGACCCTCGGCGGCACCACCGACCGCACCCTCACCCGGCAGTTGCTGCGTCACTCGGGGCGCCACCCGCTGTATCTCAGTGGACTGCTCGGCAGTCCGCACGCGGTGAACCCGCCCGAGCGCTCCTGGACGCCGACGCTTCCCGCGACCGTGGTGCAACGTCAGCTGCGGGGACTCCCCCTGGCGAGCGCGGAGGCGCTGAACGCCCTGGCCGTTCTCGGCGGCTCGGCGTCCGTACCCACGCTCGGCCGGGTACTCGGTGTGCCCGACCACGCCACCGCGCTGGACCCGCTGGTGGACGAGGAACTCATCACCCGGACCTACGGTCCCGTGCCCACGGTGGCGATCAGGCACTCCGCGTTCCGCGACGCCCTGTACGCCGCCCTGCCCTCCGCCCGCCGTCACCTGCTGCACCGGGCCGCGGCCGGCGCCGTCGACCGGAGGCAGAGCCTGACGCACCGGGTGGCGACCGCGGGCACCCTGGACCGCGGGCTGGCGGCGGACCTGCTGCGCGTGGTCGAGGAGGAGGTCGCCGAGGGACGCCTGCTGCCCGCCGCGCGGCTGCTGTCGTCGGCGGCTCAACTGCCTTGTACTGACGGGCATTTCTCAGGCCATCTGCTCTTTGGCGCGGTCCGGCTGCTGTTCTGGGCCGGTGCCGACACCGAGGCGGCCCACCATGCCGACGCCGTGGCCGCCTGCGGCCCGTGCCCCTGGCGGGACGAGGCACTCGGGCTGACCGAATTCGCCTCGGGCCGGCTCAACTCCGCTCGACGTCTGCTGGACCGGGCACACCAGTCCCTGCGCACCGGGCACCCGGGCCAGAGCGCCGTGGTCCTCGCCGAAGTGGCCATGGTGCACGCGATCCTGGGACAGGGCGAGGCCGCCGCGAGCCGTGCCGGACAGGCACTGTCCCTCCTCCGCCGGAACGAAACGACGGCCACGACGGCGGACGGAACGAGGGAAGGTACGGCGGACGGCGCGAGGGACGGGGCGGCGAACAGGGCGGCGGACGCCACGGCGGCCGCGAACACCACCCGCGCCACGCCCCGCGCCGACAACCCCACCGACAACCGCACCGACGGCCACGCCGAAGACCGCGCCGCCGCCCCTACGCCGTGCGGGGCCCCGGACATCGTCGTCCCGCCGGGCACGGACCGGTCGGCCGAAGCCCTGATCGCGTACGGAGCCGCGCTTCAGCACGGTGCGCACAGCGGCCTCGCGCGGCTGGCGGACCTCCCCGAGGAGGCGGACGGGATCGGCGAGGACGACGTTGCCTGCCTCACCGTACGCGGCATCCTGCGGCTCGCGGACGGCCGGACGGCGGCCGCGACGACCGATCTCACCATGGCCCTGGTCCGCGGCCGGACCGGCGGCGCCCGTCTCTTCGGTGTCGGCGCCGCACTGCATCTGGCCATGTGCCGTCTGCTGAACGGCGATTGGGACCGGGCGATCGACGGGATCGAGGCCGCCCTCGACGACGAGCAGGGCCGCCGCTTCGACATGGCCGCGCTGTGGTCCCTGCGTTCCGTCCTCGAAGCGTTCCGGGGCAACGAGGCTGTGGCCGAAGCCTGCCTGACGCAGACTCAGGAGCTGGCCACACACCTGGACTTCGCCGGGCCGCTGTACAACACCGCCATGGCCCGGGCCATGGGCGCCCGGGCGCGAGGAGACCACCGCGGGGTCGTCACCGCTCTTCAGTCCGTGGCCGAACTCTCCGACCACTCGGAACGCGTACGCGTCGTCGCCACGGGATGGCTCCCCTTCCTGGCCGAGTCGCTCATCGTGTGCGGGCTGGCCGACCTGGCGCGCACCGCCCTGGACGCCCTGCGCGCCGTGACGGGCGCCGCGAACCCCTTGCCGGCCGTCGCGGACGCATGGCTGCGCGGCCGTCTGGCGGAGGCCGCGGGCGACCGCGAGGATGCCGCGCGCCGATACGAGGAAGCGGTCCGCGCCCTCCCGCCCGGCCGGGACATTCCCCTGCTCCGCGCTCTGGTGGACACCGCCTACGGACGCGTCGCCGCCGGGCTGGGCCGGACCGGCCTCGCGGAGGAGCGCTTCGCCGCGGCGGAAGCAGTTTTCACGCGGCTCGGTGCCCGTCCCTTCCTCACCGAGTTCCGGGCCGAACGCCGGGCCGCGCTGCCCGCACCCGGCCGGGTGGAGGAGCTGGAACTGCTCACCCCGCGCGAACGCCAGGTGAGCCATCTGGTGGGCCTCGGCCACACCAATCAGGAGATCGCGGACGAGCTGACCCTCAGCGTGAAAACGGTCGAGTACCACCTCCGGAGCATCTTCGGAAAGACAGGGGTGCACAACCGCAGAGAACTGCGTCGGCGCATCCGGGCCGTCGACGAGTGACTGGGCCGGCCTGCCCATTCAGCCCGTACGGCGCTGCCCGGGTCCGGATCCGGGTCCGGCGGTCGGCGGCACGGCGACCAGGACGGTGTTGAGGCCGAGTCTGCGGAGCGACGCGACCATGTCCGCGTTGGCGTGCGCGTCGGTGACCATGGTGTGCACGGACTCGATATCGGCGATCTTCGCCTGGTGCAGTCGGCCCAGCTTCGAACTGTCGGCCACGATGATGGTGTGCTCCGCCTGTTCCAGCATGATGCGGTCGACCTTCGCCCCGCTCACACTGTGCTGGGTGAATCCTCCGACCGGACTGATGCCGTCGGCGCCGACAACCGCGTAGTCGAACGTGTAGGTGCGCAGCGTGCGTTCGGCGGCCTTGCCGACGAGGTCGTTCGCCAGCGGCCGCGCCGTGCCGCCGGTGACCACGACCTTCACCAGCTGGCGTGCCGTGAGGGAGGTGGCCGTGTCCAGGCCGTTGGTGACCACCGTGAGGTCCGGTCGTCCGGCCAGGATCCTGGCGACACAGCCGACCGTGCTGCCACCGCTCAGCGCGACCGTGAGCGGGCCGTTCGGAATCAGGGAGGCGGCCAGGACCCCGATGCGGCGTTTCGCCTCGGTGTTCCGCGACTGACGCAGCCCGACGGGAAGCTCGGCGCTGCGGCGGGCCGCGGCGATCCGCCCGTAGGAGCGCCGGACGAGACCGTTCTCCTCCATCACCGCCAGGTCCCGGCGGACGGTGGGGCCCGATACGCCGAGGACCGCGGGCAGCAGACGGACCTGAAGCTCTCCCTGCCGCGCGAGCAGGGTCAGGATCACCGAGATGCGCGCGTCACGCGTGCCGTCGTTCACCGGCTGCTCCGCCGCGTCCGCAGGACGGGACCCCGGCCGCCCCCGCCACCGCCCTTCCGCGCGGGGCCCCTCCCGTCCGAGCGTCCGAGGTCCGCGCCTCGCCGTACAAGCCTCATCCTGTGTCCCGTGTGAAGGTGCCGTCGTGTTCCCGCAAGACTCGCGCGGCCGGCGCATCGGCGGACCGGGGAAAAACCCTGGGGTTCTGCCGGGAGCCTTCTACGGCGGCCGGGTCAGCCGGTCGCGTGGTGGGCTCGGTGGGCGGCGACGCGGACGCGGGTGGCGCAGCGCGGGGTGCAGAAGCGTTGCGGAGTGCGGCGGCCGGTGTCGATGAAGAAGTGGTCGCAGTCGGGCGCGGCGCACTCGCCCCAGGCACAGGTGCCGCGTTCGCTGAGCCACAGGGCGAGAGCGAGGGCGCTGGTGGAGAGGAGCCAGTGGGTGAGGTCTGCGGTGGGGGGCGGCTGGGTGTGCAGTGACCAGGGGCGGTCAGGCAGGCGGACGAGGCGGGGGCGGGCCGGGTAGCGGTCGAGCAGGGTGTTGATTGCCTCGGCCGCCTCGTCCGGGTCGTGGGTGGTGAGGATGGCGATCAGGTGGGCGGTGGCCTCGCGGAGTTCCCGGGCGTCGGTGTCGGTCAGTTGGAAGGCGGGGCCGCCGTGGCGTTCCAGGATGGCCTGGAGGTCGGCCGCGGCCGCTTCGGGGTCGTCGCGGACGGTGTTCGCGAGGTCGGTGAGGAAGTAGAGGCCTCGGGGGTTGCCACCGGTGTCCTGGGCCATGGGGCCCTCCTTTCCTGATCGATCGCCACCCATGGTAACTTCAAAAAAACTAGCTTGGCGTTACGGAGGAGTGGTCATGCGATGTCCGGCAGCGACACCCGTACTGATCGTCGGCGGCGGCCCGGTCGGTCTGACCTTGTCGCTTCTGCTGTCCGAGTACGGTGTGCGCCATCTGCTCGTCGAAGCGCATCCGGGTGTCTCGCGGCATCCCAAGGCCCGTGGAGTGTCGGCGCGTTCCATGGAGATCTTCCGGAGTTGCGGCCTGGAGGAGGACATCCGGCAGGCCGGACTTCCCGCCTCGCAGGTCTTCTTCTACCGCGGCCGGACCCTTGTCGACCCGGACTTCGTCCGCACCGGGCTGTCGGCCGATCCGGAGCAGAGCCCCGAGTACACCCCGTCGCCGGGACTGATCTGCCCCCAGGACGCGCTGGAGACCGTACTGCTGCGACGTGCCCGTGAACTCGCGCCGGACGCCCTCGCGTTCAACACCCGGTTGCTCTCCTTCGCCGAGGACGGGGACGGCGTGCGCGCGGAACTGGAGGACCGGACCACCGGCGAGCGGCACACCGTGCGCACCGAGTGGCTGGTCGGCTGCGACGGCGCGGCGAGCGCCGTCCGTTCCGGGGCCGGGATCGCGATGGAGGGGCCCACCGGCCTGGGCCACTTCCTCAGCGTCCGGTTCGAGGCTCCGCTCGGAGAGGTCGTGGCGGACCGGGCCAGCGCGTCGTACTTCCTCACCGAGCCGGGACGGGGCGGCTTCCTGGCCGTCGACAACGACCGGCACTGGATCTACCAGCACCCCTACGACCCCGGGCGCGACGACATCGAGGAGCTGTCGGCCGACCGGCGCCAACTGGCCCGCCTGGTCCGGGAAGCGGCGGGCCTGCCCCACCTCGACGTCACCGTCCGCGACACCATGACCTGGCGCATGGACGCCCGACTCGCCACGGCCTACCGCAGATCACGGGTGCTGATAGCGGGCGACGCGGCCCATGTGGCACCCCCGACCGGCGGGCACGGCATGAACACCGGAATCGGCGACGCGGACAACCTGGCCTGGAAGCTCGCCCTGGTCACTGCGGGAACGGCCGGTGAGCAACTGCTCGACACCTACCAGGCTGAACGCCGTCCCGTCGCCCGGCAGGTCATCGACCTGTCCCTGGCCAACTCCCGCGCCCGCACCAGCTACCGGATCGACGACCAACTGCTGCTCACCGCGGCCTACCGCTCCACCGCGGTCCTCACCGACACCGACACCGACACCGACACCGACACCGACACCGACACCGCTGAGCGTCCGCCGCTGGACCCGGAGAACGAGCACCCCGGCAGCGGGCCGGGAACGCGCCTCCCCCACCTGCGGATCGCCAGCGCCCCCGGAACCTCCACGCTGGACCTCGTCGGCCGCGGCTTCACCCTGCTCACCCGTACGCCCGACGCCGACTGGCAGCGGCAGGCGGACACCGCGCGGGCAGCCGGTCTGCCCGTCGTCCTGAGGTCACCGGCGGACTCCGGCCAACGGACCCCGACCCCGTGGAGCAGGGAGGACTGGACGGAAAGGTTCGGTGTCGCCGCGACCGGAGCCCTCCTGGTCCGTCCCGACGCCCATATCGCCTGGCAGGCGCCGAAGCCGCCCGCCGACGACACGGAACTGCGGGCGGCCCTCCGGCGCATCCTCTCGTCGCGGCCCGCCCACGTGGCCCACGTGGAGGTGTGACTCAGTGGGCCGTCCAGCCGCCGTCGAGGACCAGTGAGGTACCGGTGATGAAGGATGCCGCTGGGCCGCACAGATAGGCCACGGCCTCGGCGACCTCCTCCGGTTCGATGAGCCGCTTGACGGCCGTGTCCTGGAGCAGCACCTCGGACAGCACACGCTCCTCGGATATCCCGTGCGCCTGCGCCTGGTCCGCGAGCTGCTTCTCCACGAGAGGCGTGCGGACATAGGCCGGGTTCACGCAGTTCGAGGTGACACCGTGGGGGGCGCCTTCCAGGGCCGCGGTCTTGGAGAGCCCTTCGAGCCCGTGCTTGGCGGCGACATACGCCGACTTGAAGGCGGAGGCGCGCAGTCCGTGCACCGACGAGATGTTGACGATACGGCCCCAGCCCTGCCCGTACATATGGGGCAGGGCGCCGCGGATCAGCCGAAAGGGCGCCTCCAGCATCACCGTGAGGACGGTGTGGAAGACCTCGGGCGGGAACTCCTCCAGGGGGCGCACCAGTTGGAGCCCGGCATTGTTGACCAGGACATCCGTGCCCGAGGCGGCGGCTTCGGCCGCGTCCAGGTCGGTGAGGTCGAGGACGTGGGACTCGACGGCGCCGGGCAGACCGGCGGCCGCGTCGGTGAGCGCGTCGAGCCCGGCCGGGTCCCGGTCCACCGCTCTGACCTTGGCCCCGGCGGCCGCGAGGCGCAGCGCGCAGGCACGGCCGATGCCGCCTGCGGCACCGGTGACCAGGGCGGTCCGGCCGTCGAGGTCGAGGGAGGGGGCATCGGAAGCCGGGAGGGGGCGGAAGACGGTCATACGGTCAGCCTAGGCAGCGGCACCGCCATCCGGCATGGGGTCAACCCCCTTGTTTTACAGCGGATCCGGGGTATTCAGCGGCTGTGTGGGATCGAACCAGGTGGGAGCGTCCGACAGCGCCTGCTTGATGCGCAGCAGCCCGAACTCGTTGAGGTCCGGCAGCGCGTCCACCGCGAACCAGCCCACGTCCAGCGACTCGTCGTCGTTGACCCGCGCCTCGCCGCCCACGGCGCGGCAGCGGAAGGTGATGTCCATGTACTGGCAGGTGTCCCCGTTGGCGTAGGTCACCGGGGTCAATGCCTGGACGAGGACGACGCGTTCGGCGACGCACCGGACCGCCGTCTCCTCGTACACCTCGCGTACCGCGCAGGCGGCGGGCTGCTCCCCCGGTTCCGGTATGCCGCCGATCACCGACCACTGCCCGTTGTCGGCCCGGCGCCCCAGCAGGACCCTGCCGTCGTCGTCGAAGACCACGGCGGTGACTCCGGGAAGCCAGAGCAGCTGATGGCCCGCGGAGGCGCGCAGGGTCCTGATGAATTCCGGAGTAGCCATACGGGAACCCTATCGGGCGTCCTCCGAGACCTCCTGGTCCTGGGCGCCGACGCCCCGGGTGCCGCCGTCCTGGACACCGCCGTCCTGGGCGGTGCGGGTGCGGCGGCCGCGCGCCGCCGATGCCGCGGCCCAGCCGAGCCCGGCGGCCGCCAGCAGCACGAGCGCCGCCTCGGGCAGGGTGCCCATCCGCGTGGCGGGGGTCTGCGAGGAGCGCAGCGGCACCTTCTGGACGAGTGAGTCGGCCACGAACATGCCGGTCCGCTGGGTGATCCTGCCGTCCGGCATGATGACGGCGCTGACACCGCTGGTCACCGGGACGGTGACAGTCCGGCTGTGTTCGACGGCGCGCACCCGGGACATGGCGAGCTGCTGGTAGGTCATCTCGCTGCGGTCGAAGGTGGCGTTGTTGCTGGGGACCGAGATGAGCTGGGCGCCGTCGGTGACGGTGGAGCGCACCGTCCAGTCGAAGGCGGCCTCATAGCAGGTGACCAGGCCGACCTTGGCGTTCGCCATGGTGAAGACGCCCGGCTTGTGTCCGCGGCTGAAGTCCTGGCGCACCATGGACGTCCAGTTCTTGTTGATGTCGCCGAGCAGCGAGCGCAGCGGGAGGTACTCGCCGAACGGCTGGATCTGCCGCTTGTCGTAGGTGTCGACGGGGCCCTTCTCCGGGTCCCACAGGATCTGCTCGTTGTAGAGCTTGCCGCCGCGCTCGACGACACCGCCCACCGAGATGGGCGCGCCGATCGCCTGGGCCGCGCCGCTGATCACGGCGGCGGCGTCGGGGTTGGCGAAGGGGTCGATGTCGGAGGAGTTCTCCGGCCACAGCACCAGGTCCGGCCGCGCCACCCGGCCCGCCCGCACCCGCTCGGCCAGGCGCTCGGTCTCGCGTACGTGGTAGTCGAGCACGGCACGCCGCTGGGCGTTGAACTCGAGGCCCGAGCGCGGCACATTGCCCTGGATGACGGCGACGGTCGTGGTGCCGTCCTCGGCCTTGTCGCTGACCAGGGAGCGCGCGGCGACGGCTCCGGCCACGGGGGCGGCGACGCTCAGCAGGGCGGCGACGGCCGCTCCGCGTCGCAGGGCGCCCGCATGGCGCCTGCTCTCCAGGACGAGGCGCAGGATCTCGCAGAGACCGAATCCGCACAGGACGACGGCGAAGCCGAGCACCGGGGTGCCGCCCACCGCGGCGAGCGGCAGGAAGACGCCGTCCGCCTGGCCGAAGGCGACCTTTCCCCAGGGGAAGCCGCCGAAGGGCGCCCGGGCGCGGACCGCCTCTCCCGCGATCCACACGGCGGCCGCCCACACCGGCCAGGCGGGCAGCCGGGAGACCCACGCGATGCCCGCACCGACGAGCGCGACGAAGACGGCCTCCACCACGACGAGCGCGAGCCATGGACCGGCGCCCACCTCCACGCCGGTCCACACCAGCAGCGGCAGCAGAAAGCCCAGGCCGAACAGGTAGCCGAGGCCCAGGGCCGCCTTCCAGGTGCGGCCGCGCAGGACCCAGCCGAAGAGGGCGAAGGCCGGGAGGGCGAGCCACCACAGATGCCGGGGCGGAAAGCTGACGTAGAGCAGTACTCCGGCGAGGGCGGCTGCGGCGGCCGGAATCAGGCGCTGCGCCCGGCGGACACCACGGGGTGCGGGTGCGGCCTGGGGTTCGAGCTGTTCCGGCTCGTCCACGGGAGTTGCGGTGACGGTCACCCGGGTGAGTGTACGGCCGGTGACCAAGGGCCGGACAGCTCGGGCCCGCCCCGAAGCACGTGGCCTTCATCACCCTTTCGCCCGTTTTGTTCCTACCTTTCTGCCGCAACGTTTCTGCCCACGGACGCAGCAGCAGAGAAAGAGGTCACCGGCGCAGCAGTAAAGAAAGAGGAGGAGAAGGAGAAGGGGGCCGGCGGACCGATGTGGTCAGTGCGTGGGGCCCGGCAGGCTCCGCTGGAGCCGGGCGCGGATGACCCGTACCGCGGATTCCGCGTTGTCCACGGTGATCGTGAAGGTGTGGCCGTCCCACAGGCGCAGCACCACACCCTCTCCGCGCCGTACGACGACGGCGGTGCCCTTCTCGGGCCGCCAGCGATAGCCCCAGCCGCCCCACTGGCGCGGGGTCACCCGGGGGGCGAAGTCGGCCCCGGCGACGAGGGAGAGGGGGATGCGGCGGCGCGGCAGTCCGATGTGGCCGCAGCGCACCTCCAGGCATTCCCTGTCCACCTTGACGGCGACATGCACGAACGCCAGCGTGCCGAAGAGAACGAGGAGACCGGCCGCGATACAGCCCACGACCGACATGACCAGCGGGACGACACCGGAGGACCAGGCCGAGTCGACGGCGAGTTCGACCCCCAGTCCCAGGCAGGCGGCACCGCCGAGCGCGGCGAGCCACTGGACGCGGTTCGTGGCGCGTCCGGTCCAGATCTCGGACTGCGAGGCCCGGTCACCGTCGGGGTGGTCCCTCATGCCCTTGAGGGTACCCATGTTTCGGAGCACAGGCATGGCGTCGCACAGCGTCACCGGCCCGGAAGGCGCGGCGGTCGGACGTGCGGCCCGGGGGCCGGTCCTCACCCGCCCGTACGGACCGCCTGGAGGAGCCTGCCCTCGTCGTAGGCCAGCGCCGCGGGCGGCAGTGCGCCCTCGCGGCCGCTGAGCAGCACGGTGACCTGGGCGGCCGCGGTGACCCCGGGAGTCACGTCCGCGCCGAGGCGGCGCAGCGCCTGTGCGGCGACCGCGCCCGCGGAACCGTGCAGCACCAGCGGCGGGCGGCCGGGCTGCTGCACGGCGGCGCGGATCCGTTCGGCGACCAGCTCGTAGTGGGTGCAGCCGAGGACCAGGGTCGTCACCTCGGCCGGGGTGCGTGCGGCGGCCGCCGCGATGGCCGCGTCGATCGCCGCCTCGTCCGCCTTCTCCACGGCGTCCGCGAGTCCGGGACACGGGACCTCGGCAACGTCGACGCCGTCCGCGAAGTCCCGGATCAGACCGCGCTGGTAGGGGCTTCCGGTGGTGGCGGGCGTCGCCCAGATGGCGACCGGTCCGCCGCCCGCAGCGGCGGGCTTGATCGCGGGAACCGTGCCGATGACCGGCACTCCGGGCTCCAGCAGGGTGCGCAGGGCGGGCAGGGCGTGCACGGACGCGGTGTTGCAGCCGACGATCAGGGCGTCGGGCCGCAGCGCGGCGGCGGCCTCGGCGACGGCCAGGGCCCGCCGGGTCAGGTCCTCGGGAGTGCGCGGTCCCCAGGGCATCCCCTCGGGGTCCAGTGAGAGCACGAGATCTGCGTCGGGCCGCAGACGCCGCATCGCCGCGGCAGCCGGCAGCAGTCCGATTCCGGAGTCCATCAGCGCGATCTTCACCCCGCAACCATAGTCGATGAGCCTCGACGGGCCCCTTCGTGGGGCAGACTGCGACGGGTGACTGCCCTTGTGTGGATCGCCGTCGTGTCACTGCTCTCCTGGCTGTGGCTGCTGTTCGGCCAGGGCTTCTTCTGGCGCACGGATCTACGGCTGCCCCCGCGCCGGGAGCCGGAGTCGTGGCCGTCCGTCTGTGTGGTCGTACCGGCCCGGGACGAGGCCGCCGTCCTGCCGCACAGCCTTCCGTCGCTGCTCGCGCAGGACTATCCCGGCCGGGCCGAGGTCTTTCTGATCGACGACGGCAGTTCGGACGGCACCGGAGAACTGGCCCGGGCGCTGGCCGAGCGGCACGGGGGGCTGCCGCTCACGGTCGCCTCGCCCGGTGAGCCGCCCGCGGGCTGGACGGGCAAGCTGTGGGCCGTGCGGCACGGCATCTCTCTCGCACGCGCGCGCGATCCGGAGTATCTACTGCTGACGGACGCCGACATCGCGCATGCGCCCGACAGTCTGCGGGAGCTGGTGGCGGCCGCGCGCACCGGCGGCTTCGATCTGGTCTCGCAGATGGCCCGGCTGCGGGTGGACAGCGTCTGGGAGCGGCTGGTCGTGCCCGCCTTCGTCTACTTCTTCGCGCAGCTGTATCCCTTCCGGTGGATCGCGGTGCGCGGGGCACGGACGGCGGCGGCCGCGGGCGGTTGTGTGCTGCTGCGGGCCGAGGCGGCCGAGCGGGCACGGATCCCCGACGCCATCCGGGGGGCCGTGATCGACGATGTGGCGCTGGCACGCGCGGTCAAGGCCGGGGGCGGCCACATCTGGCTGGGGCTGGCCGAACGGGTCGAAAGCGTGCGCCCCTATCCGCATCTGCGCGACCTGTGGCGGATGGTCTCGCGCAGCGCCTACGCGCAGCTGAGGCACAGCCCGCTGCTGCTCGTGGGCACGGTGCTGGGGCTCACCCTGGTGTATCTGGTGCCGTCCCTGACCATCGTGGCGGGCCTGGTGAGCGGGGTCACCACCGCGATGGTGGTCGGGGGCCTGGCGAAGCTGGTGATGACGGTGACGTACATCCCGATGCTGCGCCACTACCGGCAGCCGGTGTGGCTGGCGGTGCTGCTTCCGGTCACCGCCTTCCTCTATCTGCTGATGACGGTCGATTCGGCGTTACAGCACCACCGGGGGCGCGGCGCGGCCTGGAAGGGCCGCACCTATGCCAGGCCCGACGCGGCACTTGAGGAGGGGTGAGCGGGCCGCCCGCCGGGGCGGCGGGCGGTGGGGTCACTTTCTGCCGGGGGTCCAGTTCATGCCCCACCCGTAGGCGGCGTCGATCGTGCGCTGGGGGCTCACGCCGCGCTCGGGCACCAGATAGCGGGCCTCGCGCCGGACGACCAGTTCGCCGCCGGTGTGGGTGATGAGAGCGAGGGCGCACACCGTCGAGGGCACCGTGCACTCGTCGAGGGAGAACTCGACGGGTGCGCCGTGCTGCGGCCGGAGCGTCACCGTGGCGTGCAGATCGGCGAAGGAGCGGGCGCCCTCGTAGATGGTGACGAAGATGAGGATGCGTCGGAAGCTCTGCGTGTGGTCGAGGTTGACGGTGAGGTTCTCGCCGGACTCGCCACCGCCGGTGCGGTCGTCGCCGTCGAGATGGATGTACGGCGGCCGGTGCAAGGAGCCGAAGGCGTTGCCGAGGGCCTGGACGGCCCCCTTGCTGCCGTCGGACAGCTCGTAGAGCGCGCACAGGTCCAGGTCGAGGGTGGCGTGCGGGTCCGCGGCCCGGCCGCGTTTCCCCCAGCCCGGGAACTGGCTCCGGGTCTGCCAGTTGAGGTTCACCCGCAGCGCTCCGGAGGTGCCGCCCTGCTTGGCCAGCGAGACGGAGGGCGCCTGCTTGGTGAGCGTGACCTTGGTGAGGCGGACCGGGGCGGCGGACGGCGGGGTACCCGCGTCGGCGGCAACGGCGGACGGCTCGGGGCGCTGCGGCTCGGGGTGTCGGGATCCGGGCTGCCGGGGTTCGGGCTGCCCGGGTTCGGGCTGTCGGAGGCCGGGCTGTCGGGAGCCAGGCTGTCCGGGGGCGGTGTGCTGCGGCTCGTCGACCGTGATTCCGTAGTCGGTGGCGAGGCCCTCCAGACCGCTGCCGTAGCCCTGCCCGACGGCACGGAACTTCCAGGCGCCCTGGCGGCGGTAGAACTCCCCGAGGACGAAGGCGGTCTCCACGGTCGCGGTGGGGTCGAAGCGCGCCACCTCCGTTCCCCGTTCGGCGTCGAGTACGCGGATGGAGAGGCCGGGCACCTCCCCGAACGTCCCGCCGTCGGCGGAGGCGGCGAGCACCACGGTCTCGATCGCGGGTTCGAGGCGCGCCAGGTCGACGAGCAGGGTGTCGGTCACCTGGCCGTCCAGACTCCGCTTGCCGTCGTGACGCACCGCGCCGGAGGCGTGGACCGGCTGGTTGTAGAAGACGAAGTCGCCGTCGGTACGGACCTTCCCGGCGACCAGCAGCAGCGCCGAGGCGTCCGCGTCGGGAACGCCCGGTCCGGAGCTCCGGCTCAATTCGACGCGCAGGGCCGTGGCCGGCACCGGGAGGTTGGATCCCTTTGACATTGACATGTCCACCCCCATTACCTGTCGCCCCGCCGGGAAGTGGTCCGGCCGGGTCCGCCGTATCCGCTGCGGACAACCTATTCTCCCGGGCGCGGAACACCTCACACCCGCACCGGACACCCGCGGCCAACCGCCGGTAACCCTTTGGGAACTCGGCCTTTACACGATCCAAACATCGATTGCTGCCCTTTTTTGCCACGTTCGCTCGCATTGGGGATCCGGCGTCACCCCGGGCACGGAAAACAACCCTCTTATCGGTCTCCCCAACCAGCACATCGTGGGCTTAACTTATGTGCCATGACCTCCCCCCGCTCCACCTATGGCGGCGGTTACTACTCCGCGTCGCCCTTCCCGGACACTCCGATCTACGACAAGCTCGTCGCCGAGCGGGGCACCCCGCAGATCGCGCCGATCCGGGTACCCTCCGCGTACGACATGCCGGGCAGCAATCTGCCCGCGCTGCCGTCGGCGCTTCCGGCCCTGCCGGCCGCTCCGTCCCCCCAGGTCCCGGCCTACGGCTACCCCCAGGTTCCGCAGCCCGTCCCGATGCAGCAGGCCCCTACCGCGTACATCCCGCAGCAGACGGGTCCGCGCGGCTACCCCGGACCGCAGCAGATGCAGCAGATGCAACAGCCGCGACCGATGGCCGCCCCCGGCGGGTACGAGGCGATGCGCCCCGCGGCGCAGCGCCCGGCCCCGGCGCCCTACCAGGATCCGTACAACAACGGTCAGCAGTACCGCGGATACTGACGCACGTCACGCCGTGAGGCCGTCGGTGCGCAGTGGCACGATGGCCTCATGCCGATGCCGATGCCGACGCTGCACTCGATCCACGTCCATCCCGTCAAGGCTCTGCGGGGCCGGCAACTCCCCCAGGCTGTCGTGGAGCCGTGGGGTCTGGCGGGGGACCGCCGGTGGGCGCTCATCGACGAGTCGGGCAAGGTGGTCACCCAGCGCGAGCAGCCGCGCCTTGCGCTGGCCACGGCCGAGACCCTGCCCGACGGGGGTGTCCGGGTGTCCGCCTCCGGCCGGGACGAGCTGATCGTGGAGGTGCCCGAGCCCTTCGGCACGACGATCGCGAAGTGGTCGGGCGAGAAGATCGAGACCGTTCCGGCCGGCTCCGGGGCGAGCGAGTGGTTCAGCGCGTACCTCGGTGAGCGGGTGACCCTCGTCCATCTCGACGACCCCTCGCACCGCCGCCCCATCGAGCCGCCCTTCGGACGGCCGGGCGAGACCGTCAGCCTCGCCGACGGCTTCCCCCTGCTGCTCACCACCCTCGCCTCACTGCGATCCCTCAACTCCCTGATCGCCCAGGGGGACCACCCCCATGAGGCTCCGCTGCCCATGAACCGGTTCCGGCCGAATGTCGTCGTGTCCGGCACGGCGCCCTGGGACGAGGACGACTGGGAGCGGGTCGCGATCGGCGAGGTGGAGTTCCGGGTCGCCAAGATGTGCGGGCGCTGCGTCGTGACCACCACCGACCAGGAAACCGCCGAGCGCGGCAAGGAACCCCTGCGCACCCTGGGCCGCCATCGGCGCATCGACGGCCGACTGATCTTCGGCCAGAACCTGGTGCCGTTGACCCCGGGCACGATCCGCGTGGGCGATCCGGTCGTGGTCCTCGCCTGAGGTCGGCCTTGGCTCCGCGCTGAGACGCGGCCCCCGCGACGAGGCACCCCCTTCGCCGGGACACACCCCCTCACTGGGGCACACCCCTCGGTATTCGCCCCGCGGGCGGGAACCGGGGCGGCCTGTGTGGTCGTTGTGCCCGTGGGTGACGTTCATGAAGGATCAGTGAACGCAAGGAGGGGTGACATCGACCTCTCTTCACCGGTTCCGCACACACGGGGGTGGCCGGGGCGCTAAGACGGGCGGGAAGGGGGTGCGGGACGATGCGAGCGATTCGTGGTCTGTGGCGGTGGCGGAGCAATCCGTTGCGCCGTCCGACCGACCTGGCCGAGGCCTGGCTGGCCCTGGTAGCGCTGGTCGTGACCCTGATCGTAGTGCCGGTGGCGGGAGCGGCAATCGGGACGGCCGCCCAGGACTCCCTTCAGCGGTCGGTACGGGACGAGCAGCGCACTCGCCACCTCGTGGCGGCCACTGTCGTCAGATCACTCGGCCTCACCGCGCTGGAGGATCCCGATTCGCCGTCGACACGGCGGACGCAGAGCCGGGTACTCGCCCACTGGACCGCCCCCGACGGCACCCCCCGCGAGGGCACGACCCTGGCCGACCTCGAAACCCCGCACCGGGGCGACCGGTTCGCCATCTGGACCGACGAGCACGGCCGAATAACCCCCCGCCCGCTGGACCGTGCCACCGCCACGTCGCACGCCCTGCTGGCCGGGGTCGGCGCGGCGGCGGGAGCAGCGGGCCTCGTGGAGTGCGGCCGCCTGCTGATCCTCTGGCGCATGCGGCTGCGCCGGTACGCGCTGTGGGACCAGGCGTGGAACAGGACGGGCCCGGACTGGGGCCGCACCGAGGCGGGCAGTTGACGGCCCGCGGACTCCGGTCAACCAGGCGCGTCCGCGCACGCTACGGTGGACCGGGCCGGGCTGTTCCGCTGTCCGGCATCTTCGCGAGATCCCGCGTGAACAGAGGTGGGGGCACAACAGCGCCATGGCACAGGGCACGGTCCAGGTGACGCACACCGGCACCTCGCGGTGGCGGCGCCGCACAGGTGAGTACCCGTCGCTCGCCGCCGCCCTGGAGGCCGCGGGCGATGGCGATGTGCTCACCGTCGCTCCCGGCACCTACCGGGAGAACCTGGTGGTGCAGCGGGCCGTGACGCTGCGCGGTCCGGAGGGGTCCCCCGGCTCCGTGCGGATCGCGCCGGTGGACGGTGTGCCGTTGACCGTGCGGGCCTCCGCCGTGGTGCAGGACCTGCACATCGAGGGCCAGGACGCCGCCGCGCCCGCGCTGCTCGTGGAGGCGGGCACCCCGGAGCTGACGGGCGTGCGGATCATGACGCGGTCGGCGGCCGGCATAGAGGTCCGGGGCGGCGCGCGCCCCACGGTCCGCCGCTGCACGGTCGACAACCCGGCGGGGATCGGCATCGCCGTCGTCGACGGCGGCGGCGGGGTGTTCGAGGAGTGCGAGGTCGTGGCGGCCGCCCAGTCCGGCGTGGCGGTCCGCGGTGGTGCCCATCCCCGGCTGGAGCGCTGCCGGGTGCACCACACCTCGGGCGCCGGACTGTCGGCGACCGGGGAGAACTCCGCGCTGGAGGCGGTCGGTTGCGAGGTGTACGAGGTCCGGGGCTCCGGGGTGCAGATCACCGGCCGGGCCGCCGCGCATCTGACGGACTGCGAGGTGCACCGGACCACCGCGGACGGCATCACGCTGGACACCGACGCGGTGCTGACCCTCGCCGACTGCCGTATCCACGACATCCCGGAGAACGCGGTCGACCTGCGCTCCCGCTCGGTGCTGACGCTCACCCGCACCACGGTGCGGCAGTTCGGGCGCAACGGCCTGTCGGTGTGGGACCCGGGCACCCGGGTGGACGCCAACCAGTGCGAGATCTTCGACTCCACCGGCGACTATCCGGCGGTGTGGGTCAGTGACGGCGCCACCGCGGTCCTGGAGGGCTGCCGGGTGCACGACGTGCCCGACGCCCTGTTCGTCCTCGACCGCGGTTCGCGGGTGGACGTGGTGGACAGCGACCTCACGCAGGTGCGCAACACCGCGGTGTCGGTGAGCGACGGGGCCACCGCGCAGCTGGACGACTGCCGGATCCGGGAGGCGGCGACGGGCGCCTGGTTCCGGGACCACGGCAGCGGCGGCACCCTGTCCGGCTGCACCGTCGACGCCACCCAGACGGGCGTGATCGTCACCAAGGGCGCCGATCCCACCATCGAGCGCTGCACCGTGACCTCGTCGGCGGAGGCGGGCTTCTATGTCTCCGCGGGTGGCCGGGGCAGCTTCCTCAGCTGCCGGGTCGCGGACAGCGGCGGCTACGGCTTCCATGTGATCGACGGCTGCCGCGCGACGCTGCGCAAGTGCCGCACGGAGCGGTGCTCGCGCGGGGGCTACGAGTTCGCGGACGGCGGCCCGGGGGCCTCCGGCGGCGCCGCGATCGTCGAGGACTGCACCAGCGACGAGAGCGCCGGGCTGCGGCCCGCGGTGGCCCAGGAGCCCGCGGTGCAGCCGACGACCCGGCAGACCGGCCTGCTGGGCGCCATCCCGGGCCAGCGCTCCACCGAGCAGGAGCCCGTCGTTGCGGCCGCCCCGGCGCCGGAGAAGCCGACGCGCACCTCGAAGGCCGTGCTCGGGGAACTCGACGCGCTGGTGGGCCTGGAGGGCGTCAAGCGCGAGGTGCGCGCGCTCACCGACATGATCGAGGTGGGCCGCCGTCGGCAGCAGGCGGGCCTCAAGGCGGCCTCCGTGCGGCGCCATCTGGTGTTCACGGGCTCGCCCGGCACCGGCAAGACCACGGTGGCCCGGCTCTACGGGGAGATCCTGGCCTCGCTCGGGGTGCTGGAGAAGGGTCATCTCGTCGAGGTGTCCCGGGTCGACCTGGTCGGCGAGCACATCGGCTCCACCGCCATCCGTACCCAGGAGGCCTTCGACCGGGCGCGGGGCGGAGTGCTCTTCATCGACGAGGCATACGCGCTGTCGCCGGAGGACTCCGGGCGCGACTTCGGGCGTGAGGCGATCGACACGCTGGTGAAGCTGATGGAGGACCACCGGGAGGCGGTCGTGGTGATCGTCGCGGGCTATACGGCGGAGATGGAGCGGTTCCTCTCCGTCAACCCCGGTGTGGCGTCCCGCTTCTCGCGCACCATCACCTTCGGTGACTACGGGCCCGGAGAGCTGCTGCGGATCGTGGAGCAGCAGGTCGAGGAGCATGAGTACCGGCTGGGCCCGGGAGCCTCCGAGGCGCTGCTGAAGTACTTCACGGAGCTGCCCAAGGGACCGGCGTTCGGCAATGGGCGCACCGCGCGGGGGACGTTCGAGGCGATGGTGGAGCGGCATGCGGGCCGGGTCGCCCAGCTGGCGGACCCGAGCACGGAGGACCTGACCCTGCTCTACCCGGAGGACCTGCCGGAACTGCCCTGAGGCGGTCCCCCGGCGCCCTCGCCGTCCGGATCCGGCGGCGTCCCCTCGGGCCGTGGCCCGGGCAGCGGCCGTGGCGTACGTCCACCTGTCGGCGCGGAGACCCGCCGATAGGGGTAACGCCGGGGGACGACGGCCGGGAGGGACGCGGGGTGCGGGTGGTGGCCCGCGCCGTGGCGACGCGTGCGAGGATGAGATCTCCTGGCCCGCCGGTGACGGGAGAATGTCCTTGTGGAAGCCGAGATGGGCGTCCCCTCGACAGGAATTCGGGTGAGAACGGGATGAAGGGGAACGGAGCGGACGTGAGTGAGAATCCGAACCTCCTCGCGGAGCAGCGCCGTGCCCTGATCCTCGACGAGGTGCGACGGCGCGGCGGCGTCCGGGTGAACGAGCTGACGCGCAAGCTCGGCGTCTCCGACATGACGGTCCGCCGCGATCTCGACGCGCTCGCCCGTCAGGGTGTGCTGGAGAAGGTGCACGGCGGTGCGGTCCCGGTGGTGGAGGCGAGCACCCATGAGCCGGGCTTCGAGGCGAAGTCGGGCCTGGAGCCGACCGCCAAGGAGGACATCGCGCGGGCCGCGGCCGAGCTGGTCGTACCGGGTACGGCGATCGCCCTCTCCGGCGGTACGACCACCTATGCGCTGGCCCACCGGCTGGTGGACGTGCCCGAGCTGACCGTGGTCACCAACTCGGTGCGGGTGGCGGACGTCTTCCACTCGGCGCAGCGCACCTCGGGACCCCGGCAGGGTGCCGCCACCGTCGTCCTGACCGGCGGGGTGCGCACCCCGTCCGACTCGCTGGTGGGGCCCGTGGCCGACCAGGCGATCGTCTCCCTCCACTTCGATGTGCTCTTCCTCGGGGTGCACGGCATATCGGTGGAGGCGGGCCTGTCGACACCGAATCTCGCGGAGGCGGAGACCAACCGGCGGCTCGTGCAGTCGGCGCGCCGGGTCGTGGTGGTCGCGGACCACACCAAGTGGGGCACGGTGGGCCTGAGTTCGTTCGCCTCACTGGACCAGGTGGACACCCTGGTGACCGACGCGGGACTGCCGGCCGGGGCGCGGACGGAGATCTCGGAGCATCTGCGGCTGGTGGTGGCCGGGGAGTCCGAGGACGGTACTGACATCTGACAGTACGCCAGCTAGGGTGACGGGCCACGCTGTTCGATCCGGGGCCGCTGGCCGCCCCGTGAGGAGGTCGCGCCCATGGCACGCCGTCTGCGCCCGGTGGAGCCGGACTTCCTTCGGACCGCTCCCGTGCGCCTGGTGTTCACACGCGAGATCGCCGCACCCCCGGAGCAGGTCTTCCAGGCCCTGACGGAGGACGTCTCCGGGTGGAGCGAGTGGTTCCCCGCGGTGCGTTCGATCCGTCCGGTGGACGGAGGCGCCGGGCGCGAGGTACGCCTGGCGGGCGGCGGCCGCTTCCGGGAGACGGTCGTCGCGGCGGTGCCGCACCAGGTCTATGCCTACCGGGTCGACGAGACGAACGCCCCCGGGCTCCGTGCGCTCCTGGAGGAGTGGCGGCTGACCCCGGCGGGCACGGGCACCCGGGTGCAGTGGACCTTCACCGCCGACGGGCCGGGCGCGCTCCGGTTCCTGCTGAGGCGGTCGCGCGGCGGTCTCGGACGCGCCTTCAAGGGCGCGATGACCGCCCTGGACCGCAGGCTGGCGGCGCCGGAGCGCGCCACCGGGATCAGCCCGGCCACACCCCGGTCTCCAGAAGCGAGCTGATCGCGGCCGAGTAGGGCGCGATGTCCAGTTTCTGCTGGGCGAGCCAGGTGTCCGAGTAGTACTTGTCCAGATAGCGGTCGCCCGGGTCGCACAGCAGAGTGACCACACTGCCGGTGCGCCCCTGGGCCACCATCTCCGCGACGATCTTCAGCGCGCTCCACAGTCCGGTGCCGGTCGAGCCGCCCGCCTTGCGGCCGATGGCACACTCCAGGGCACGCACCGCGGCGACCGCCGCGGCGTCCGGGACCTTCATCATCCGGTCGATGGCACCGGGCACGAAGCTGGGCTCCATCCGGGGCCGTCCGATGCCCTCGATCCGGGAGCCGCTGTCACAGGTGACGTCGGGGTCGCCCGTGGTCCAGCCCGCGAAGAAGCACGAGTTCTCCGGATCGGCGACACAGATGCGGGTGTCGTGGCCCGTGTAGTGCACATAGCGGGCGAGGGTCGCCGAGGTGCCGCCGGTGCCGGCCGTGGCGACGATCCATGCGGGTTCCGGGAACCGCTCCAGCTCCAGCTGGCGGAAGATCGATTCGGCGATGTTGTTGTTGCCGCGCCAGTCGGTGGCCCGTTCGGCGTAGGTGAACTGGTCCATGTAGTGGCCGCCGGTCTCCGCCGCGAGGGCGGCCGAGGCCTCGTACATCCTCCGGGGGTCGTCCACGAAGTGGCACTGGCCACCGTGGAATTCGATGAGGCGGCACTTCTCGGCGCTCGTCGTGCGGGGCATGACCGCGATGAAGGGCACCCCGATGAGCCCCGCGAAGTAGGCCTCGGAGACGGCGGTCGAACCGCTGGACGCCTCGATCACGGGGCGCCCGGGACGGATCCAGCCGTTGCACAGTCCGTACAGGAACAGGGACCGGGCGAGGCGGTGCTTGAGGCTTCCGGTGGGATGCGTCGACTCGTCCTTGAGGTACAGGTCGATGCCCCAGTGCTCGGGCAGCGGGAAGCGCAGCAGATGGGTGTCGGCCGAACGGTTGGCGTCGGCCTGCACCTTGCGGACGGCCTCTTTGAGCCAGCTGCGATACGCGGCGTCGCTGCGGTCGACGTCGAGCGTCTCGCCGCGGCTGGTGATCTGCGGGATGCTCACAGCGGGGCTCCTTAGCGGGTGGACCGGGGCCGGATTCACACGGTCGGACGCTTCGCATCATAAACATCTTTTGCAGGGCTTCCCACCTGCATAAACGCGACTTTTGGCAGCTCAAAGGGGTGCTGTGCGCACCGGCGCAAAACCATGGGGCGCATACGCTCGAATGCGCCGGTTGCCCGCCGCGCCCGCGCCCTGTGCACTGGTGTGAGGCGCCGCGTGCGGGCAGACTGCACGGCGGGGAACGCCGGTCGGTGCAGCCCGGCGTCACCGGGCACCTGCCTGCGCGGAACCGGGTACTCGCTCACCACCCGACCCGGTCGGCGCCGCACCGCACTGCGCGCGGCGCGTGGTCGGCGGGATCCGGAAGAGGCCGGACGGACGAGGGGACGGGGATCATGGCGGAGCCGGAGTTCACGGCCACGGGCGTGCGGATCGGGAAGAGGCTGCGCTCGCTCACCAGGGCCGGGGAGGTCCGGATCAGCGACGGCAGGCTGCGTCTGCTGACCAGTTACGGCAGCGAGATCGACAGTGCGCCGGTGCAGGCGGTGCGCGCCTCGAAGCCCTGGTTCGCGCCGGAGGACCGGGCGCTGGCGGATGTCAACGGCACCCGCTACTCGCTGACGCTCGGCGCCGAAGACACCGCTCCGGGACGGCCGGGGCCACCGTCCGCGCGGCGCTTCGTCGAGGCGGTGCGCAGGGCGGCCGGCCGGGGCGGCTAGACACGCGATTTGCGGTCCGCCGTCCCATGCGTCACGCTGGTCTCACATCACTCTGGGTTTACCGGCAATCACGCTGAAGAACCAGCCCGCCGGTACGACAGCGGGCGGCCCCCGTACGAAGCCGCACCGCACCGAGCGGCCGGAGTATCAGCCGCACAGCAGACGGCGGGTACACCCGGCCCTTTGCTGGATCCGAACTTCGTCTTCTTCCGGACCTCAATTCGGGGAGTCGCAGCCGTGATCAGCCAGCCAAGCAGGCACTGCACGGTGGAGCTCCAAGCCCTGCCGTCGCGGATCGGACAGGTCCGCAGAATCGTATCGGCGCAGTTGCGCTACTGGCATCTCAATCCGTTGATCGACCGGGCGTCCCTGGGTGTGACGGAGTTGTTGACCAACGTCCACCTGCATGCGCAGCCCGACAAGACCTGCACCGTGGAGATGGAACTGCTGCTCGACCGGCTGACCGTCTCGGTGCACGACCACGATCCGCGCCTGCCGGTGCTGTGCGAGCCGGATCCCACCGCCACCAGCGGCCGCGGCCTGGCGATGGTCGCCGCGATCGCGGACAGCTGGGGCGTGCGGCCCGACGGGGACTCGGGCAAGGTCGTCTGGTTCGCCCTGCCCGCACCGTCCCCGGCTCCCCCAGCCGGTCCGGTGCCCGGTCTCACGCCCTATGAGAAGGCACTGGAGACCCCGTCCCGTCCGCTCGCGGCCGACGAGCGCAGGACACGCCCCACTCCCGCCCGGTCCGCCGTTCCCGGCTGACCGGGCGGTGACCGTCCGCCCCGTCCGCCCCCAGCACCCCCGCCCCAGGCCCGCAGCCACGCCCGCGGCCGACGGGCCGCTTCACCGCGCGCCGCTCCCGGCCGCACGGCCGAACTGCTCGTCCAGGACGGACAGTCTGCGCCAGTACTCGTCCTCGTCGATCTCGCCCGCGGCGAAGCGGCGGCCGAGCACGGCGATCGGCGAGTCCGCCGCCGGATGGGCGTCCGCGCCCCGCCACGGCACACCGCGGCCACGCCGGACGGCGCGGCGGACGACGGTCACCACCCCGCCCGCCGCGACCGCCCAGACCAGCGGGAGGAACAGGATCCAGGGGCCGGGGCTCCCGCCATGAGCCAGGGTCAGCATGTCGGTCGTCTCCTTCAGTGGTGCCCGGTGGTGCCCGGTGTGCTCGGTGGTGCCCCAAGGCTCACCCCGTACGGGGTCCGGGGTCGTCGTACGGCCGACGGCAGTGCGCACACCTCCTCCGGAGTACGGGCTCGGGGCATCGCTCCCTCGGGCGCCCCTCGACTTCTGTAACTACCAGTATGTACAGTGCGGTCATGAGCACCTCGGAGCGATTGATCGAGTCCACCCGCGAGCTGCTGTGGGAGCGCGGCTATGTGGGCACCAGCCCCAAGGCGATCCTGGAGCGCTCCGGCACCGGCCAGGGCAGCATGTACCACCACTTCAAGGGCAAGCCGGACCTGGCCCTGGCAGCCATCCGCCGCACCGCCGAGGAGATGCGGGCCACGGCGGGGGCTTTGCTCGCCGGTCCCGGGACACCCTATGAGCGCATCGAGGCGTATCTGCGCCGCGAGCGCGATGTACTGCGCGGCTGTCCCGTCGGGCGGCTGACGATGGACCCCGACGTGATCGCCAGCGAGGCGCTGCGGGCCCCGGTCGACGAGACGCTCGACTGGCTGCGCGAGCAGCTCGCCCGGCTGGTCGAAGAGGGCAGGGAGCAGGGCCAGTTCGCCGCCTCCCTGGACGACGAGGAGGTCGCGGCGACGATCCTCGCGACGGTCCAGGGCGGCTATGTACTGGCCCGCGCCTCGGGCTCACCGGCCGCCTTCGACACCGCGGTCCGGGGCCTGCTCGCCCTGCTCCGGCCGACCGGCTGACCTTCCGCCCGCCTCCACCGGCCGTCCGACCTCCCGACCGGCCCCTCCGGTTTCGCTCACCCCTCTCCCTTGCCGACCTTCCGCAGGAGCCCGCACATGCAGATCACCAGGCGCCGTCCCGACACCCTGCGGGGACCGGCAGAGCAGTTCACCGGAGCGGTCTGGCTGGACGAGATCGAGGCCCACGCGCCCGGCTCCCGGCTGCGGATGTTCAACGTCCACTTCGCGCCCGGCGCCCACACCGCCTGGCACCGCCATCCGCACGGCCAGGTCCTGCACGTCCTCCATGGCGAGGGACTGGTCCAGCGCAGGGGCGGCGGGATCGAGGAGATCCGCGCGGGTGACACCGTATGGATCGACCCGGACGAGTGGCACTGGCACGGAGCCGCACCGCGCACCTTCATGACCCACCTGGCCGTTGTCGAGGCGGCCGAGGACGGCACCACCACCGAGTGGGACACCCACGTCGGCTGTGACGCCTACCCCGCCTGAGGAGACGTCCGTTGCCCGCCATGCAGTACGAACCGACCCTGCCCGCCGACGACGACCTGGACATCGCCCGGGGCGGCGTCCGCACCGTCCTGGGCGATCTGGCCCCCGAGGACCTGGGCATCTGCGACGCCCACGACCATCTGTTCTTCCGCAGCCCCCGGCTGCCCGGCGAGGAGTTGGTGGACGTGTCCGCGGCCCGGGCGGAGCTGGCCGCCTTCCGCTCCCTGGGCGGCGGGAGCGTGGTGCAGTGGACGCCGTACGGCCTCGGGCGTCAGGCCGCGCACCTGCCCGGGTTGTCCCGGGAGACCGGCGTGCGGATCGTGGCCGCGACCGGACTTCACCAGGCGGTGCACTACGACGAGGCGACACTCGACGGTCTGCGCGGCAGGCTCGCCGACGTCTTCGTCACCGAACTCACCGAGGGCATCGGCGGATCCGGGGTACGGGCCGGGCTGATCAAGGTGGCGGGCGGCTTCCACGCCCTCGACGCACATGCGCGCTGGACGATGACCGCCGCGGCCGAGGCGCACCATGCCACGGGCGCGCCCATCGCGGTCCATCTGGAGCTGGGCACGGCCGCCCTGGACGTACTCGACCTGCTGTGCGGGACGCTGGAGGTGGCACCGCACCGGGTGATCCTGGGCCATCTCAACCGCTACCCCGACCTGATGACGCAGCGTCAGGCGGCCTCCTCCGGCTGCCATCTCGCCTTCGACGGCCCGTCCCGCGCCCACCATGCCATGGACTGGCGGCTGCCGGACGCCCTGCGGGCCCTCGCGGACGCCGGTTTCGGCGACCGGCTGCTCCTGGGCGGCGACACCACGACGGCCGCCGCCCGCTCGGTCGACGGCGGCCCCGGCATGCCGTATCTGCTGCGCAGGCTGCGGCCGAGGCTGGAGGCCGCCGTGGGCGCGGACCTGATGACCCGCATCCTCACGGTGAACCCCGGGCGCGCCTACGGCGCGGAATGGGCCTGACCCGGTCAACCGACCCGCACATCAAGGAAGTTGAGGCGGCCACGGCGTGCCGCTAGACGCCCGCCAGGGCTCCCGGTGGATCGTCGAGCACCGGCTGCCAGGCCAGTTCGGCCGCGCCCACCAGGCTGTTGTGGTCGAGCGTGCAGGCGAGGATGGGGACGCCCCCGCTGCGGCCCCAGAGGCTGCGGTCGGCGACGACGGCGCGCAGCCGTTCGGGGTCGGCGTCGAGCAGAGTGCGGTGCAGTCCGCCGAGAATGATCCGGTCCGGGTTGAGGATGTTGACCAGTCCGGCAAGGCCGAGGCCCAGCCGGTCGATCAGGACCTCGACGGCGGTCCGTACCGCCGGATCGGTTGAATGGGCCTCCCGGATCAGCTCGTTGGCCTGCTGGAGCTGCGACATCTCGGGGCCCGCGTCCCGTCCTGCCGCGGCCAGGAAGGCCAGCGGGTCCGCCTCCACGTCCAGACAGCCACGGCTGCCGCAGTAGCAGGGGCGGCCCTCGGGGTTGACGGTGAGGTGGCCCACCTCCAGCGCGAGCCCCGAACTCCCGGTGTGCAGTCGCCCGTCGAGGACGAGGGCACCGCCCACACCCCGGTGGCCGGTGGCCACGCACAGCAGGTCCCGGGAGCCTCGTCCGGCGCCGTGCCGGTGTTCCGCCAGCGCCGCGAGGTTGATGTCGTTGGCGGCGAAGGCGGGTCCCGTGATGCCCGCGGCCCGCACCTGCTCGGCGAAGATCTCCCGGACGGGCGCTCCGGCCGGCCAGGCGAGGTGCAGCGGATTGAGTGCCAGGCCCTCGGGTTCGGCGACCGCGGACGGTACGGCGAGTCCGGCTCCCACACAGCGGCGGCCGGTCTCGCGCAGCAGCCCGGCTCCCGCCTCGACCACGGAGCCCAGCACCTTCGCCGGGTCGGCGTCGACGGTCTCGCAGCCGGGCGCGGTCGCGACGATACGGCCGCCGAGTCCGACGAGAGCGGCCCGGAAGCCGTCCGCGTGCACCTGGGCGGCCAGTGCCACGGGGCCGTCCTCGGCGACCTCCAGCCGGTGCGAGGGCCGCCCCTGCGCACCGGCGGCGGCACCAGGACGGGCGTCGACCCGGATCAGGCCCAGAGCCTCCAGTTCGGCGGCCACCGCTCCCGCGGTGGCCCGGGTGACACCCAGCTCGGCGGTGAGCACGGCACGCGTGGGGGCACGTCCGGTGTGCACCAGCTCCAGCGCGGGTCCGAGCGCTCCCCGCCCCCGGTCCAGCCGCGTCCGTGTGGTCCCTTCCCCTGCCGTCCGGGGGGCCGCCTTGCCAGTCATGAGGGCGAGTCTCCCATGATCGGCTCCGGGTCCGGCCGGAAGCCGCCGACCCGCAGCGTGATGTTCAGCCGTCCCGTCAGCCCGAGCGCGGGCGGCGCCGTGCCCGGATGCACCCGTGGCACTCCGTGGTAGGCGAGCCGGGCGGGGCCGCCGAAGACGAAGAGGTCGCCGCTGCGCAGTTCCACATCGGTGTAGGGGCGCGCCCTGGTCTCCGGGTTGCCGAAGCGGAAGACACAGGTGTCGCCGAGGCTCAGCGAGACCACGGGGGCGCCGGACCGCTCGTCGCTGTCGCGGTGCATGCCCATCCGGGCGTCGGCGTCGTAGTAGTTGATCAGCGCGATGTCGTAGCGCTCCGACGGAACGGCCGCCGGGCCGAGAGCGGCTTCCACCGCCTCCCCGGCCAGCGCGGACAGCCAGTGCGGCAGGGGCTTGACGGGCGCGCCGTCGCCGTCGACGGCCGTGCGGGCGTATCCGTACGGGTACCAGTGCAGGCCCAGGCACACCTGGCGGGAGGTCATGGTGCCGCCGCCCGGGGTGCGCACGGTCCGCAGTCCGGCGGGTGGCCGGGCCCACTCCCGGCAGGCGTCGAGCAGCCGACGCTGCCGGTCCGGGTCCAGCCAGTCGGGCACATGGACCGCGCCGGGCGCGACCTGCGCTCGGCCTCGCGGGAACAGCTCGGCGTCCATGGACCCATCATCAGGTATCCGGTCCACGTGTCATCAGGCGTCCGGTGTGCGTGATCAGGCACCCGGCCTTCGCGCGTCAGGTTTGATCGAGCCGGGGACCGGTGGGGCCGTGCGAGCCGGGACGAGGGGCGCGGTGCGTCGGCGGGGGGGCGGCACCGGGGACGGGGGCCGAGCCGCGGCTCGGCTAGCCTGGACGGACGATGAACGACCGTATGAGCACGCCCTGGGGCACGTACGCCCTGACCCGTTTTCCCGAGGACCCCCGCGACCGGCTGCGCGCCTGGGACGCTTCCGACGCGTATCTGCTGCGGCACCTCGCGGCGAGCGGCACCCCGCTCGACGGCACGGTCGTGGTCGTCGGTGACCGGTGGGGCGCGCTCACCACGGCACTCGCGGGGCACCGCCCCACGCAGATCGTCGACTCGTTCCTGGGCCGCGAGGCGACCCGGGCGAATCTCGCGCGCAACGGCGCCGATCCGGACGCGACAGGGCTGCTGACGACACGGGACACCCCGCCGTCACGGATCGATGTGCTGCTGGTGCGGATCCCGAAGAGCCTTGCGCTGCTGGAGGACCAACTGCACCGGCTGGCGCCCGCCGTGCACGAGGGCACGGTGATCGTGGGCACCGGGATGGTCAAGGAGATCCACACCTCGACCCTGACGTTGTTCGAGCGGATCCTCGGCCCGACCCGTACCTCGCTCGCCGAGCAGAAGGCCCGGCTGATCTTCTGCACTCCGGATCCCGCGCTCGACCGGGGCGCCAACCCGTGGCCGTACCGGTACCGGCTCCCCGACGGCATCGGTTCGCCGTCGGGCCGGACCGTCACCAACCACGCCGGGGTCTTCTGCGCCGACCGCCTGGACATCGGGACCCGGTTCTTCCTCGGACAGCTGCCCCGGGGCACGGGTGCCGCGCGCATCGTGGACCTGGGCTGCGGCAACGGTGTGGTCGGTCTGGCGGCGGCGCTGGACAACCCGGGGGCCGAGGTGCTGTTCGTCGACGAGTCGTACCAGGCGGTGGCCTCGGCGGAGACGACCTACCGGGAGAACGCGTCGGGCGCGGCCCGGTTCGAGGTGGGGGACGGTCTGGCGGGAGTGCCTGCCGGAAGCGTGGACCTCGTGCTCAACAACCCGCCGTTCCACTCCCATCAGGCGATGACGGACGCAACGGCCTGGCGCATGTTCACCGGCGCGCGGCGTGCCCTGCGGCCCGGCGGCGAGCTGTGGGTGGTCGGCAATCGCCATCTCGGCTATCACCTGAAGCTGCGCCGCCTCTTCGGGAACAGCGAACTGGTCGCGAGCGACGCGAAGTTCGTGGTGCTGAGGGCCGTCAAGAAGCGGTAGGTGCGGCAGTCGGCCGCAGTCCACCGACCACCGACCACCGCACTAAACACCGAGGGCCGAAGCAGCGCAGCAGCGCCGCAGCGGGGTCAGCCGTACGCGAGCGGCGGCGCCGCACCGTCGCCGTCGCCGTCGCCGTCGCCGTCGCCGAGCAAAGGAATCAGCCGGGCCACGGCACGGACCATCGCCTCCCGTCCCACTCCGAGATAGCCGCGCGAGTCGGCCGCCTCGGGGCGGGCGGCGAGGAACTCCCTGATCGCACCCGTCATCGCGACATTCAGCGCCGTCCCGATGTTGACCTTCGCGATGCCGCCCGCCACGGCCGCCGTCAGCTCCTCGTCCGGCAGCCCCGAGGAGCCGTGCAGGACGAGGGGTACGTCGAGGGCCGCGTAAAGCCGCCCCAGCAGCGCGTGGTCCAGTGCGGCCGTACGGGTGGTCATCGCATGGGTGCTGCCGATCGCGACGGCGAGGGCGTCCACACCGGTGTCGGCCACGAACCCGGCGGCCTCCCGGGGATCGGTCCGGGCGCCGGGGGTGTGCGGGTCGGGCGGCGGCTCGCCGTTCTTGCCGCCGATCTGCCCCAACTCCGCCTCGACCCAGAGCCCTTGGGCGTGCGCCCAGTCCGCGGCGGCACGGGTGGCGGCGAGGTTCTGCTCGTACGGCAGCCGGGCCGCGTCGTACATCACCGAGCTGAAGCCCGCGCCGGGCGCCTGCCGGAGCAGGTCGTCGCTGTGTATGTGGTCGAGGTGGAGGGCGACGGGCACGGTGGCACGTTCCGCGGCCTCGGTGGCGGCGCGGGCCAGGGGAAGCAGGCGCCCGTAGCGGTACTTGACCGCGTTCTCGCTGACCTGGAGCACGACCGGGGCGCCCGCCTGCTCGGCGCCCGCGACCACGGCCTCGATGTGCTCCAGGGTGATGACGTTGAAGGCGGGCACGGCACGGTGCGCCGCGGCGGCAGCGGCGATCAGCTCACCGGTGGCTGCGAGGGGCACGGCTCCTCCTCACCGGGAGCCGGGCTCGGGACTCGGGTGCGCGACGGACCCCGGAGTGCCGTCCGCGTCCGGGGTGAGGATCACCGACCGGTTCAGATGGCGCGGCCGGTCGGGGTCGAGTCCGCGGGCGGTGGCGACGGCGACGGCGAGCCGTTGGACGCGGACCAGTTCGGCGAGCGGGTCGAGGCCGCCGGCCACCCACAGTGCGCCGGTCTCCCGCACCTGCCGGGCGAGCCCCTCGGGCGCCTCGCCGAGCATCCAGGTGGCGGTGGTGCGGGAGGCGATGCTGATCGGGCCGTGGCGGTATTCCATCGCCGGATAGGACTCCGTCCAGGCCCGCGCGGCCTCGCGCATCTTGAGACCGGCCTCGTTGGCGAGGCCGACCGTCCAGCCATGGCCGAGGAAGGTGAACTGGGTGCGGTCGGTCAGCCCCGCGGGCAGGGGATCCGCAAGCGCCGTGCGAGCGTCGGCGGCCACGGCGTCCGTGTGCTGACCGAGGTGGGCGCGCAGCAGGGTGAGCGCGGTGGTGGCGAACCGGGTCTGGACGACGGACCGTTCGTCGGCGTAGGCGAGTACCACCACGTCGTCGGCGGACTCCATGACGGGCGTGCGCGGGTCGGCGGTGATCGCGGTGGTCCGGGTCCGCCCGCGCAGCCGGTCGAGGAGACCGAGGACCTCGGTGGTGGTGCCGGAGCGGGTGAGGGCGACGACTCGGTCGTAGGCGCGCCCGTGGGGGAACTCGGAGGCGGCGAAGGCGTCCGTCTCGCCCTGCCCGGACCGCTCCCGCAGTGCGGCGGCGGACTGCGCCATGAACCAGGAGGTCCCGCAGCCGACGATCGCGACCCGCTCCCCGGCGGCCGGAAGCGCTCTCTTGTGCTCCGTCGCGTCCGCGGCGGCGCGGGTCCAGCACTCGGGCTGGCTGCTCAGCTCGTCCTCGACATGGGTCATGCCCCGCCCCTCCCAGCCGTGCGATTTCCTGCAAGATATCGCCAGCTTTCGAGCAGAATCAAGCATTCGGAGGAAGGCAAGGTGCGTTAAGGTCACCGCAGGGGCCCGGGAACAGGGGCCGAGGAACGGAGACACGCGGATGTCGCGCGACGCCCGCTGGCAGGCGCTGCTGGAACTGCTCGTGGCGCGGGGCCGACTGGATGTCGAGGAGGCCGCGACCGAGCTGGGGGTGTCCGCGGCGACCATCCGCCGCGACTTCGACCAGCTCGCCGAGCAGCAGATGCTGGTGCGCACCCGGGGCGGTGCCGTGGTGCACGGTGTGTCCTACGAGCTGCCGCTGCGCTACAAGACGGCCCGGCGCGTCTCCGAGAAGCAGCGCATCGCCGAGGCGGTGGCCGGTCTGATCGCGCACGGGGAGGCGGTGGGGCTCACCGGGGGCACGACGACGACGGAAGTGGCGCGCGCCCTGGCCGTGCGCGGCGACCTGGCGACGGGCTCCCCCGCGCTGACCGTGGTCACCAACGCGCTGAACATCGCCAACGAGCTGGCCGTGCGGCCCCAGTTCAAGATCGTGGTGACGGGCGGGGTCGCCCGCCCGCAGTCGTACGAGCTGATCGGGCCGCTCGCGGACGGGGTGCTCGGCGGGATCAGCCTGGATGTGGCCGTGCTCGGGGTGGTGGCCCTGGATGTCACCCATGGTGCGGCGGCGCACGACGAGGCGGAGGCGGCGATCAACCGTCTGCTGTGCGAGCGCGCCGAGCGGGTGGTCGTGGCGGCGGACTCCAGCAAGCTGGGACAGCGCGCGTTCGCGCGGATCTGCGGGGTGGAGTCGGTGGACACCCTGGTCACGGACGTGGCGGTCACGGCGGAGGCGGTGCGTCGCTTCGAGGAGGCGGGCGTGCGGGTGATCGCGGTCTGACGCGTCACCCCGCCGCGTCGGCCGTACACCCCGCCGGACGGGGCGTCCCCCGGAGGGACGTACGCGTGGAGGGACGTAGGCACGGGTGACGTAGGCACGGGTGACATACGCGCCGGTGACCGGACGTGCCCCCTCCCCCGCCCGCGCCTAAGCTGGGTGCTGCGGTGGGGCGTGCCGGGTGCTCAGGGAGGCTGCGATGGCCGAGACGCCGTGCGAAGCGTATATGCCCGGAGGCTCCCGGTATCTGCCGATCGCCGACCACGGGCTGATCGGAGACCTCCGTACCGTCGCCCTGGTGGGCACCAACGGCACCATCGACTGGTACTGCTGCCCGGCCTTCGACCATCCGAGTGTGTTCGCGTCGATCCTGGACGCGGACCGGGGCGGGTCCTTCGAGCTGACGGCGACCGTGCCCGCGCGTACCAAGCAGTTCTACTTTCCCGACACCAATGTGCTGATCACGCGGTTCTACACCGAGGACGGCGTCGGTGAGGTGCAGGACTTCATGCCCGTCGGTGAGGGCTGCGTCGAGGCCGAGCGCCATCGGCTGATCCGCCGGGTGCTGTGCGTACGCGGCTCCCTTCCCTTCCGGGCCAAGGTGGCCCCGCGGTTCGGGTACGGGAGCCAACCGCACACCCTCCGGCTGATCGGCGATGTGGCGGTCTTCGAGTCCCCCGACCTCACCCTGGCCCTGACCGCCACCATGCCCCTGGAGGGCGACGACTCGGATGTGTGGGCCGAGTTCAAGCTCGCCGAGGGCGAGTCGGCGGTGTTCGCCCTGGACCAGCTGTGCGACACGCTGCCGCCGCGCATGTGCGCACGGACCGAGGCGGAACGGCAGTTCGCCACCACGGTGGCGTTCTGGCGGCACTGGCTGTCCGCCTCGCGCTACCGGGGACGCTGGCGGGAGATGGTGCACCGGTCCGCCCTCACCCTGAAGCTGCTGACCTACGCTCCGACCGGTGCGATCGTCGCCGCCCCGACCACCAGCCTGCCCGAACGCCTCGGCGGCGAACGCAACTGGGACTACCGCTATGTCTGGGTACGGGACGCGGCCTTCTGCGTCTACGCGCTGCTGCGACTGGGCTTCAGCAGCGAGGCCGAGGCGTTCATGAGCTTTGTGACCCGGCACATCATCCCCGGCGACGGGGGACCCTCCGGCCCGCTCCAGATCATGTACGGGATCGACGGCCGTACCGATCTGTCCGAGCAGGAACTCGACCATCTGGAGGGACACCGCGGATCGGCGCCGGTACGGGTCGGCAACGCCGCCGCCACCCAGCTCCAACTCGACATCTACGGCGCCCTGATCGACTCCATCTATCTCTACGACAAGTGGGCCCAGCCCATCTCCAGCGACCAGTGGGACCAGGTCTGCTTCCTGGTGGACTGGGTGCGCGACCACTGGGACCAGCCCGACGAGGGCATCTGGGAGACCCGCGGCGGCCGCAAGAACTTCCTGTACTCGCGGCTGATGTGCTGGGTGGCGATCGAGCGGGCCATCCGGCTCGCCAACCGCCGCGGTCTGCCCGCCGATCTGGTGCGCTGGCGGCAGTGCCGGGACGCGATCTACCGGCGGATCATGCAGCACGGCTGGTCCGTCGAACGCCATGCCTTTGTGCAGCACGAGGACGACGATGTGCTCGACGCGGCGCTGCTGATGATGCCGCTGGCCAAGTTTGTCGCACCCACCGACCCCAAGTGGCTGTCCACCCTGGACGCCCTCACCCAGGACCTGGTGTCCGACTCACTGGTCTACCGCTACGACCCGAAGGCGAGCCCGGACGGTCTGCGGGGCGACGAAGGCACGTTCTCCATCTGCTCGTTCTGGTACGTCGAGGCCCTGGTCCGGGCCGGACGCCTCGACGAAGCACGGCTCGCCTTCGAGAAGATGCTGACCTACGCCAACCATCTCGGCCTGTACGCCGAGGAGATCAGCCACACCGGTGAGCAACAGGGCAACTTCCCGCAGGCGTTCACCCACTTCGCCCTGATCAGTGCGGCCTTCAACCTGGACCGTGCGCTGGGGTGAACGCGTCGGGGCGACCGCGTCGGGGTGAACCGGCCGTCACCGCGGCCCCGGTGGCGTCCCGCCGCGCGACCGCTCCCCCGGCGGCAGACGGGAGTCGTCGAACCGGTAGGTGAGCTGGTCGATCACCGTGACCACTCCGTCGGTGCCCCGGGCCAGGGCCACGGCGGTCTCCTTCTCGCTCCTGCACTCCAGTCGGCCGGTCAGGGTGACCACGCCCTCGACCACGAAGACGTCCATGGCCTCGGGTGCCAGCCGCAGGGTGCGCACCAGTACGTCGTCGATCACCTCGCGGCGGATGTCCGCGTCGGGCCGCAGAAAGACCTGGAGCAGGTCCCGGCGGGTGACGATGCCGACGAGCCGGTCCTCCTCGTCCAGCACGGGCAGCCGCTCCACATGCCGCTGTGCCATGGTCCGGGCGGCCTCGGCGATGGTCTCCTCGGCGTGCACGGTGACGGGCGGGGCCGTCATCAGCTGACCGGCGCTGAAGGCCCTGGACTTCGCGGACTGCCGTCGCGCTCTCGCCGTCAGCCCGGTGAACCGGAAGCGGCGCCGGGGCGCCGGGGCGTCCAGTGCCTCCGACTGCCGGGACACGAGGTCGGTCTCGGAGATGACGCCGAGCACCTTGTCGTCGTCGTCCACGACCGGCAGTCCGCTGACCCGCCGGTCGGCGAGGAGCCGGACGACTTCCTTGAACGGAGTGGCGTACTCGGCGCGGATGACATCCGTGGTCATCACGGAACCGACCTTGTGGTGCTTCATGTGCGTTCCCTCCTCGGTCGGCGGGTCGGAGTGGCCGGGGGTTCCGGTGCCGGTGCGACGGAGGTCCCGCGCGTGCGCCGGGCAGGGCGGCCCTCCCGGGAGGCCGCCTCCGACTTCGAGCATCCAGCGGTTCGGGGGCTGGTCCCATGGGCCCTCCGGGGCGCTTCGGGGGCCGTTCGGCCCTGACGGCGGGGCGGCGGTGGCGCGCGGCGCCCCGCGGCAGGCCGGTGCGGTGCCGCGGGGCCTGCGTGACACCGGTCACCGATCATGGCGGGACGCCTCGCGGGCGGCTGCCGTCCGGCAGACTCGCCCCCATGGAGACTGCCGGGTTCATCGGGGCCCTGGAACGGGAGGGGCGGCTGCTGGCGGCCGCCGCGGAGGAGACGGGTACCGGCGCGGCGGTGCCGACCTGCCCGGAGTGGCGGGTGCGGGACCTGGTGCGGCACATCGGCATGGTGCACCGCTGGGCGGCTGCCTTCGTGGCCGAGGGCCACACCGGGTACCGCCCCGACGGCGGGCTCCCGGACCTGGACGGGGCGGCGCTTCTGGCCTGGTTCCGCGAGGGGCACCGCGCCTTGGTCGACACCCTCTCCGGTGCCGCGCCCGACGTGCGGTGCTGGCACTTCCTGCCCGCCGCCTCACCGCTGGCCTTCTGGGCCCGACGGCAGGCCCACGAGACGGCCGTGCACCGGTTCGACGCGGAGTCCGCGCGCGGCGGGACGGCCGCCGGGGTCGGTACGGACTTCGCGCTCGACGGCATCGACGAGCTGCTGTGCGGCTTCCACGCCCGCGCCGGGAGCAGGGTCCGCAGCGAGCAGCCCCGGGTGCTGCGGGTGCGGGCCACCGATGCCGAAGGCGCCGTGTGGCACGTACGGCTGTCGCAGGAGCCGCCGGTGGCCGAGCGGGACGAGGTCGGGGACCCGGGGACCGCGCGGCAGGCCGACTGCGAAGTGGCTGGCCCCGCAGGGCAGTTGTATCTGTCGCTGTGGAACCGGCTGCCCTTCCCGGAGGTGAGCGGTGACGCCTCCCTCGCCGCCCTGTGGCACGAGCGGTCCGCCGTCACCTGGAGCTGAAGCCGGAGCGGTCCCGGGGATCGCGGCCTCAGTCCGCCAGCATTCCCCTCAGCACCGCCCGGTGCACCGGCAGCACCTCGGTGTGCAGGGCGCGCCCCCGGTCCGTGAGGGCGACCCGCACCCCACGCCGGTCCTCCGCACACATGGCCCGTTCGACAAGGCCGTCCTTCTCCAGCCGGGCGACGAGCCGTGACAGCGCGCTCTGGCTCAGATGGACCCGCTCGGAGATCTCCTGGACGCGAGAGGCGCGGTGGCCGTCCGGAGCGGTCCGCTCGGACAGCAGATCGAGCACTTCGAAGTCACTGGCGCACAGTCCGTGCGGGTGCAGGGCGCGGTCGAGTTCGCACTGGGTGCGCGCATGCAGCGCCAGGATGTCGCGCCACCGGCCCACGAGCGCCCGTTCGGCCCTGTCCACAGCCGTCATGGCCGCACCGTAGCAAAGAACCCGCTTTGTTGCATCTGAATTAAATGCATTTGCATTCAATGCATGCGCATGAAACTCTCTGGGGCATGACCTCTCCGCTCCCCACCTCCGTGCCCGAGGGACGCTGGACCCCCCGGCTCTGGGGCACCCTGCTGGTGCTCTGCGCCGCCATGTTCCTCGACGCCCTGGATGTGTCGATGGTCGGCGTCGCCCTGCCCTCGATCGGCTCCGATCTGCATCTGACGACCTCGTCCCTCCAGTGGGTCGTCAGCGGCTACATCCTCGGCTACGGCGGCCTGCTCCTCCTCGGCGGCCGCACCGCGGACCTGCTCGGCCGGCGCCAGGTGTTCCTGGTCGCCCTGGGCGTCTTCGCGGTGGCCTCACTGCTCGGCGGGCTCGTCGACTCGGGCCCGCTGCTGATCGCCAGCCGGTTCATCAAGGGCCTGAGCGCCGCGTTCACGGCACCCGCCGGGCTGTCCATCATCACCACGACCTTCGCCGAGGGCCCGCTGCGCAACCGCGCCCTCTCGATCTACACCACCTGCGCGGCGACCGGCTTCTCCATGGGCCTGGTGCTCTCCGGACTGCTCACCGAGGCCAGCTGGCGCCTGACCATGCTGCTGCCCGCGCCGATCGCCCTGATCGCCCTGATCGCGGGCCTCAGGCTGCTGCCCCGCAGCGCACGGGAGAAGGACCACAACGGCTACGACATCCCCGGCGCCGTACTCGGCACCGCGTCGATGCTGCTGCTCGTCTTCACCGTCGTACAGGCACCCCAGGCGGGTTGGGCGTCCGCCCGGACACTGCTGTCCTTCCTCGCCGCGGCCGTCCTGCTGACCGCCTTCGTCGCCGTCGAGCGGCGCTCCGCCGGGCCGCTGATCCGGCTGGGCGTGCTCCGCTCGGGCACCCAGGTCCGGGCGCAGCTCGGGGCGATGGCCTTCTTCGGCTCGTACGTGGGCTTCCAGTTCCTGGTGACGCTCTATATGCAGTCGCTGCTCGGCTGGTCGGCGCTGCACACGGCGCTGGCCTTCCTGCCCGCGGGCGCACTGGTGGCCGTCTCCTCGACGAAGGTGGGTGCGTTCGTCGACCGCTTCGGCACCCAGCGGCTGATCGCGGTGGGCTTCGCCTCCATGGTCGTGGGCTATGCGCTGTTCCTGCGGGTCGGCCTCGACCCGGTCTACGCGACCGCCGTCCTGCCGAGCATGCTGCTGATCGGCGCGGCCTGCGCGCTCGTCTTCCCCTCGCTCAACATCCAGGCCACCAGCGGTGTCGAGGACCACGAGCAGGGCATGGTCTCCGGGCTGCTCAACACCTCGGTCCAGGTGGGCGGCGCGATCTTCCTGGCGGTCGTGACCGCGGTGGTGACCGCGCACACCCCCGACCACCCCTCACCCGCGGCCGTGCTCGACAGCTACCGGCCCGGCCTGATCGTGGTCACCGGTATCGCCCTCGCGGGACTGCTGGTCACGCTCACCGGCCTGCGGTCACGCCGCTCGCACCACTCCCTGGTGGTCGCCGGATCCCCACGACGCGAGACCGAACCCCTCATAGACGGGACCCAGCCCCTGACGGAGGAGGCCGAGGCCCTCACGGAGGAAGCCGAGGCCCTCACCCGGGAGCCGGACGCGCACCGCGTGGCGGTCCGCGACTAGGAACGCAGCGCGACACCTCCCCACACGTGCCCGGCGGCGCCTCCTTGCCCCGCCGGGCACACGCCTGTTGGATGCGCTCCATGGAGAATCCGGGGGGACATTCTTTCGGCGGGCCGCCACGACGCACCCAGGCCGAACGGGACGCGATCACGGTCGAGATCGGCTACGCGCTGTGCACGGCGGCCGTCGCAGCGGCTCTGCTGTTCGGAGCTGTGGCCGGACCCGTGTTCGTGTTCGGCCTGACGGGCGGGGCGCGACACGCACTCCTCGTCACGGGTGCCGTCGGGGCCGCCGTGCTCTTTGGCGTCCGGGTGGTCGGCGTGCTGGTGCGGTTCGGGTGTGGGACCGGCGGTCAGCCCAGCCAGCCCGGGCGGACCAGTCCCGACTCGTAGGCCAGGACGACCAGTTGGGCCCGGTCCCGGGCGCCCAGCTTGATCATGGTGCGGCTGACATGGGTCTTGGCCGTGAGCGGGCTGACGACCAGTCGGCGGGCGATCTCGTCGTTGGACAGGCCGATTCCGACCAGTGCCATCACCTCCCGTTCCCGCTCGGTGAGCGCGGACAGGGAGGCGGCGGCCGCGGGCTGTTTGGAACGGGCGGCGAACTCGGCGATCAACCGCCTGGTCACTCTCGGCGACAGCAGGGCATTTCCGTCGACCACCGCCCTTACGGCGCGCAGCAGTTCGTCGGGCTCGGTGTCCTTGACGAGGAATCCGGAAGCTCCCGAGCGGATCGCCTCGAAGACGTACTCGTCGAGTTCGAAGGTGGTGAGCATGACCACCTTGACCGCGGCCAGAGCCGGGTCGCCGGTGATGCCGCGGGTCGCCGCAAGCCCGTCGGCCCGCGGCATGCGGATGTCCATCAGCACCACGTCCGGGCGCAGTTCGCGGACCCTGCGCAGCGCCTCCTCCCCGTCGGCGGCCTCACCCGCGACCTCGATGTCGGGCTGTGCGTCCAGCAGGGCCTTGAACCCCGCCCGGACCAGGGACTGGTCGTCGGCGAGCAGCACCCGGATCATCGGCCCTCCCGGGGTGCGACGGAATCCTCGGCCGACGTCGTCAGGGGCACCACGGCGACCACGCGGAAGCCGCCGTCGGGGCGCACCCCCGCCTCGACGGTGCCGCCCAGCGCGGCGGCCCGCTCCCGCATCCCGGCGAGTCCATTGCCGCCGCTGCCAGCACCGGCGCCGGTCGCGGTGCCGTCTGCCGCGGTCGCGGGCCCGTCGTCGTCGACACGGAGCCGCAGCGCGTCCGCCCGGGTGTCGAGGTGCACCCGGGCGCGGCGCGATCCGGAGTGCCGTACGACATTGGTGAGCGCCTCCTGAACGATGCGGAACGCGGCGAGATCGGCGCCGGGGGCGAGCCTGGGTGCCGTGCCCTCGACCGTGACGGCCAGTCCGGCGCTGGCGGCCTGCTCGACCAGCTCCGGCAGCCGGCCGAGCCCGGGGGCGGGCGCGCGGGGCGCGTCACCGGGCGCCCGCAGGGTGTCGAGCACCTGGCGCACCTCCCCGAGTGCCTCCTTCCCGGCGGCCTTGATCGTGGTGAGCGCCGTACGCGCCTGCTCGGGGTCGGAGTCCAGCAGCGCCAGGCCGACCCCCGCCTGAACATTGATCACGGAAATGCTGTGGGCGAGGACATCGTGCAGCTCACGGGCGATCCGCAGCCGCTCCTCGTCGGCGCGCCGCTGTGCGGCCTGCGCCCGTTCGACCCGCTCGCGCGCCCACTGCTCACGCCGTACCCGCACCAGTTCCGCGACCGCCACGAACGCCACCACCCAGGTGGCGATCACCAGTTCCTGCCCCCAGGAGGCGGCCGAGTCCCCGGCGGGCGGCAGCCACCGGTACAGCCAGTGCGACACCAGGACATGCCCCGCCCAGAACAGCCCCACCGCCGTCCATGCCGCCGTGCGGTGCCCGGCGGCCAGCGCACCGAAGCAGCCCACGGCGACGGTGAGGAAGACCGGACCGTACGGATACCCGGCACCCAGATACACCGTCGCCGCCATGGCCGTCACAAACACCACGGGCACGGGGTACCGCTGCCGCCACAGCAGCGCCCCCGCGGCCACGAGCAGCAGCGCATAGGCGAGGGCATCCAGGTGCGCGCGGTCGCCCTGCCGCCCGAGAGCCGCGGCGCGCGTACCGGCGATCACCAGCACGGTGAGGAGCAGGGTGGAGCGCCAGGGCAGCCGGGAGCCGCGGGGCCCGTCGCCCGGGCGGCCCCACCACGGCGGTCCGGACCACGGCGGTCCGGACCACTGCGGTGGGCCCGGTGTGCTCTGCTGCTCCATGCTCTTCACGCTAGACGCAGCAGGCGGCGGGCGGCGTCAGCCCGACGAGGTGATCACAGGTACTCCCCGGGGAGTACATCGGACTGACCGCCGCCGTGACCACCGACCACCGTGGCCGCCGACCACCGTGGCCGCCGACCACCGTGGCCGCCGGTGCCCCGGAACCTCCGCGGCTACGGGAAAACCAGCCCCACCCCGTGGGCCAGTTGGGCCGCCGCATGCCGGAAGAACGCCTCACGGTTCTCCACGACCTTGTTGAACTGCCCGAACAGCTCGAAACCGATCAGCCCGTACAACTGGGCCCAGGCGGCCACCAGAGCCGTCACCGCCTCGGGCGGCAGATCGGGCGCGAAGTCCGCGGCCATACGGCGACCCTCGGCCTCCAGTTCGGCGGACAGCCGGTTACGGGCCACCCCGCGCTCCTGGTACGCCTCGCGCACGATACCGGCCAGCAGCAGCCCCACGCGGGCCGCGGGCGGGACGGTGGCCTCGGGGGCGGAGTATCCGGGCACGGGCGTGCCGTAGATCAGCGCGTACTCGTGCGGATGCGCGAGCGCCCAGGCGCGCACGGCCTCGCACACGGCCACCCAGCGCCGCGCGGGCGCGACATCGCCGGTCTTCGCGGCCGCCGCCTCGGCGGCCTCACCCAGGGCGTCGTAGGCGTCGATGATGAGCGCGGTCAACAGGTCGTCGCGGCTGGGGTAGTAGCGGTAGAGCGCGGAGGAGGCCATGCCCAGCTCCCGGGCGACCGCACGCAGCGAGAGCCTCGCGGCACCTTCGGCGGCCAACTGTCTGCGGGCCTCATCCTTGATGGCGGCGGTGACCTCGATCCGGGCGCGGGCACGGGCTCCTTGGGTGCTCATGCCCCGCAGTGTGCCATGAATCCGGAGCAGTGCACACAATGGCGAGCAGTGCTCGCGGGGCGGGGTGGTGCACGCAGGGTGGTGCGCGCGGGGCGGTGCGCGCGGGGCGGAGCAGCACTCTCGGGGCAGAGCGCCGCTCGCAGGGCCGGGCAGCGATCCGGGGGCAGAGCGGTGCTCGCGGGGCCGGGCGGCACTTCGGGGCAGAGCGGTGCTCGCGGGGCCGGGCGGCACTTCGGGGCAGAGCGGTGCTCGCGGGGTCGAGCGATGCTCGCACGGCGGGGCGGCGCTCACAGGACCAAGCGGTGCTCGCGGAACGGACCGGCACTCGCAGGGCCGAGCAATGCTCGCGTGGCCGAGCAGTGCTCACAGGGCGGACCGGCGCTCACAGTGCGAACCGGCGCTCGCAGCACGGAGCAGCACTCGCGCGACGACACGATGCACACTCGGCGAGGCAGCACTCACCGGGCGGAGCAGTGCTCGCAGGTCGGAGCAGTCGCCGCCGGGCGGAGCAGCGCTCACGAAGTAGCGCTGCGCGCATCGGCCGACGCGCATCAGCAGCCCGGGACTTGTCGAATATCGATATGCTCCGCTACCTTGAACATATCGAAAATCGATAGGCAGGGGGGGATGTCATGAATACGCGACTCACGAGGACGCTCGCCTCGGTGACCTTTGCACTGGCGGTGCTCTGCGGGCTCGCCTTCATCGGCAAGGGGGTCACACACGGGACCGATGACGGGGCGGTCTGCGTGCAGACCGACTTCTGGCGGAACTCCTCATTGGCGGGCCCCCTGCCGGTGAGCGCGGGCGTAAAGATGTCCGGCAGCACCACACGCCTCTGCCAGGACAGCCCCTCAGCGGGCCAGCGCGCCGCCGACCTCGGGGTTGAACTGCCCTGGCTGCTGTTCGCCGCGCTCGCCCTGCTGCTCTTCTCCCGGCTGCTCAAGGCGGTCCTGCGGAACGGACCGTTCACCGAGACGGTGGCCCAACGACTCTCCCTGCTCGGCTGGTTCGTCACCGCGGGCACACCACTGGCCGGACTCGTCGCCGGATGGTCTCAGTCCTGGCTCGTCAGCAGCATGGCACCCATCGTGGGTTCCGGACCGACGACCTCCGGTCCCATGGCACTCATCCTCGCGGGTCTCGCCGCAGTGATCATGGGGAAGATCATGCGCGAGGGCGTGCGCATGCGGGAGGACCTCGAAGGGACCATCTGATGCCCGAAGAGGAAGCCCACGCCATCCGGATCCACCTCGACCGCCTTCTGGTCGAGCGCGGCATGACACTCACCGAACTGTCCGCACAGGTCGGCATCACCGTCGTCAACCTGTCCGTACTGAAGAACGGGCGAGCCAAGGCCATTCGCTTCTCGACCCTGTCGAGGATCTGCGAGGTCCTGCGGTGCCAGCCGGGAGACCTGATCACCCACGATCCCTCCGGACAGGGTCCCTAGCCGACCACCCGGACCCGGACAGGCGAAACGATCCCCGACCGCCACCCACGACCGACGCGACCGAACCGGAAGCCCCCTATGCGGCGCCGGGATCGCCCAGGAAGCCGAGCAGCACGGCGGCCTCCGCGCGAAGCCGTGCGGCGCGGTCGGCGTGTGCGGGTGCGGTCAACCGCGCCGCGACCTCAAGCCGTTCGGCGACCTCGGCGCGCACGACATCCACCACACCGCGCTCGCTCAGCTCACGACGTGCCACTTCGGTGGCACCGGCACCGACCGGCGACTGCTCGAGGGCCAGGCCGCGCAGCTCGGCTTCACCCACGGGTGCCGCCTCGGCGTTGTCCAGCGCGGCAAGTGTTGCGCGCAGGGCGCTCACCGCGGCCTTGTCGCGGGCCCGCATCGCTTCCGGCAGCGCTTGACGCATACGAAGTCGCACAGACATGCCGGTGACCCTATGCGGCGCCCCCCGGAGCCACAACGCGATATTCGCGACGGAGAGCTCGAACGTGAACACCGCATCAAAACGCGAGCACTGCTCTTGCAACAGAGCACCGCCCTCCCCCACACTGTTCGACAGCGAGAGCACTGCTCACACTTTGCGGCCCCTGGAGGACGACCCCCATGTCCACGCCCAAGTCCCCGTCCCAGCCCACGCCCAAGTCCACGCCCCAGCCCACGCCCGTCTCCACGTCGATGCCCACGTCGATGCCCACGCCCGCGCATGTCCGGAAGCCCGGCTGGTTCACCGTTCATGTCCTCAACCGCGCCGTGGCCTGGATGACCAACAGAGGCGTCAGCGTCTGGGGGTCCCGGCTGCTCGCGGTGCGGGGCCGCAAGAGCGGGGAGTGGCGCATCACCCCCGTGAACCTGCTGACCGTGGACGGTCGGCAGTACCTGGTCGCCCCCCGCGGCCATGTGCAGTGGACGCACAACATGCGCGCGGCGGGCGGCGGCGAACTGCGGCTCGGCAAGCGGGTGGACGTGTTCACGGCCAGCGAGGTCGCCGACGACGACAAGGCCCCGCTGCTGCGGGCCTACCTCAAGCGCTGGAAGGCGGAGGTCGGGGTCTTCTTCAACGGCGTCGGCCCCGACTCCCCGGACCAGGAACTGCGCAGAATCGCTCCCGACCACCCGGTATTCCGCGTCGCGATCACGACGATCAGGAAGTGACCTCGGAAGTGACCTCGTCCGCCACCGGCGGCGGCGTCCGGTCCAGCGCGGTCAGGGCGCGCTGGATGATCGGACGGGTGCGGACCATCTCCCCCAGGGAGGAGGACCCCCGGGTGATGTCCTTGAACGCGTTCCACGCGGGGCGGAAGCCGGTCAGCACCGCGTGCACGAGCCCCGGACGCCGCTCGAAGATCGCCAGCATCCGCTTGCCGATGCTCATCTCGACGCCCAGCCCCGCCTTGATCGCGAAGGCGTAGTTCAGGGCCTGGCGGCGGGTGTCCACCGCGTCGTTCGCCTCGGCGATCCGCACCGCCCACTCACCGGCGAGCCGTCCCGAGCGCAGCGCGAAGGAGATGCCCTCGCGGGTCCACGGCTCCAGCAGTCCCGCCGCGTCACCGCACACCAGCACCCGGCCGCGCGACAGCGGCGAGTCGTCGGCGCGGCAGCGGGTCAAGTGCCCGGAGGAGATGCTCGGTTCGAAACCGGCGAGCCCGAGCCGGGCGATGAAGTCCTCCAAGTACCGCTTGGTCGCGGCGCCTTCTCCGCGGCGGGAGATCACCCCGACGGTCAGCGTGTCGCCCTTGGGGAACACCCAGCCGTAACTTCCGGGCATCGGTCCCCAGTCGATGAGGACCCGCCCCTTCCAGTCCTCGGCGACGCTCTCCGGGACCGGGATCTCGGCCTCCAGGCCCAGATCGACCTGGTCGAGCTTCACTCCGACGTGTGCCCCTATCCGGCTGGCACTGCCGTCCGCGCCCACCACGGCGCGCGCCAGCAGGGTCTCGCCGCCCTGGAGCACGACGGCGACCGTGCGCCGGTCGGGCACCGCCGAACCGTGCTGCTCGACCCGCGACACCGTCGCGCCGGTGCGCAGTTCGGCGCCCGCCTTCTGCGCGTGCTCAACGAGCTGCTGGTCGAATTCGGGGCGGTTGATCAGCCCGAACAGCATCTGCCTGGAGCGGCGGGTGCGGGTGAAGCGGCCGTTGTGGGAGAAGGTGACCGCGTGGACACGGTCGCGCAGCGGCAGCTCGAAACCGGGGGGCAGGGAGTCGCGCGAGGGGCCGATGATGCCGCCGCCGCAGGTCTTGTACCGGGGCAGTTCCGCCTTCTCCAGCAGCAGCACGCTGCGTCCCGCGACGGCCGCCGCATAGGCGGCCGAGGCCCCCGCGGGTCCCGCGCCCACCACGACGACGTCCCATACCCGCTGCACGTCGTCCGCCGAAGAGTTCTCGCTGCTCACGATGGTCTACTGCTCCCGATCAAGCCGCCTGCCGCACCTGTCCCCCGCATCCTACGGCGGCATCGTCGCAGGCCGCTGTGGGAGGATCGGCAACGTACGCGCACTGCGTACCGGCACACGCGTACCCCGGGATGACCACCCGCACACAGAAGTACAGACCTGCACAGAAGTACCCATCGGTGCACCGTCGCGCCTCAAGGAGTGTTTTCCATGTCCCCGAATCCGGTCGCCGAGACCATCGCCGCGCTGATGCCCAGGGCGAAGGAGGAGCTCACCGAACTGGTGGCGTTCACCTCGGTGGCGGACTTCGACCAGTTCCCGAAGAGCGAGAGCGAGGGCGCCGCGGGCTGGATCGCGGACGCGCTGCTCGCCGAGGGCTTCACGGACGTGGAGCTGCTGGACACGCCGGACGGCACTCAGTCGGTGTACGGGTATCTGCCCGGCCCCGAGGGCGCGAAGACCGTGCTCCTCTACGCCCACTACGACGTTCAGCCGCCGCTCGACGAGGCCGGCTGGACCTCGCCGCCCTTCGAGCTGACCGAGCGCGACGGCCGCTGGTACGGGCGCGGCGCCGCCGACTGCAAGGGCGGTGTGATCATGCATCTGCTGGCCCTGCGGGCGCTGCGGGCGAACGGCGGGGTGCCCGTGCATGTGAAGGTCATCGCGGAGGGCTCGGAGGAGCAGGGCACGGGCGGTCTGGAGCGGTACGCCGAGCAGCACCCCGAGCTGCTGGCGGCCGATGCCATAGTCGTCGGCGACGCGGGCAACTTCCGGGTCGGCATGCCGACCGTCACCACCACGCTGCGCGGGATGGCCCTGGTCCGCGTCCGGATCGACACGCTGGACGGCAATCTGCACTCCGGCCAGTTCGGCGGCGCGGCCCCGGACGCGCTGGCCGCGCTGGTCCGGGTCCTGGACTCGCTGCGCTCCGAGGACGGTTCGACGACCGTGGACGGTCTGCCGGGCGGGTCGGCCTGGGAGGGGCTGCGGTACGACGAGGAGCAGTTCCGCAAGGACGCCAAGGTGGTCGACGGTGTGGAGCTGATCGGGTCCGGTCCGGTCGCCGACCGTCTGTGGGGCCGTCCCGCGGTGACCGTCCTCGGAATCGACTGCCCGCCGGTGGTGGGCGCGACCCCGTCGGTGCAGGCGAGCGCCCGGGCGCTGATCAGCCTGCGGGTGCCGCCGGGCGTGGATGCGGGTGAGGCGGCGAAGCTGCTCCAGGCGCATGTGGAGGCGCACACGCCGTGGGGTGCCCGGGTGCGGACGGAGCAGATCGGTCAGGGGCAGGCGTTCCAGGCGGACCCCTCGGGCCCGGCGTACACGGCGATGGCCGAGGCGATGGCGGTGGCGTATCCGGGTGAGGAGATGCAGTTCGCCGGTCAGGGCGGTTCCATCCCGCTGTGCAACACCCTCGCGTCGCTCTACCCCGGGGCCGAGATCCTCCTCATCGGGCTGAGCGAGCCGGAGGCGCAGATCCACGCGCTGGACGAGAGCGTGTCCCCGGAGGAGTTGGAGCGCCTGTCGGTCGCCGAGGCGCTGTTCCTGCGCAACTACGCGGCGGGCTGAGCGTTTCCGCCGCCGCTGAGGGCCCGCTTCCGGGCCCTCAGCGGCGGACGGGGTCCCGCTCCCCGTTCCGGTGCGGCACTCCACGGACACGTGAACTGCTCGCCCCGGCACATGGCTTGACTGCCCGTCAGCCCAGCGGGACACCCGCTTCCAGATAGAGCGCGGCGCCGCGTTCACGGGCTCTCAGGGCCCAGTGGAGCCGTTCGTAGCGGACGGGCGGAAGCAGGTCCGCCGCTTCCTCCTCCGTGACGAACCGCCAGGCGCGCAGCTCCGGTCCGGGCAGCAGGACGCGTTCGGCTACGGCGTCGTCGAGGCGGCCGCCGTCGAAGAGCAGGCGCAGTCCGCCGTAGCCCGGGGGTGCCGGGGACTCCCAGTCGATGACGAGCAGCCGGGGCACCTCTTCCAGGGTGATCCCGGTCTCCTCGGCGACCTCGCGCATTCCGGCGCGGGCGGGGGCCTCGCCGGGCTCGACCACCCCGCCCGGGAACTCCCAGCCCGGCTTGTAGGTCGGGTCGACGAGCAGTACACGATCCTGTTCGTCGAAGAGGAGCACTCCGGCGGCGAGGGTCTCGGAGGTCGGCTCGGGGGTCTGCACGATGTCGCTGACGGGCGCGACCCCGCTGCGCACGGCCTCGGCGACGCGCAGGGCGCTCTCGTACGGGGTGAGGCCGCCGGTGTCGATGAGGTGGGCGTCGGCGGCCAGCCAGGAGGCGAGGGCCGCACGGTAGGGCTCGATGTGGTCGTAGGACCACTGGCGGATCCGTATCTCGCCGTCGGGGAGGTCGGGTGGCACCTCCCGGCCGGCTATCCGCTCGCGCAGGATCGTTTCGGCCGGGGCGAGCAGGACATGGCACACGGAGATCCGCCGGGCGGCGAGGCCGCCGAAGATCTCGTCGCGGTACTCCTGGCGCAGCAGGGTCATCGGAACCACGAGGACACCGCCGAGTTCGGCGAGCATGGCGGCTGCGGTGTCGATCACGAGCCGCCGCCAGATCGGAAGGTCCTGGAAGTCGCGGACCTCGGCGAGGCGTTTGGGCGGCAGCAGGTGCGCGAGTGCTCCGCCGATGACCTCGGGGTCGAAGAGCGTGCTGTTCGGGATCAGCTCGATCACTTCCCGTGCGGTGGTGGTCTTCCCCGCACCGAACGCGCCGTTGACCCAGACGATCACGGTTCCCCCTCTTCTTCTGTTGGCCCCCTGTGGCTTGCCCGCTCCACCCTGCCATGGAAACCCGCCATTGATGAGGGTGCGTCCACGGCCGGTCGGGGGGAAGCATCGCGCCACCGGGAGCACACCACGGCGCCGGTGCCCCTGGCTGGCGTCCAGGGGCACCGGCGCCGCGTCCTCCGGCTCCCCCTCAGCCGTTCTGTCCCAGGGAGCCCTTCTGCCCCAGGGCGCCGTCGTCCGCGGTGACGCCGTCCTGGTCGATGGTGTGGTCCACGGTGCTCAGGGTGTCCTTGACGTTCAGGCCGCCGAGCGTGTCGTGGTCCGCCGCGTGGGAGGGGGTGACGGCCGCGACCACGAAGCCGGTGGCGAGGGAGGCGAGGGCGAGCATGCTGCGCTTCTTCATGACCGGTCCAACTGCCGCGGACGGCAGCAGGTCACGCCCCGGAGTCTCCCGCGCGGAGCACGCGGGCGCCGGGCCCGCTCGCCCGACCCAACAGAACCGAACACAAAGGCCGGACCTCACCCCCAAGGAGTGCGAAATCCAAGGAGGTTGGTGGGATATCAGCCAGCCTGCGCCGTGCATCTTCCACCACAGTCGAACACTGCCTACCGTAAGCGCGCACCTGTGGCACCAGCACGCAGACACTCAGTCTTGTACAGGCAGTCTTGTTCAGGGATGGAGGAACGTAACGATGCGTCACCCTCTTGCCCATGCGCTCCGGTGGAGTGCGGTCGGGGTACTGACCGCGGGCCTGATGTGCACCGGCCTCACCGCGTCCGCCGTGGCCGCGCCCGGATCACCGCCGGACCCGGCGCTGTCCACGCCCGGATTGCCGCCGCCCGCCCCGGCGTCCCCGCCCGCGCCCGCCTCCACCACGGCGGACGGGCTCGCCCTCACCCCGCCCATGGGCTTCAACAACTGGAACTCCACCCACTGCCGGGCGGAGTTCAACGAGACCATGGTCGAGGGCATCGCCGATCTCCTCGTTGCCAAGGGGCTCAAGGACGCGGGCTACCGGTACGTCAATCTGGACGACTGCTGGGCGCTGCCCGAGCGGGACGCTGACGGCAGACTCGTGCCCGATCCGGTGCGCTTCCCCCATGGCATCAAGGCGGTGGCGGACTATGTCCACGGCAAGGGGCTGAAGCTCGGGATCTACACCAGCGCGGGAACGAAGACCTGCGACACCGCGGGTTTTCCCGGCGCACTCGGCCATGAGAGCAGCGACGCACGGCAGTTCGCGGACTGGGGGGTGGACTATCTCAAGTACGACAACTGCAACAACCAGGGGCAGGACGCCCGGCAGCGCTATACGGCGATGCGGGACGCCCTGAGGGCGACCGGCCGGCCCATCGTCTACAGCATCTGCGAATGGGGGCAGAACCGGCCCTGGGAGTGGGCACCCGCGCTCGGCCAACTGTGGCGCACCACGGGTGACATCGGCGACAGCTGGGGCTCGATGTTGTCGATCCTCAAGAAGAACCTGCCGCTCGCCGCGTACGCGGGACCCGGGCACTGGAACGATCCGGACATGCTGGAGGTCGGCAACGGCGGTATGACCGACACCGAGTACCGCACCCACTTCTCGATGTGGTCGATGATGGCGGCGCCGCTGCTCGTCGGCTCCGATCTGCGCAAGGGTTCACAGGCGACCTTCGACATCCTCGGCAACCGGGAGGTCATCGCCGTGGACCAGGACCCGTTGGGCCGCCAGGGCACCGTGGTGTCCTCGTCGGGCGGGCGCTGGGTGGTCGTCAAGCCGATGAAGGACGGCAGCCGGGTGGTGGCCCTCTTCAACGAGACGGGCGGCGCCCAGCGGATCGCCACCGACGCCTCCGCCCTGGGCCTGCCGGGGACGGCCGGATACACGCTGCGCGACCTGTGGCAGCACCGCGGCTACAACACAGCGGGCACCGTCGCGGCGACGGTTCCCGCGCACGGCACGGTCCTCCTCCGGGTCACGGCCGACCGGCGCTGGGCCGCGCATCCGCCCGCCGTCGAACCCGGCCTGGACGGGGACCCCTTGGCCGTCGCCGGGAGGACCGTTCCCCTGACGTCGACGGCTGCGGACCTGGGTCGTACGACGGCCCGGCAGGTTTCCGTGTCCCTGTCCGGACCCGAGGGCTGGACGGTCCGGGCGGCGTCACCACGGACGGCCCGCGCGCTCCGTACGGGCCGGACCCTGCGCACCTCCTGGGAGTTGAGTGCGCCCCCGGGGACTCCGACGGGGTCGTACGGGCTGACCCTGCGGGTGGACTACCGGGCACCGTCGGGGGTGCGGGCGGACAGCACACTGCCGGTCACGGCGACGGTGGTCGTTCCTCCGCCGCCGGGGGAGTCGTTTCTGAGCGATCTGCCGTGGGTGTCGGCGGCGAACGGTTTCGGACCAGCCGAGCGGGACCGCAGCAATGGGGAGAGCGCCGCGGGCGACGGGCATCCGCTCACGGTCGGCGGGACCGTGTACGCCAAGGGGCTCGGCGTCCACGCGGAGAGCGAACTGGCCTACTACACGGGCGGAGCGTGCGACCGGGTCACCGCGGACGTCGGCGTGGACGACGAGAAGGGCGGCCACGGCACGGTGGCCTTCGAGATCCTCGCGGACGGCAGGAGGGCCGCCGGGACCGGGGTGCTGACCAACACGATGCCCGCCGCACCGCTCAGCGCGGATGTGAGCGGGGCCCACGTGGTGCGCCTGGTCGTCACCGACGGCGGCGACGGCATCGACTCCGACCATGCGGACTGGGCGGACGCCCGGCTCAGGTGCCGGTCCGCGTCCTGAGTCCGGAGGACTGCGGCTCCGGGGAGCGTATCTCCCGGACGCCGCTCCGGGACTGCGGATCCCGGGGCCGCACCGCCCGGCCACCGCTCCAGAACTGCGACTCCCGGACGCCGTTCCAGGACTGCGGATCCCGGGAGCGTGCCTCCCGGCCGCCGCTCCGGGACTGCGACTCCCGGAGCCGCGTCTTCCGGCCACCGCTCCAGGGCCACTGCCCCCGCACCGCTCGCCGTCCCGCCCCGTGGCTCCCGTGCGGTCAGGTCGCCACTCCCGCCACCCGCTTGTCGGCGCGGCCGCCCAGGACCGCCGCGGCCGCGCCGACGAGTCCCGCGTCCGTGCCCATCACGGCGGGCGCCACGGTCAGCCCCCGGACGAAGGACAGCGTGGCGTAGTCGGACAGGGCTCTGCGCAGGGGGCCGAAGAGGATCTCGCCCGCCTTGCCCACTCCCCCGCCGATGACCGCGATGTCGATCTCCACCAGTGTCGCGGTCGCGGCGATCCCGGCCGCGAGGGCCTGTGCGGCCCGCTCGAAGGAGGCCACGGCCACGGGGTCGCCCCGGCGCGCGGCGGCCGCCACCGCGGCGGCCGAGGTGTCGCCGTCCGGGCCCGGCCGCCAGCCCCGCTCCAGGGCGCGGCGGGCGATGTTCGGTCCGCTCGCGATGCGCTCGACGCAGCCGCGCGAGCCGCAGGGGCAGAGGTCGCCGTCCAGATCGACGCTGATGTGCCCGATGTGGCCCGCGTTGCCGGTCGGGCCCGGGTGGAGTCGGCCGCCCAGGACCAGACCGCCGCCGACGCCTGTCGACACCACCATGCAGAGCGCGTTGTCATGGCCGCGTGCGGCGCCCTGCCAGTGCTCGGCCGCCGTGATGGCCACGCCGTCCCCGATCAGCTCGACGGGCAGACCGCCGGTCGCCGCGCGGACCCGTTCGACGAGGGGATAACCACGCCAGCCCGGCACGTTGACGGGGCTGACCGTGCCCGCGGAGGCGTCCACGGGGCCCGCGCTGCCGATCCCCACGGAGTGCACCCGGCACCAGAGCGGGGAGAGCGTCAGTTCCGCGACGACCTCCTCCACGGCGTCCATCACGGTGTCGCCGTCCTCCTGCGCGGGCGTCGCGCGCTGCGCGCGCAGCAGAATCCGGCCGTGGCCGTCCACCAGCGCCCCGGCGATCTTGGTGCCGCCGATGTCGAGCGCGGCCACGAGGTCGGTGTGCATCAGAGTCAGATCTCCCAAGGCTGAGGGCGTACCGGAGGCGCGTCGGACCCGGCGCGGTGCGGCGGCCGCGCGGGGTCCGGGCCTCCGGCTGGGGTATGGCGGGGGCGCCCCTGAGGGAAGGCGCGGGCCGGAGATTTCGGTGGACAGTCTCTCCCGCATCTGACAACGTTGTCCAGGCTCTATGCTCGACGCCACATCCTCATACCACCTCAGGGACCGCCGCATCCCCGTGGACGACAGGACAGGACAGCGCATCGTGCCCGAGACCGCCCGCCGGGGAGACAGCATCTCCGGTAACCGCTACGGCAATCGTCCGACGATGAAGGACGTGGCGGCGCGAGCCGGAGTAGGCCTGAAGACGGTCTCGCGGGTCGTCAACGCGGAGCCGGGAGTCACTCCGGACACCGAGCGCCGGGTCCAGGAGGCCATCGAGGCCCTGGGATTCCGCCGCAACGACAGTGCGCGGGTGCTCCGCAAGGGGCGCACCGCGAGTATCGGCCTGGTCCTGGAGGACCTCGCGGACCCCTTCTACGGGCCGCTGAGCCGCGCGGTCGAGGAGGTGGCCCGGGCCCATGGCGCCCTGCTGATCAACGGTTCGAGCGCGGAGGACCCCGAGCGCGAGCAGGAGTTGGTGCTGGCGCTGTGCGCACGCCGGGTGGATGGGCTGGTCGTCATCCCGGCCGGGGACGACCACCGCTATCTGGAGCCCGAACTGAAGGCGGGCGTCGCCACGGTGTTCGTGGACCGTCCGGCCGGGCGGATCGACGCGGACGTGGTGCTCACCGACAGCTTCGGCGGCGCCCGCGACGGGGTGGCCCATCTCATCGCGCACGGCCACCGGCGGATCGGCTTCATCGGCGACATGCCCCGGATCCACACCGCGGCGGAGCGGCTGCGCGGCTACCGGGCCGCCATGGAGGAAGCCGGGATAGCGGTCGAGCCCTCCTGGATGTCCCTCGGGGTCACCGTCCCCGAGCGGGTGCGGCGGGCCGCGGAGGAGATGCTCCGCGGTCCCGACCCCGTGACCGCGGTCTTCGCGGGCAACAACCGGGTGACCGTCACCGTGGTGCGCGTCCTCGCGGAGCACCGGCGTCCGGTCGCCCTGGTCGGTTTCGACGACTTCGAGCTGGCCGATCTCCTGGACCCGGGTGTCACGGTCGTCGCCCAGGACTCCGCGGCTCTCGGGCGTACGGCCGCCGAACGGCTCTTCCGCCAGCTCGACGGCACCCTGCTCACCCCGGAGCGCATCGAACTGCCGACCCGCCTGATCACCCGGGGCTCGGGGGAACTGCCGCCCGCGGACTGACCGGTGGGCCACGGTGCCGACGGCGGGAGCCACCGGCCTACGGGCGCCGGGCTGCGCTGCCCCGCCCGGCCCCCGCCCCGAAGCTCCCTTCACCATGACGCTCGCGTCAGCCCGAAGCCGCCCTCACCGCAAACCCCCGCTCTCCTCCCCCGGTGCCACCCTCACCGCGCAGCTCCCGTCACTGCGGCGGCGCGCCCAGAGCCCCCCGGCGCGGACCCGCGAAGGCCTCCAGGTCCGCCCGGGTCAGACCGGTCGCCCGGGCCACCTCGGCGATGCCGAGGGCTCCGCAGTCCAGGCCGCGCAGCAGATAGGCGCTCAGCGCCTTCGCGGTCGCCGGTTCGTCCATCACATCGCCGCCGGTCCGGTCCGCGTACCGGACCAGGCGCGCCGCGGCCTGTTCGAAGCCCTCGCGGTAGAAGGCGAAGACGGCGGCGTACCGGGTGGGGAGATGGCCGGGGTGCATGTCCCAGCCCTGGTAGTAGGCGCGGGCCAGGGCCCGTCGGGTGAGGCCGTAGTGCAGCCGCCAGGCTTCGTGGACCTTCGCGGTCGGGCCGACCGGGAGGACGTTGGTGGAGCCGTCGCAGACGCGCACTCCGGTGCCCGCGGCGGCGACCTGCATGACCGCCTTGGCGTGGTCGGCGGCGGGGTGGTCGCTGGACTGGTGGGCGGCGGAGACACCGAGGCAGGCGCTGTAGTCGAAGGTGCCGTAGTGGAGTCCGGTGGCGCGGCCCCCGGCGGCCTGGATCATGCGTGCGACGGTCGCGGTGCCGTCGGCGGCCAGGATGGCCTGGCTGGTCTCGATCTGGATCTCGAATCCGATCCGGCCGGACGGGAGTCCGTGCGCCCTCTCGAACTCCTCCAGCAGTCGCACCATGGCGGTCACCTGCTCGGCGCAGGTCACCTTGGGCAGGGTGAGCGCCAGGCCCGGCGGCAGGCCGCCCGCGTCCATCAGGCCCGTCAGAAAGATGTCGAGCGTACGGATGCCCCGGTCGCGTACCGGCGCCTCCAGGCACTTCATCCGGATGCCGGTGCTGAACACGGCCGTTCCGTCCCGGACGGTCTCGGCGACCAGCCGCGCCGCGTGGGCGGCCGCCCGGTCCTCCTCGTCGTCCGGCCGTGCGCCGTAGCCGTCCTCGAAGTCGACGCGCAGGTCCTCCACCGGTTCCCGCTCCAGCTTGGCGCGCACCCGGTCGTGGACGGGTTCGGCGAGATGGTCCGGGATTCCGAGTACGGCCGCCAGCGCGGCGGCGTCCGGGGCGTGTTCGTCGAGGGCGGCCAGGGCTGTCGCGCCCCAGGAGCGGACGGTGTCGGCGGCGAAGGTGTCGCCCGGTACGTAGACCGTGTGGACGGGCTGGCGGGTGCCGGGGTCGCCGGGGTAGCGGCGGCGCAGCTCGTCGTCGACCGGGGCGAGGAAGGCACCGACCTCCTCGCTGACGGCTCGCGTGAAGGTCGTCGTCACCCGCTCCTGCCGGTCCTCGCCCATCCCGTGCCCTCCCGCTGTCCGCCGCATGGAATCAACCATCCATGAATCAACAATCTGTTGAAGGACGCTATCCATGGCTTCCGCCACGGGTCAACACCTTCCGGGGGCGCGGGGCGCCCTGTTCGCGCCCGTTGCAGCAACAGGCCCCCGGGACCGCCGTGGCGGTTCCGGGGGCCTGCTCGGCCGTGCTGTCGCTCAGCCCTTGCGGGTCTTGACCTCGTCGGTCAGCTGCGGGACGACCTCGAACAGGTCGCCGACCACGCCGTAGTCGACCAGGTCGAAGATCGGGGCCTCGGCGTCCTTGTTGATCGCCACGATCGTCTTCGAGGTCTGCATACCGGCGCGGTGCTGGATCGCGCCGGAGATACCGGAGGCGATGTACAGCTGCGGCGACACGCTCTTGCCGGTCTGGCCGACCTGGTTGGTGTGCGGGTACCAGCCGGCGTCGACGGCGGCGCGCGAGGCGCCCACGGCCGCGCCGAGGGAGTCGGCGAGCGCCTCGATGATCGCGAAGTTCTCGGCACCGTTGACGCCGCGGCCGCCGGAGACCACGATCGCGGCCTCGGTCAGCTCGGGGCGGCCCGTGGACTCGCGCGGCGTGCGGCCGGTGACCTTGGTACCGGTGGCCTTGTCGGAGAAGGTCACCGCCAGCTCCTCGACGGCACCGGCGGCCGGGGCGGCCTCGACGGCGGCCGAGTTCGGCTTGACCGTGATGACCGGGGTGCCCTTGGCGACACGGGACTTGGTGGTGAAGGAGGCGGCGAACACCGACTGGGTGGCAACCGGGCCCTCGTCGCCGGACTCCAGGTCGATGGCGTCGGTGATGATGCCGGAGCCGATGCGCAGCGCCAGACGGGCCGCGATCTCCTTGCCCTCCGCGGAGGACGGGACCAGGACGGCGGCCGGGGACACCTGCTCGTGGGCGGCCTGGAGGGCGTCCACCTTGGGCACGACGAGGTAGTCGGCGTACTCGGAGGCGTCGTGGGTGAGGACCTTCACGGCGCCGTGCTCGGCGAGCACGGCGGCGGTGTCGGCGGCGCCCTTGCCGAGGGCGACGGCGACGGGCTCGCCGATGCGGCGGGCCAGCGTCAGCAGCTCCAGGGTGGGCTTGCGGACGGCACCGTCCACGTGGTCGACGTAGACGAGAACTTCAGCCATGGGAATGGATCTCCTTGCGGATTGCGGCGTCAGGGGCGGTCGGGCTGAGGAGCCTCAGATGAACTTCTGGCTCGCGAGGAACTCGGCGAGCTGCTTGCCGCCCTCGCCCTCGTCCTTGACGATGGTGCCCGCGGTGCGCGCCGGGCGCTCGGTGGCGGCCTCGACGGCGGTCCAGGCGTTCTCCAGGCCGACCTCCTCGGCCTCGATGTCCAGGTCGGAAAGGTCCCAGGACTCCACCGGCTTCTTCTTGGCCGCCATGATGCCCTTGAAGGACGGGTAGCGCGCCTCGCCCGACTGGTCGGTGACCGAGACAACGGCGGGCAGGGACGCCTCCAGCTGCTCCGAGGCGGCGTCGCCGTCGCGGCGGCCCTTCACGGTGCCGTCCTCGACGGACACCTCGGACAGCAGCGTCACCTGCGGTACGCCCAGGCGCTCGGCCAGCAGTGCCGGTACGACGCCCATGGTGCCGTCGGTGGAGGCCATGCCGGAGATGACCAGGTCGTAACCGGCCTTCTCGACGGCCTTGGCCAGCACCAGCGAGGTGCCGATGGCGTCGGTGCCGTGCAGGTCGTCGTCCTCGACGTGGATGGCCTTGTCGGCACCCATCGAGAGGGCCTTGCGCAGCGCGTCCTTGGCATCCTCGGGGCCCACGGTCAGTACGGTGACCTCGGCGTCGTCGGCGTCCTCGGCGATCTGAAGCGCCTGCTCCACGGCGTACTCGTCCAGCTCGGAGAGCAGACCGTCCACATCGTCCCGGTCGACGGTCAGGTCATCGGCGAAGTGCCGGTCGCCAGTGGCGTCGGGCACGTACTTCACAGTGACAACGATCCTCAAGCTCACGCCGGCTCTCCTACTGCATCGTTATTTCTGGGCTGCCTTCTTCCAGGCAGCATAGGCGCCTGAAGCGGCCGATCCCGGTCGGGGCGACCCCGCGCTCCGAACGAAATATTACTCGCCAGTACAACCACTGCCTGCCCGCTGAGCAAGCGCTTTGAACTGTGACCTTGGCAACGCTGCGTAACCGTCCAGGAGGTTCACTCACGCAGCCCGTTGAAGCGGCCCTGGTGGTACAGCAGGGGCCGTCCGGTGCCCGCGGGGTCGCCGTGGACGACCTCGGCGAGCACCAGCCGGTGATCCCCGGCGGGCACCCGGGCCACCACCCGGCAGACCAGCCAGGCGAGGACGCCGTCGAGCACGGGCACCCCCTCGGGGCCCTCCCGCCAGCCGGTGGGCGCGCCGAAGCGGTCGGCGCCGCTGCGGGCGAAGGTGCCGGCCAGGCCCTCCTGGTGCTCGCCGAGTATGTGCACGCCGACATGCCCGGCCGCGGCGACCGCGGGCCAGCTGGAGGCACCGGTGCCGATGCCGAACGAGACGAGCGGGGGCTCGGCCGAGACGGAGGTGAGGGAGGTGGCGGTGAAGCCGACCGGGCCGCCGTCCCCGCGGGCGGTGATCACGGCGACGCCCGCCGCGTGCCGGCGGAAGACCGCGCGGAAGAGGTCCGGGGAGGCGAGCCGGGCGGCGCCGAGACCGGGCGTTGCCGTCATGGAGATGTCCTTCTTCGAGGGGGCGTGGGGTCGGGAACCGCGGCTGCTCAGCAGGCCGGACAGCGGGCGCTCGCGGCGCGGGCCAGGTCCACGTGGACACGCTCGAAGAGAAGGAGTTCCAGGGGCATACGGTCAGACTGACGATAGGTGGTGGGCGCAGTCAAGTGGGTCCCGGCAACCGGGAGATGTGTCACCCGCCTTTTCACGGTCCTCTCCCCCGCTCCCCACACCCCCGCCGGGGTGTTCAGACGGCCGCGCCGAGAGCGGCGATCACATCGACCTTGCGGGGCTGACCCGTCGCCCGCCGTACGACACGGCCGTCCGCGTCCAGGACGAGCACGGTCGGGGTCTTGGCGATACCGAGCGCGCGGACGAGTTCGAGCCGCTCCTCGGCGTCGATCTCCACCAGGGCCACGCCTGGCACCATCGCGGCGACCTCCGTGAGAACGCGCCGGGTGGCGCGGCAGGGGGCGCAGAAGGCGCTGGAGAACTGGACCAGTGTCGCCCGCTCCCCCGGTTCCCGGCCCAACTCGGCCGCCCCGAGCCGCTCTCCGCCGTCCCGCACCCGCACACCAGCTCTCCCGTTCTCCCGGTCCTCCGCCACCGCGGCATCCACCGATTCTCCCGCCACCGCGGCATCCGCCGACGCGCGCCCCGCGGGGGGCGCCCGCCGGCCGCCCATCCGCCCGTCCCTCCGTGCAGCGCCCGGGGCGCCGCGGGGATTCCCGCCGCCACGGGCCCGGCCATGACGAACAGGATGCCCGAACGCCCGGGCCGTCCCGCCCGGGAGCGTGCCGAACCGGCTCATACAGCACATGCAGGTCCGTAAGGAATATGACGCAGCGAAAGCACCATCACGGGCATACCTCCGACGTGATGAGGATCTCGCCGCGCGGAGGCACCAGGACTGGCCCCTTGTCCGTTCTTGGGGCACGATCTGCGAGACGCCGTACACCTACGGCTGCGTAACTTCCGCCGGGAGAGCCCCTTCCCAGGCAGAGAGAAGGGTCCTTACCGTCCATGGCTGAGCTCGTCTACCGTCCCGTCATCGGTCTCGCCCTCACGATGTTCAAGGCGTGGGACCTGAAGATCGACTGCAAGGGCTCGGAGAACATCCCACGCTCGGGCGGTGCGGTGCTGGTGAGCAATCACATCAGCTATCTCGACTTCATCTTCGACGGCCTGGCGGCCCTGCCGCAGAAGCGCCTGGTGCGGTTCATGGCCAAGGAGTCCGTCTTCCGGCACCGGATCTCGGGCCCGCTGATGCGCGCGATGAAGCACATCCCGGTGGACCGCAAGCAGGGCGAGGCCGCCTATGCGCACGCGCTGGACTCGCTGCGCTCCGGCGAGGTCGTCGGGGTCTTCCCCGAGGCCACGATCTCCGAGTCCTTCACCCTGAAGAGCTTCAAGTCCGGTGCGGTGCGGCTGGCCCAGGAGGCGGGTGTCCCGCTGGTCCCGATGGCGCTGTGGGGCACCCAGCGGCTGTGGACCAAGGGCCACCCGCGCAACTTCAAGCGCAGCCACACCCCGGTGACCATCCGGGTCGGCGAGCCCATGGAGGCGCCCCGGGACTCGTACGCGGGCGCGCTCACCCGCCAGCTGCGCGAGCGCGTCCAGGAGCTGCTGGACGCCGCCCAGCGCGCCTATCCCGTGCGCCCCAAGGGGCCCGAGGACTCCTGGTGGATGCCGGCCCACCTCGGCGGCACGGCGCCCACCCCGGAGCAGCTGCGCACCGCCGAGGCGCTGTGAGCGCATGAGTGAGGGGGCGTGGACCGAGGTCCACGCCCCCTCACTCATGCGTATCCGCGCCTGGGGTCTTTCGTTGGATCGGGCCGGATCAGGGAGCGGTGCCAGACCCCGCGAGCCCGGCATGATCCACACGAGAGGCCCTAGCGCGCCATCTCCTCCTTGAGCGCCGCCAGGAAGCGGTCCACGTCGTCTTCGGTGGTGTCGTAGGCGCACATCCAGCGCACCACACCGGCGGCCTCGTCCCAGAAGTAGAAGCGGAAGCGCTGCTGGAGCCGCTCGCTCACCTCGTTCGGGAGTTTGGCGAAGATCCCGTTGGCCTGCACCGGGTAGAGGATCTCCACCCCGTGCACCGACCGCACGCCCTCCGCGAGCCGCTGCGCCATCCCGTTGGCATGACGGGCGTTGCGCAGCCAGAGGTCCTTGGCGTACAGGGCCTCCAACTGCACGGACACAAAGCGCATCTTCGACGCCAGCTGCATGGACATCTTGCGCAGATGCTTCATATGGCTGACGGCGTCCTGATTGATCACCACGACGGCCTCGCCGAGCAGCGCGCCGTTCTTCGTCCCGCCGAGGGAGAGGATGTCGACGCCGACCGCGTTGGTGAACGTCCGCATCGGCACGTCCAGGGTGGCCGCCGCGTTGGCTATCCGGGAGCCGTCCAGGTGCACCTTCATCCCACGGGCGTGGGCGTGCTCGCAGATCTCACGGATCTCGTCGGGCGTGTAGAGGGTGCCCAGCTCGGTGCTCTGGGTGATCGAGACGACCTGCGGCATGGCGCGGTGCTCGTCGTCCCAGCCGTACGCCTGCCGGTCGATCAGCTCGGGGGTGAGCTTGCCGTCGGGCGTGGGCACGGTGAGCAGCTTCAGACCGCCCATCCGCTCGGGGGCGCCGCCCTCGTCGACGTTGATGTGCGCGCTCTCGGCGCAGATCACCGCGCCCCAGCGGTCGGTGAGGGCCTGGAGCGCGACGACGTTCGCGCCGGTTCCGTTGAACACCGGGAACGCCTCGGCCGTGGCGCCGAAGTGGCTCCGCATGATCTGCTGGAGGTTCTCGGTGTAGACGTCCTCGCCGTAGGCGACCTGGTGCCCGCCGTTGGCCGCGGCCAGCGCGGCAAGCACCTCCGGGTGGGCCCCGGCGTAGTTGTCACTGGCGAAACCGCGGACCTCCGGATCGTGACGGCGGTGCGCGTCGGTCTTGGGAGGGTTCACGGCTGCTCGGTCAGCCACAGGCGTTTTCCGTTCACTTCCGCGGCGGACTTGCTCCAGACGTCGGTGATGGCCTCGGCCAGGTCCTTCACGTCCGTGAAGCCCGCGAACTTCGCGTTGGGGCGGTCCGCGCGCATCGCGTCGTGCACCAACGCCTTGACCACCAGGATCGCAGCCGCAGACGTCGGCCCCTCCTCGCCCCCGGCCTTGCGGAAGTAGTCGGCCATGGCCAGGATCCACGCCTCGGCGGCGGCCTTGGCGGCGGCGTAGGCGGCGTTGCCCGCGGTGGGCCTGGTCGCGCCGGAGGCGCTGATCAGCAGATAGCGGCCGCGGTCGCTGCGCTGGAGCGCCTCGTGGAAGGCGAGGGAGGTGTGCTGCACGGTGCGCACCAGCAGCAGTTCGAGGAAGTCCCAGTCGTCGAGGCTGGTCTTGGTGAAGGTCTCGCTGCCGCGCCAGCCGCCGACCAGGTGCACCAGCCCGTCGACCCGCCCGAAGTCCTTCTCGACATGGTTCGCCCAGTCCCGGGTGGACTGGAGGTCGAGCAGGTCGACCGTGTCCCCGGTGACCGTGGCACCGCCCAGCGCGTAGCGGGCCGCGTCGACGGCCTCCGCGAGGCGTTCGGCGTCGTTGTCCGAGGCGATGACGGTCGCGCCTGCCTCGGCCAGTCGCAGCAGGGTTGCCCGGCCGGCGGCTCCGCCCGCACCGGCCACCGCGATCACCGCGCCACTGAGTGGTCCGTTCCCGTTCCGCATGGTCTTCGCCTCCCGAACAGCGTCCGCTGCATCCGTACCCACGGCGCGGGCGCTCACGCGGCGGCCTGCTCGGTGGTCTCCGCGGTGATGCCCTTGGTGGAGGCGATCACGTTCTTGAGCTTCTTCTGGAGCGCCTCATAGAACATGCTCAGGGGAAACTCGTCCGGAAGCACGTCGTCCACGAGCTTGCGCGGCGGCAGGGACAGGTCCAGGGCGTCGGGGCCCTTGGCCCACTTGGATCCCGGGTGCGGGGCGAGGTAGGTGGAGACCAGCTCGTAGGCGGCGAACCAGTGCACCAGCTTGGGGCGGTCGATGCCGTCGCGGTACAGCTTCTCGATCTCGGCGCAGAGCTGGTTGGTGACCTGCGGAGCGCGCTCCCAGTCGATGGACAGCCTGTTGTCGGTCCAGCGCAGCACGTCGTGCTTGTGCAGATAGGCGAAGAGCAGCTGGCCACCGAGCCCGTCGTAGTTGCGGACGCGCTCACCGGTGACCGGGAAGCGGAACATGCGGTCGAAGAGCACCGCGTACTGGACGTCGCGGCCCTGCGCGACGCCGTCGCCCTCCAGCGCCACGGCCTCCTTGAAGGCGGTGAGGTCGCAGCGCAGCTCCTCCAGGCCGTACATCCAGAACGGCTGGCGCTGCTTGATCATGAACGGGTCGAAGGGCAGGTCGCCGTGGCTGTGAGTACGGTCGTGGACCATGTCCCAGAGCACGAACGCCTGCTGGCACCGCTCCTGGTCGCCCACCATCGCCGCGATGTCCTCGGGCAGTTCGAGGCCCAGTATGCCGACCGCGGCCGCGGTGACCCGGCGGAAGCGCGCGGCTTCGCGGTCACAGAAGATACCGCCCCAGGAGAATCGTTCCGGCGCCTCGCGCACGGCGATGGTCTCCGGGAAGAGCACGGCCGAGTTGGTGTCGTACCCGGCGGTGAAGTCCTCGAAGGTGATGCCGCAGAACAGCGGGTTGTCGTAGCGGGTGGCCTCCAGCTCGGCGAGCCACTCGGGCCAGACCATGCGCAGCACGACCGCTTCCAGGTTGCGGTCGGGGTTGCCGTTCTGGGTGTACATCGGGAAGACGACCAGGTGCTGGAGGCCGTCCCGGCGGTCGGCGGCGGGCTGGAAGGCCAGCAGCGAGTCCAGGAAGTCCGGCACCCGGAAGCCGTCCTCGGCCCACCGGCCGAGGTCCTTGACGAGCGCCTCGTGGTAGGCGGCGTCGTGCGGCAGCAGCGGGGACAGCTCCTCGACGGCGCGCACCACATCGGCTACGGCGGCCTCGACGGCGGTGCGCTCGGGGGCGTCCTCGGCGTCGAAGTCGATCGAGCCGTCCTTGGTCTGCCATGGCCGGATTCGTTCCACGGCATCCTTGAGTACAGGCCAAGCCGGGTGGTCCACCACCTTGCCCTGCGGAGGAACCTTCCCCTCCGTACCCACCTGCACAAGAATTTCCGTCATGACCCATCCTCCACGGGAGAACCTCAAGTAGGGACACCGTAAGCGGGGACTGTTTCTTCCAGCAAGAGGACGATCGGGAAATTATCCTGCCCGCTCCCACCCACACCGCTCTTTTTCCTGTCGGAAACCAGGGTATGCGTGACATCTGACCATCAGCTCTCGGCGTCGGGAGGGGGAGTCGGCGGGCGGGCGAACGCATAGTTCCGGCCACCACCGCGCACCCGGGGCCGGACGCCCGACGGCGGGCGGCCGTCAACAGCGGGATGACGCGCCCACCCAGGAGTGACACCCGCCCGGCCCCGCCGACCCGCTTTCGCGCCGCACCATGCGCCCGTTGCCCCCGCAGAACCGGTTTCACCGCGCACCCGGCGCACTAGGCTGCGCCGTGCCGCGACGGTGCGGGAACGCCTCGCGGCAGCCGAGCCGCCGTCGACGGAAGCGAGTTGAACCTTGAACTTCCTCACCATCGGTCACCGCGGAGTCATGGGCATCGAGCCCGAGAACACCCTCCGGTCCTTTGTCGCCGCCGAGCGCGCCGGACTCGATCTGATCGAGCTCGATCTGCATCTGAGCAAGGACGGCGCCCTCGTGATCATGCATGACGCCGAGGTGGACCGTACGACCGACGGCACCGGGCCGATCGCCGAGAAGACCCTCGCCGAGCTGCGCGCGCTCGACGCGGGGGGCGGGGAGCGGATCCCCGTCTTCGAGGAGGTCCTGGACGCGGTGCGCACACCGCTCCAGGCGGAGATCAAGGACGTGGCCGCGGCGCAGGCGCTGGCCGAGCTGATGCACCGCCGGGACCTCGTCGGCCGGGTCGAGGTCCTGTCGTTCCACCCGGAGGCGATCACCGAGATCGCCCGGCTGGTACCAGGGGTGCGGACCGCGCTGGTCGCCAGCCGCTACGGCACCGAGGTGGTGGACCAGGCCCGGGCGGCGGGCGCGCAGACGGTCTGCCTCAACATCCGGCGGCTGACCCTGGAGGTCGTCGAGTACGCGCGCCGGGCGGACCTCAGGATCATCGGGTGGGTGGTGAACACGCACGACCATCTGCGGCTCGTCCGCGCCCTGGAGCTGGACGGCGCCACCACCGACTACCCCGACATCAAGCGCACCGGCCGCTTCACGGCGTGAGGGCCGCGGACCGGTACGGGGTTCGCGCACCCGGCGCGCACGCCGTGCCGGGTGGCGCGCCGGGGCTCACGCCAGCGGCTTGACCAGCAGTTCGAACTGGAGGTCGTCGCGCTGCGGAATGCCGAACCGCTCGTCGCCGTACGGGAAGGGGCTCATCCGGCCCGTACGGCGGTAGCCGCGGCGCTCGTACCAGGCGATGAGGTCGTCCCGGACGGAGATCACGGTCATCTGCATCTCCGTGGCGCCCCAGGCCTCCCGGACCGTGCGCTCCGCCTCGGCGAGCACCACCTTGCCGATGCCCTCGCCCTGGAGCGCCGGGCTGACCGCGAACATGCCGAAGTAGGCATGGGGCCCCCGGTGTTCGAGCTGGCAGCAGGCGACAGCCGTCCCGTCGCGCTCGACCATGAGCAGTCGGCTGTCGGGCGACGCGACCACCTGGAGCACGCCCTCCGGGTCGGTCCGCTGCCCTTCCAGGATGTCCGCCTCGGTCGTCCATCCGGCCCGGCTGGAGTCCCCGCGGTACGCCGACTCGATCAGCGCGACCAGGGCGTCGACATCGGCCTCGGTCGCCTCGCGGAAGGTCAGACCGGTCGTCGCGGTGGCGGCGCTGTCCATGGGGATGCTCCTGTCGATCAGTGGCGCGGCGCGGGCACGGACGAGCCTAGCGGCACTACTAGGCTGCGTTTGCATGGTCCACGTACTGAACAGCCGTGTACTGCTGCGCCCCACCGACCCCGAGCGCTCCCGCGCCTTCTACGGCGAGAAGCTCGGGCTCGCGGTCTACCGGGAGTTCGGCACGGGCCCGGAGCGCGGTGTTGTGTACTTCCTCGGTGGCGGCTTCCTCGAGGTCTCCGGCCGGGGCGAAGAGCCGCCGTCCCCCGCGCTGAAGCTCTGGCTCCAGGTGCGGGACGTCATGGCCGCCCGGACGGAACTGGCCGAGGCGGGTGTCGAGATCGTACGGCCGCCCGTCAGGGAGCCCTGGGGGCTGATCGAGATGTGGATCGCGGACCCGGACGGCACCCGGATCGTGCTGGTGGAGATCCCGGCCGACCATCCGCTGCGCCACCGGCCGGGGATCTGAGGCCGCCGGGATCCGAGGCCGTCCGGGATCCGAGGCCGTCCGGGATCCGAGGGCGTCCGGGATCTGAGGGCGTCGGGGAACAGGCGGCGGTTCCGGGCTACGACGACGCGGAGCGCGATCTCCGGCGGTCGAGCACGGCGAGGAGGTTGTCCACGAGGCGTTCGGCATCCGTGGCGGGGTCCATCGGGTAATCCAGCAGCGCGCACATGTACGCCGGGGCCAGCATCAGCTCCAGTACATCCTCGACCCCGATCTCGGCCGCCCCGCTCGCGGTGAGGATGGCCTCGATCTGGCGCACCCGGGGCTCGGCGTACTCGCCCAGCCCGGCCAGACCGCCGTTCTCGGGCCGGGCGGCAGTGACCAGCGACCTGAGGAAGAGAAGGTTGACCTCCTGGTGCAGGTCGGTCAGCAGACTGCGCGCGTAGGCCAGCATGTCCGCTCCGAGGTCCCCGGTGACGGGCAGGGGCGAGCGCCTGCTCAGTTCCTCGAAGAGGGTGTCGAGGACGAGGCCTTCGGGACCCCGCCAGCGCCGGTAGATGGTCGCGGGGTGCACACCGGACCGCTCCGCCACGTCCGCCACGGAGATCACCCCGTCCGGGGACTCGTCGAGCAGCGACCGGACCGCCTCGTGCACGGCCCTCCGGGTGCGGGCGGATCTGCCGCCGGGACGGGTCGTCCCTGTTGCCTGTGTCATGGAATCCACATTACTGCGAGCCTCTCGCGTTAGCAGCCCTGGGCATGTAGGGTCTCTAACGCGACCCATTCGCATTTGAAGAGAGGCGGCAGGCGATGCCAAGGGTGCTCGTGGTAGGTGCGGGAATAGCGGGCGACACGATCGCCCTCATGCTCGGCCGGGCCGGGTGGGAGGTGACCGTCGCGGAGATCGCACCCGGGCTGCGCGGCGGGGGTCAGGCCGTCGATCTGCGCGGCGACTGCCGTGAGGTGCTGATCCGGCTCGGACTGCTGGACGAGGTCCGCACCAAGCTGCTCTTCCAGCGCGGGGCGGCATGGGTGAACGCCGACGGGCATCCGCTGGCGACCATGCCCGTCGAGGCGTTCGACGGGAACGGCTATGTCTCCAAGGAGGAGCTGCTCCGCTCCGACCTCTCCCGCGTCCTCCACGACGCGGCCGGCCCGGAGGTCACCCATCTCTTCGGCGAGACGGTGGAGGCCCTGGAGGACGCCCCGAACGGCGTGTCCGTGCGGTTCCGCACCGCACCGACCGCGGAGTTCGACCTCGTCATCGGCGCCGACGGCGCACACTCGCGGGTACGGCGGCTGCGCTTCGGCCCCGAGGAGTCCTTCCGCCGCCCCCTCGGGCTCGCCCACGCCTGGTTCACCATGGACGAGACCCCCGAGACACCCTCCATCGACGGCTGGTTCCTCACGCACAACACACCCGGCAGCCGGTCCACCGAGGTGCGGCCTGGACACCCCGGGAAGCAGGAGGTGGGATTCACCTTCCCCGCGACCGCGCTGCCGCCGCGCCATGACCGCGCCGCCCAACTGGCGCTTCTCGACAAGGTGTTCGCGGATGTCGGCTGGCGCGCGCCGGAGTTCCTCGCGGCGGCCCGCTCCGCACCCGACTTCGCGCTCGACACCTTCGACCAGATCCACGTCCCCACGTGGTACGACGGCCGCGTGGTCCTGCTCGGGGACAGCGCCTGGTGCGCCAGTCCCCTCAGTGGTCTGGGCACCGCCCTGGCGCTGCGCGGAGCCGCCGAACTGGCCGACGCCATCGAGGCCGCCGACGCGCTGCGGCTGCCGCACCGCCTGTCCGACGCGCTGGTGGCGTTCGAGCGCGAGATGCGGCCGCGCGCCCTTGCCGCGCAGCGGCTGTTCCCCGGCCGGGTCCGGCAGGCGGCACCGCGCACCGAGTTCGGCATCCACGCCACCGCATGGCTGATCCGCCAGGTGCAGGACCCCCGCCTGGAGAAGGTCTTCCGCCGCCTGATGGCGGGCCGCGGCCACGAGGTGGCGGCCTGAGGGGCTTGCTTCACTGGGGGGCCGGTGCCGGGGGCGGCGCCGCTGACCGGCGGTGCGGGAACCGGTGCCCGGGCGGCCGACGCGCGGGAGCCCGGGGTCTCGGACCGCTTGCGGCGCGGGAGCCGCGGTCCAGGACGGCCGATGCCCGGGAGCCGAGGTCCGGGGCCGCTCATGGCGCGAGACGTGATGCGCCCAGGCGTCCCTCCAGTTGGACGAGCAGTTCCCCCAGCAGTGAGGCGAGTTCGGACTGCTCCTGGTCCCTGAGGCCGGAGAGCACTGTCCGCTCGTACGAGAGCTGCTCGGGCAGGACGCCGTCGACCAGGTCGCGTCCCGCTTCGGTGAGGCGGACATGGGCGACGCGGCGGTCCCGGGTGTCGCCGCGCCGTTCGACCAGTCCGCGTTCGGTGAGCTGCTTGAGGCGCTTGGTGACGGCGGCACCGGAGGAGAACGTCTCGCGGGCGATCTCGCTGGGGGTCAGCTCGCGGCCCCTGCGCCGCAGCGCGCCGAGGACGTCGAACTCGGGCCGGGTGAGCCCGGCGTGCCGCAGCGGCGCGTCCTCGGCCTGCTGGAGGAGGGCGGCGCAGCGGTTGACGCGGCCGATGATCTCCATGGGACCGGTGTCGATGTCCGGGCGGACGGCCTGCCACTGGCGCACCACGGTGGCGACGGTGTCGCTCGCCCGGCCGCGTCCTTCCGTGCCGTCACCGCCGGCCTCCGCCCGTCCCTTGCCTGCCGTCATGCCCGTGTGCCCTCCGAAGTGCGCCGTCGCTGCCGTCGTACCGTCGCGGCGAGCGTACGGTGTCCGGCCTGCTCGGCGCGCAGTACGCGCTCCTCCGGCAGGGCGCGCTGCCACCATTCGCCCGCCGCCGCGTCGGCCACCGCACGCAGGTCCACCACCGCGGCGGCGAGGTCCCGCCGCGCGGTCTCCAGGGCGCCCGCACCGGGGTTGTCGGCGGCCAGGGCACCGGCCGCGCGCACCCGGGACCGCTCCAGGTCCTCAAGCGCGCGTTCGAGGCGATTCCCGGCGCGCCGGTTGGTGACGGCGACCGCGGCGACAAAGCCGAAGAGCGCCCCGAGCAGCGTGTCCAGGACGCGGTCGGTGATCAGGGCGCCCGGTTCCTGGTGGCGGGCGAACTCGGTGACGATCAGCGCCATCGGGGTCACACAGACGCTGCCGAGCCAGTAGTTGCGGGTGATCAGGGCCTCGGCGCCGAAGTTGAGGGCGAGACCGCACAGCACCAGGGCCAGCCCGCTCTGGTGGGCCAGGGGCACGATGGCCGCGAACAGCAGGACGCCGACCAGGTTTCCGACGACGCGCTGGACTCCACGGCTCCAGGTGAGGGTGACATTGGCCTGGTAGAGCGAGGCCGCGGTGACCAGCGCCCAGTAGGGGCGGCCGACACCGAAGGCGAGCGAGGCGTATCCGGCGAGGGCGCAGCCGAGCGCGGTGCGCAGCGCGAGGGGGGCCAGCGGGCCGAGCCTTCGGTGCAGCGGAGGGGCGGGGCTGTCGAGTTCCGCCTCGGCGCCGAGGAGTTCGTCGGCGGCTTCGCCGAGGTCGTCCGGCCGGGGCACCGGGCCGGTGCCCCGCAGGGCGCGGGCCCAGTTGCGCAGCGTCTCGGGCTCGCTGTCGGCTGGGGCCGCGAGCGCGATCTCCGCCCGCACGACCAGCAACTCCAGGGCGCGCCGGGGCGCCGGGCGGGCCCCGGCGGACAGCAGCGACTGCCAGGCGGTGTGCACGGCGGCCGCGGCGCCCGCCCGGGCGGCGGCCGTACCGGTCTCGGCGAACGCGGCGGCCGCGCCCAGCGCATGGGCGGTGGCCCGGCGCTCGGGACCATGGGGCCGCAGCAGCCCGGGGGCCATGCAGACGATCCAGGCCCAGGCACCGGCCGCCGCGGCGAGGGCGAGATGGCCGGGCACCTGGCCCGGTGTCTGCGGGGCGAAGAGGGACGCCGAGCTGATGAAGGTGAAGATCACATTTCCGGGCGGCCCGATGCCGGAGGCGTCGCACAGCGCCTTCTGCACGGCCGCGAGCAGCGCGCCCACGGCCACCAGCACCACCGCCTCGGTGGTGAACGCGGCGGTGAGCAGGGCGGTCGCAAGGCCGCCGAGCATGCCGAGGACGACCAGGGCGAGGGTGCGGGCGCGGGCGGCATAGGGGCGGCTGTGTCCGTACAGGGCGCAGAGGGAGCCGGCCATGGTGTAGACGGCGAGGTCGAGCCGGCCGAGGGCGAGCAGGGCCAGATTGGGCGGGGCGGCCGCGGCGACCACGCTCAGCGCGGGCTTGAACCAGATCTCCGAGGGGCTTTTGAGGCGCAGAAGGCCGGTCAGGGGCAGCGGGCGGACACGGGAGGCTCTGTGGGACGGACGGCTCATACCCATAAGATTAACAGGTGTTTTACTCGTAAAATGTATTCGCGGAATGCCTGCCGAAGCGGTCCTTCGACCGCCGCCACCTGCGACTCCGGCTCCGCGCTCCCCCGGCGTACCCCTGTGCGCTCGCTTGCGCACCGACGGTCACGGGCATAACCCCCTGCGTCTGTCGCCGACTGGAGGGGGAGGCGCGCGGTGCACGGAGAACCGGCTTCACCCGGCTGGCTGCTCGTCGCGCTGTGCGCGGCGACCGGGGCCTACTGCCTGCTGCGCATGCGCAGCGGCCCGAAGGAGCAGCGCCGGGCCGCGGGAGGCGAGGCGCTGATGGGGTTCGGCATGGCGATGATGGCCGTGCCCGCCGCTGTCGCGGCTCCGCCGCGGGGACTCTGGATCGGCTGCGCGCTCGTCTTCGGCGGGGTGACCCTGCACGCCCTGTGGGCGGCGCGCAGCGACGCCGGTCATCTGCACCATGCGATGGGGAGCGGGGCGATGGCCTACATGGCGGCGGCGATGTCCTCCTCCGCCGGTCACCACGAACACCACGAACACGGCGGCATCGCCCCGCTGACCGGGGTGCTGCTGCTCTACTTCACGGCGTATGTGCTGTGGTCGGGGGTGCGGCTGGTGCCGGTCGCCGCGGTGGCCGCGCCCGGGGGTGGCCGCCCCGCGGGCTGGGGCGACCGCCCCGAACTCGCGCGCGCCTGCCGCCTGTCCATGGCCATCGCGATGCTGGCGATGCTTCTGGGCTTCTGAAGCACCCCGCGGTGCCCGCACACGGCCGCACCGGCCCGGCGCGGTACGGGTCAACGAAACCGTGGCGTACGTCACTTTGCCGCGAGAGTACGTATCCCGGGGCGCCGCCCCGCTCATAGGCTTCGGCCCATGATGGTCCCCGCGGCACTGCTGCTGCTCGGCGCGCTGGCCGCCATGCTCGCTCCGCGGCTGCTCGCCCGGGCGGACTGGCCGGACCGGGAGCCGGTGGTCGCCCTGTGGGTGTGGCAGTGCGTGGTGGCAGCCGTTCTGGTGTGCTGCGCACTGTCGATGACCCTCAGCGCGGCCGTGGCCTGGGGCGCCGTGCGGGGCCATGTGTTCGCCTCCGCACCGCGCGGTGTCATGGACGCCTACGCGCCGGGCACCGGAGGCCCCTGGGCCGCGACGACCGCCGTGGCGCTCGCCTCCGCCGGGGTGTGGAGCGCGCTGATGCTGGCGCGGGAGATTCTGCGGGTCCGGGCGCACCGTCGGCGCAGCCGGGCCGAACTGCTCGTCCGCGCGCCGGAGTTGCCCGGGGAGAGGCCCGGTGGCGACCGGCTGGTGGTTCTGGAGGGGGAGCGCCCGGACGCCTGGTGGCTGCCCGGGGCGACACCCCGGCTGGTCATCACCACGGCCGCGCTGCGCCGCCTCAAAGGCGGACAGCTGGACGCGGTGCTCGCCCATGAACAGGGCCACGCACGGGCCCGCCACGACTGGCTTCTGCACTCCTCGGCGGCGCTGGCCCACGGGTTTCCGCAGGTGCCGGTCTTCGCCGCGTTCCGCGACGAGATGCACCGGCTGGTCGAACTCGCCGCCGACGACATGGCGTCCCGCCGTCACGGCCGCCTCACCACCGCGCTCGCGCTGGTGGAACTCAACGAGGACCGGGGGGTGTTCGGCCCCTGCGCCACTCCGCAGGCCCATGTGCCCCAGCGCGTCCACCGGCTCCTCACTCCCCCGGACCGGCTTCCGGCGGCGCACCGGCTCCGACTGACGGCGACCGCGGCGCTGGTGCCCGTGATTCCGGTGCTGGTGGCGTTCGTTCCGGGGCTGCGCGCCCTGGGCTAGTCGCGCGGCGCTACGGTACGGCCGACCGTTGGGCCCGCCGGGACGACTCTTGACCCGCCCGAACGGCTCACCCGAGGATCGGTGCCATGGCGATCAAGGGTGTGCTCTTCGACTTCTCCGGGACCCTCTTCCGTATCGAGTCGACCGGGTCATGGCTGCGTGCCGTGGTGGCGGAGGCCGGACTCGCCCTGTCCGAGGCCGAGTTGACGCGGACCGCCGCGCGGCTGGAGGCGGCGGGGGCCCTGGCCGGGGGCGCCGGTCCCACGGCTCCCCTGCCGGACGGTCTGGCGGCGCTGTGGGCGGTCCGCGACCGCAGCGCCGAGGCGCACCGGGCCGCGTACACCGGTCTGTCCCGTCGGGTGCCGCTGCCCGATCCGCGGCTCCATGAGGCGCTGTACGACCGCCATATGACGCCCGCAGCCTGGGAGCCCTACCCCGATGCGGCCGAAGTGCTGTCGGCGCTGCGGGAGCGGGGCCTGGCGGTCGGAGTGGTCAGCAACATCGGCTGGGATCTGCGCCCGGTCTTCCGGGAGCACGGCATGGATGCGTATGTGGACGCCTATGTGCTGTCGTACGAGCACGGCGTCCAGAAGCCGGACACCCGGCTGTTCGCGCTGGCCTGCGAGGCGCTCGGGGTGGCTCCGGGGCAGGCGCTGATGGTGGGGGACGACCGCCGGGCCGACGGCGGTGCGGCGGACCTGGGCTGTGCGGTGCACTTCGTGGACCACCGGCCGGCCGCCGAGCGCCCGGACGCACTGCGTCCCGTGCTGGACCTGGTGGGCTGAACCTGCCGGACCGGCCCCGGGTCAGCCCTCGTAGTCCTCGACCTGCGACGCCGGGCGGACCCGGGCGTCGTCGGGATTGTCGCCGAATTCCGCCTTGGCGCGGCGCTGGCGCAGCAGGTCCCAGCACTGGTCGAGCGCGCGTTCCAGTTCCGCGAGGCGTTCGTGCTCCGTGGTGCTGTCGATCCGGCCGGACCGCAGCGCGTCACGCAGTCCGCGCTCCTCGTCCACCATCGCCGAGATCCGGGTGAGGATCTGCTCCTGGTCCATGGGTACGCCTCCTCGGGGGCTCGTGCCCACTCTAGGAAGGGTGGAGCGCTGCTGCGACACCTGACCCCGGGCCGTGAGAGGGACGGGACGGCGGGAGTGCGGGGTCTGCCCTGGACCATCCCCCGTGTGGCCCAGGGCAGACCTCACCCGGAGACCGGCCTCCGAGGCACGGTCCGGATGCGCTGAGTATATTGGCTGAAAGCCAGTCAACGCAGGAGTCCAGGATGTCCCCGCGCAGCCCCTCGGTCAATGAAGAGTTGCGACGGCGCTCACGGGAGCGGCTTCTCCAGGCCGCGGTCGAGCTGGTGAGCGAACGCGGCTACGACGCGACGACGCTCGGCGACATCGCGGACCGGGCCGGTTCCGCGCGCGGCCTGGTGTCGTACTACTTCACCGGCAAGCGGCAGCTCCTCCAGTCCGCCGTGCACCGGCTGATGCACCGCACCCTGGAAGAGGCCCTGGAACGCGAGCCGCGCACCGGGGACGGCCGGGAGCGGCTGGCGCGGACCGTCGACGCCGTCCTCGGACTGACGGTCCGTCACCCCGTCCTGATGCGCCAGCACATGGCGGGCATCTTGCAGGCGGAGGGGTTTGTGCAGTGCCCCGAACAGCAGCGGCTGGCCGAGCTGCTGCGGGACACGGTCGCCCGGTACGGGTCGCCCGACCCCGACAGCGACTATCCGAGACTGCGGGCGCTGTTGATGGGCGCGGTCTACGCGGCACTGGTGCCCGGCGCCCCGATGCCGCTGCCGGTGCTGCGGGCGGAGCTGTTCCAACGGTACGGACTCGCACCGGAGATGGGGGCGCCGCAGGACATCGCGGGCGCGGGCGAGCCGCACGGCACCGATCTGTCACGGTTCTTCGCGACGGAGAGCCGCTCCCCGGAGCAGCCCGACCGGGACGGCTAGCGCCGCGCTCCCGCCGTGGGTGCCGACGGCCCTGCTCAGTCGCGGGTGTGACGTGGTGTCAGGAAGCCCGCGTCCCGCGCCCCGCCGATCAGTTTCAGAGAGCCGCGGCGGCTGCGGCCGGTCGCGGCCATCACCGCCAGCACCGGGTCGGCCCCCTGCCCCTGGGCCGCGAGGTACTCCTCGGCCACCAGGCGCATCCCCTCGGCGCCGGACGGCCAGAAGGCGTCCCGCACCAGGGTCCCGCCGGACCCGGGAGTCGCTCCCGCGTCCCCGGCGGACCCGGAGGACTCGAGCGGCTCGTCGGACGGTGCGGGATCGCCGCCGCAGGCGGCGATCAGGGGCCCCTCGATCCAGTCGGCGAGCGCCGTCAGATCGTCGAGGGACAGCGGCGGCTGCGCCCTGACCTCCTCGATCCCCACGCATCCGCCGGATGCCACCGCGAGCACGTCCACCCGTCCCCCGTCGGGGAGATCGAGCCGGACCGCGAACCATGACGTGACGCTTCCGCACTCCTGCACCTCCCACGCGGGCCATACGGACACCGGCCCGTCGGAGGAGACATCGGATCGGAAGTGATCGGAAAAATCCCCAAAGGACGCTTCCAACATATACGTAACGTAAGCGAGCGATCACATACCATGCGAAGAGCCACGCACGGCAGGGTCCCGCTCCGTACCCCGTCGGCCCAGCGCCACGATCCCTCCCCTCCCGCCGTGCCCGGTGCCATGCTGGAGCCACCAGCGATCTCCTCAGCGAGGGAGTTCCGCCGTGCTGAATGTCGCCGTCGTCGGCTCCGGGCCGAGCGGGGTCTACACCGCCCAGAGCCTTGTCCAGCAGGACCCCGAGGTGCGTGTCGACGTCCTCGACCGGCTGCCCTGCCCCTATGGGCTGGTGCGCTACGGCGTGGCACCCGACCACGAGAAGATCAAGTCGCTCCAGAACAATCTGCGCACGGTGCTGGAGCACGAGCGGATCCGCTTCCTCGGCGGCGTCGAGGTGGGCACCGGCGGAGTGCCGCCCGCCCGGCTGCGCGAGCTGTACCACGCGGTGGTCTACTGCGTGGGCGCCGCCACCGACCGGCATCTGGACATCCCCGGCGAGGAGTTGCCGGGCAGCTGGTCGGCGACCGAGTTCGTGTCCTGGTACAGCGCGCACCCGGATTCCGCCGCCGACGGCTTTGTGCTGGGCGCGCGGACGGCGGTGGTGATCGGAGCGGGAAACGTCGCCGTGGACGTGACCCGGATGCTGGCCCGGGGGGCGACGGAGCTGAGCCCCACCGACATGCCGCAGGCCGCGCTCACGGCGCTGGCCGCCAGCGCGGTCGGGGAGATCCACATGGTGGCGCGGCGCGGCCCCTCCCAGGCCCGGTTCACCACCAAGGAACTGCGCGAGCTGGGCTCCCTGCCGGACACCGAGGTGATCGTGGACGAGGAGGAGCTGGCCCTCGATCCGCACTACGCCGACCCGTCGGGACTGCCCGCCGCCCAGCGCCGCAATATCGAGGTGCTGCGCTCCTGGGCCGCGGCGCCGTTGCGGGGCGCCCCGCGCCGGATCCGGCTGCGTTTCTTCCTGCGGCCGGTGGAAGTGCTCGCCGCCCAGGACGGCTGCCCCTTCGACGAGCAGGGCCCCGGGTGCGGGGAGAGCCGTGTGGGCGCGGTGCGTTTCGAGCGGACGGCGCCGGACGGCGCGGGCGGGGTCGGCGGCACCGGGCGCTACGAGGAGGTGGCGGCCCAGCTGGTGCTGCGGTCGGTGGGCTATCGCGGAGTGCCCCTGGAAGGACTGCCGTTCGACGCCGGGAGCGGGACCGTGCCGAACGAGGCGGGACGGGTGCTGCGGGAGGGCGCCGTGTCGCCCGGCGAGTATGTGGCGGGCTGGATCAAGCGGGGCCCGACGGGCGTGATCGGCACCAACCGGCCCTGCGCCAAGGAGACGGTGACCTCGCTCCTCGAGGACGCCCCCGCGCTCGGGGAGCGCGCGGTGCCCGAGGACGCGCTGCCGCTGCTGCGGGCGGACGGCACCGCGCCGGTCGAATGGCCCGGGTGGCTGGCGATCGAGCGGGCGGAAGCGGAGCTCGGCGCCTCGCTCGGCCGGTCGGTGGTGAAGCTCCCGGACTGGCAGGCCCTGATGACGGCCGCCCGGCAGGTCGCGGACGGAGCCGCCGCGCGCACCGCCGCACGGCAGCAACCGCCCCGGAACCAGCAACCCGCCTGAGGCGGCCCGCCGGGTCCCGGACCCGGCCCCGGCCGCCGGGCCGCGTCAGCCTGTCGTGCGGCCCCACATCGGGCCGAAGCGGGCCCAGGCGGCGTCCCACTGGGCCATCCGGCGCCGTTCCAGGCGTTCCCGGACGATGCGTCCGCCCAGATAGGGAACCGCCGCGATGCTCACCCCGACCAGCACCCCGACCATCGCGGCGCGGATCCACGCCTCGGACCCCGAGACGGGCGGGGTCACCAGGGAGCCGCGGCTGTCCGTCCACACGGTCACGGCCGTACCCGTCCGGCTGCCGACGGCCACCCGCGCCCGGCCCGCGTGGGAGCGACCGTCCGGCCCCGTCCAGTGCACATCCGCCCAGACGCGCTCCGGGTCGGACGCGGACGCCGTCTCCCTGGGCGCGTCCCGGGTCAGCAGGGCCACCACCGGGCGCCACTCGGCCCGTTCCCGGGCGAGGCCGTGCTCCACGGAGTGCGTCGCCGCGATCCCCGTCAGCACGCCCCCGACCACGGTCGCCAGCCACACCGCCAGCACCACCCAGGCCTCCAGCGCGTCACTGCGCCGCCGCAGCGGATTGCGCCGCCATCGCCACCACCACACCCCGGGACCGCGGAACGCCGTCACCGATGCCGGCCGCCTCATCGATGCCCTCCTTCTCACGTACACACGCATACCCCCGACCGCCCTCCCATACGGGAGACGCGCCGCCGCTGCTCATATGACATCCGCGGTCCCGGGCACCGGATGCCGGGCCGAGTCCTGTGCGCCCGGCGGCGACACGGCCTCCGACCTGCGCGAACAGGGCGCGGGGAGCGAGTGTCAGTGCCGGGGTGCAGACTGGCCGGTGTCTGGGACGAAGGCGTTTCGGAGGTGGTCGGCGTGGGCGGGGTACTGCTCGCCGTGGGCACGCGCAAGGGCTTGTTCATCGCGCGGCGCCAGGGCGGCACATGGGAGTTCGGCGACGGTCCGTACTTCAACGCGCAGGCGGTGTACTCGGTCGCCATCGACACCCGCGGTGCGACCCCACGACTGCTCGCGGGCGGGGACAGCGCGCACTGGGGGCCCTCCGTCTTCCACTCGGACGACCTGGGCCGCACCTGGACCGAGCCGGCCCGGCCCGCGGTCAAGTTCCCCAAGGACACCGGGGCTTCGCTGGAGCGGGTCTGGCAGCTGCACCCGGCGGCCGCGGAGCCGGACGTCGTGTACGCGGGTACGGAGCCTGCCGCGCTGTACCGCTCGGAGGACCGCGGGGAGAGCTTCGAGCTGGTGCGCCCGCTCTGGGAGCACCCGACACGCGACCGATGGGTGCCGGGCGGCGGTGGTGAGGGCCTGCACACGGTGGTGACCGACCCCCGGGACCCGCGGGCCGTCACCGTGGCCGTGTCGACGGCCGGGGTGTTCCGGACCCGGGACGGCGGCGCGAGCTGGGAGCCGTCCAACTCGGGTGTGTCCGCGGTCTTCCTGCCCGACCCGGACCCGGAGTTCGGCCAGTGCGTCCACAAGATCGCCCAGGACCCGGCACGGCCGGACCGGCTGTATCTCCAGAACCACTGGGGGGTGTACCGGAGCGACGACGCCGGCGCGCACTGGACGGACATCGGGGACGGACTGCCCTCCACGTTCGGCTTCGCGGCGGCCGCCCATCCGCACCGCGCGGACACCGCCTATGTGTTCCCGATCAACGCGGACGCGGACCGGGTCCCGGCGGACCGCCGCTGCCGTGTCTTCCGCACGGCGGACGCGGGCGGGAGCTGGGAGCCGCTCACGGCGGGCCTGCCCGCCGGGGACCACTACGGCACGGTGCTGCGCGACGCCCTCTGCACGGACGACGGGGATCCGGCGGGCGTGTACTTCGGCAATCGCAACGGCGAGTTGTACGCGTCGGCGGACGACGGCGACAGCTGGCAGCAGCTCGCCTCCCATCTGCCGGACGTGCTGTGTGTACGGGCCGCGCTGATCGGCTGACCCGACGGTGACGGGTATGGACCGAAGAAGGCGCCTTCCGGCCCCGGTCGGCACCGGGGCCGGTCATTCCCGGTCGGCCTCGGGCCACCGGTTGATCGTCGGCCCCTGCCCGGCAGTAGGGTGACGCCCGTGGCACCACGACCGTTGCATGAGATCGTCGAACCCGGCTGGGCGAAGGCTCTGGAGCCCGTGGCCGGAAGGATCGCCGAGATGGGCGACTTCCTGCGCACGGAGATCGCCGCGGGGCGCACCTACCTGCCCGCCGGGCCGAACGTCCTGCGGGCCTTCCAGCAGCCCTTCGACGACGTCCGGGTGCTGATCGTCGGACAGGATCCCTATCCCACACCGGGACATGCGGTGGGCCTGTCGTTCTCGGTCGCCCCGGACGTGCGCCCGCTGCCGGGCAGCCTGATCAACATCTTCCGGGAGCTGAACACCGACCTGGGCCTGCCCCAGCCGTCGAGCGGTGACCTCACCCCCTGGACCCAGCAGGGGGTGCTGCTGCTCAACAGGGCGCTGACCACGGCCCCCCGCCGTCCCGCAGCGCACCGGGGCAAGGGCTGGGAAGAGGTCACCGAGCAGGCGATCCGGGCGCTGGCGGCGCGCGGTAAGCCGCTGGTGTCCATTCTGTGGGGCCGCGACGCACGCAATCTGCGGCCGCTGCTCGGTGAGGTGCCGTCGGTCGAGTCCGCGCATCCGTCCCCGATGTCGGCGGACCGGGGCTTCTTCGGCTCGCGGCCCTTCAGCCGCGCCAACGATCTGCTGCTGGGGCAGGGCGCACAGCCGGTGGACTGGCGTCTGCCGTGACGCCTCCGGGCGACGGTCCGCCGGTCCCGGAGGCCGTCCTCGCCGTGGACTCCGGGGGTTCCGGCCTGCGCGTCGCCCTGGCCCCGGCGGGCGGTCCGGCGTCCGCGGCGACGGCTCCCCTCATCTCCCGGGAGCCCGTGCGGACCGGTCCCCGGGGCATCGACGCCGGACATCTGCTGGAGCAACTGCTGCCGCTGGCCGAGCGGTTGGGGGCGGGCAGGGGCGGCACCCGGATCGGGGCGGCCGTGATCGGTGCGGCCGGTCTGGCCACCCTGGGCGACGAGTTGCGGACCGTGCTGCCGGACGCACTGGCCGGTGCGCTGGGGGTGCGCAGGGTCGCCCTGGCCGCGGACGCCGTCACCGCCTACGCCGGTGCGCTCGGCGCGCGCCCCGGGGCGGTGGTCGCGGCCGGAACCGGGCTGATCGCGCTGGGCACGGACCTCAAGAGCTGGCGCCGGGCGGACGGTTGGGGCCATCTGCTGGGCGACAGCGGCGGCGGGGCATGGATCGGCCGGGCGGGTCTGGAGGCGGCGCTGCGCGCCCACGACGGGCGGCCCGGCGGTTCGCACCGCCTGCGGAGCCGGGCGGAGGCGCTGTTCGGCCCGGTGGCCGGACTGCCCGGCCAGCTGTATCCGCGCCAGGACCGGGCCGCGGTGCTGGCCTCCTTCGCGCCCGAGGTGGCCGCGTGCGCCGCCGGGGACCCGGTGGCGGCGGACATCCTGGCGGCCGCCGCGCACCACATGGCCGAGTCGGCGGCCGCCGTCTGCCCCGACTCCGGGCATCCTCATGTCGCCCTCACCGGCGGCCTGTTCCGCCTGGGCGACCCGCTCCTCGTGCCGCTGCGTCAGGAGTTGGCGCGGCGGCTTCCGCACGCCCGGCCGGTCTCCGCCGAGGGCGACCCGCTGCACGGCGCCGTGCGGATCGCCCTCGCCCTCGCGGACGGCGCACTGGAGCTGCCGCACGACGAGCGGCTGCTCACCGTCGTGACCGTGCCGGGCGCGTGATTCCGCCTGCCGGAGGCGGGGTGTTGTCGCGGGTGCACGACGGGAATGTCACACGGTATCGATCACTTCTCCTCCGTACGTAACTCATCAGACAAAACCGGACGGATACCGCTCACCTGCACCCTCCCCGAACAGGGGAGCCCACCAAGCCAGTAGCATGCGGCGCCATGAGCTCCTCCACTGGGCCCGCATCTGGCCTGCCTGTACGAATGCCGCGACCCCGTCAGCCCGGGAGGCACCGCCGTCCCGAACCGCTGGCGGCTCCCGAGGGCGCACCCGCGCTTGTCCTCGCGGTGCCGGGCACGCCCAGCGCCGCCACGCGCAGCCTCGCCGAGGAGGTCGTGAGCATCGCGCGTTCCGAGCTGCCCGGTCTCGACGCGCGGATCGGGTACCTGGACGGGGACGACGCCGAGTTCCCGATGCTGGGGTCCGTCCTCACCCATGCCTCCGAGGAGCGCACCGCCCGCTATGAGCAGGCCGTCGCGGCCGGTGTGGAGGCCAAGGAGCCCGAGGGCCCCGTCGCCGTCGTGGTGCCTCTGCTGGCCGGTCCGGACAGCGCGCTGCTGCGCCGTGTCCGCCAGGCCGTGATGGACAGCCGTGTCGCGGCCGATCTGACCGATGTGCTCGGCCCGCACCCGCTGCTCGCCGAGGCGCTGCACGTGCGCCTGTCGGAGGCCGGTCTCGCCCGCGCCGACCGGGCCCGCCTGTTCACCGTGGCGACGGCCGCGGACGGCATTGTCCTCGCGTCCGTGGGCGGCGAGGAGGCGGTGCAGGCGGCCGGGATCACCGGCATGCTGCTGGCCGCGCGGCTCGCGGTGCCGGTGATGGCGGCGGCGCTCGACCAGGAGGGCTCGATCACGGCCGTCGCCGAGCAGCTGCGCTCCTCGGGCTCGCAGCAGCTCGCGCTCGCACCGTATCTGATCGGTCCTGAGCTGGAGGCCGGTCTGCTGGCCGCGGCCGCCGAGGAGGCGGGCTGCGCCGCCGCCGAGGCGCTCGGCGCCTACCCGGCGATCGGCAAGCTGGCGCTGGCCAAGTACACGACGGCCCTGGGGATCGCCCCGCAGCAGCCGCAGGGCGCTCCGGCGCACTGAGGCCGCCCCGGCGTCCGTACGACGAAGGGCCCGCTCCCGTGGAGGAGCGGGCCCTTCGCCCTGTCGGCCCCCGAGGACGGCCGACAGCGGCGGCGGTGCGGTCGAAGCCGCCGGTCAGCCGAGGACGACGCAGGAGGCGGCCGGTACCCGCAGGGAACCGCCCCGCAGCGGCACCCCCGTCTCCGGGTCCGGCACGAACCAGGTGACGTCACCGGAGCGCTCGTTGGCGACGTAGAGGCGTCCCTGCGCCAGGGTGATCGCCCGTGGCCAGACGCCCCCGCACGCCACCGCGGCCACCGGACGCAGTCCGCCGCCCTCGACGGCGAGTACCGACAGCAGGTCCTGCCCCCGGGTGGCGGTCCATACGAAGCGTCCGTCGGGGGAGACGGCGATCCCGGAGGGGTAGGCGTCGCCGGTGGGCGGCTCCGGGAGCACGGGGGTCTCGGAGACCGGTTCGAGGGCTCCGGATACGGCGTCCCAGCGGCAGACGGCGACGGTGGGCGTCAGCTCGTTCAGGACGTAGACGCGGTCGCCGCCGGGGTGGAAGGCGAGATGGCGCGGACCGGATCCGGCGGGCAGCCGGGTCTCGCGGTGCAGCCGGGGGACGCCGTCCCGCAGGGTGCACACCCGGACGGAGTCGGTGCCCAGGTCGACCGTCAGGAACCAGCGGCCGCCGGGATCCGGCTGTACCTGATGGGCGTGGGGTTCCTGCTGGCGCTCGGGGTCGGGGCCCGAGCCGCGGTGCCGGAGCACGCCGGACGCGCGGTCCGCCAGGGTGCCGTCGGCGCGCAGGGGGACGGCGGTGACGCTGCCGGAGCCGTAGTCGGCGGTCAGGACATGACCGGAGTGCAGGCTGAGATGCGTGGGGCCCGCGCCGACGGGGACCGGCGGGCCCGCGGGTTCGAGCCGGTCTCCGTCGGCGCGGTATGCGGCGACCGCGCCGTCGGGCGCCTCGCTGACCGCGTAGAGCAGGTCCCCGGACAGGGCCAGGTACGAGGGGTCGGGCAGCCCTTCGTGGACATCGAGGGCGGTCAGTGCTCCGCTGTCCGGGTCGACGTCCGCCGTGCGGATGCCGTGCCCTCCCGCCGTCGTGAAGGAGCCGATGTACGCCCTCCGCCTGCTGCCGTCCGCCACTGCCGTCCCCTCTCGTCGACGTCGCCGGGACGACCGTAGCAGCAGGTCTAGACCACGAGGGGGGCCTCTGGGAGGTCAGATCCCGGCCGGGATCGGGCCGCGCAGCGGTGTGGCCAGCGCCAGCAGGGCCCGCTCCAGGTCGTGGAGGTGCCCGAGGGCCCGCTCGGCGCCCGGGTGGTGGCCGGGAACGCCCTGGTCCGCCGCGAGGAGGCGTTCGGGGACAGCTCCGAGCAGGGCCTCCACCGCGGCCTCGACGCGTCGGCAGGCCGCGGTGAGGCGGGCGTCGTGGGAGGCGTCGGGGTCGGCGGCCACGGCCGCGAGGCCATGGGCCTCCCGGACGCAGCGGTCGAGCAGGGCCAGCACCTGGCGGGCCCGGGCCTTACGGGCCACCAGCGGGTTCAGCGGGTGCACCAGCGGTGCGAGGGCCGCTCGCACCCGCCCGAGCAGCGTCTCCAGCTCGGTGGCGCGGGAGGCGGGGTCCGCCGCCTCGTCGCCCGCCAGCCGCCGTGCCGCCGCGGTGGTGCAGCCGTGCACGGCGTGCACGGCCCGGTGCACCCACCGGTCGGTGACCGCATGGGTGGTGACCGGCAGGACGAGAACGACGGCGAGCGCGGCGCCGAGCGCCCCGACGCCGGTCTCCGCGAGGCGCAGTCCGAGCAGCCCCGGGTGCAGCACACCGAGCAGCCCGTACAGCAGGCCCGCCATGACGGTGACGAAGAACATCATCCAGCTGTAGGACAGCGCCGCCGTGTAGAAGATCCCGAACACACAGGCGGCGATGAGCAGAGCCGTGGGGGCGGGCGCGCCGTGCAGCGGTACGGCGACCAGCAGTCCGGCGGCGATGCCGGTGACCGTGCCGACGAGCCGCCGGAAGCCCCGGACCAGCGTCTCGCCGCGCGAGGCGGTGTTCACAAAGATCCACCAGGTGGTGCCGACGGCCCAGTACCAGCGCTGGTCGGACAGCAGCTGGCCCGCGGCGACGGCGAAGGCACAGGCGGCGGTCGCCTGGAAGGCCTGCCGCACGGCGGGCCGGTCCCAGCCCCGCCCGTCGAGCGGCGCGGGTGCCGCGGGCGGCGGAGTGCGGCGCTCCACGCACCACAGGCCGAAGCGGACCGCCGCCGAGGCCGCCAGGGACAGCGCCACGGCCGCGAACAGCTCCGGCAGCAGGGCCGGGACCGCGTGCAGGAACTGCGCGACGAAGAAGTTCATGAAGGCGAAGATGCCGAGCGCATTCCCCCGCGGCCCCCAGCGGCGTGCGTACACCCCGGCGAAGACCACCGCGAGCCAGGCCGCGTCCCGCAGCGCGGGCATGCCGTGCAGGGTGGTCGCGAGCGTGAGGACGGGCAGTCCGGCGACGGGCAGCAGCGCGGTGGTGACCGCCTGGCCCCGCACCGTCGGGTCGGCGACCGTGAACAGCGCCAGGAGCGCGGCGAGACCGCCGGTGACGGAGGCGGGCAGGGACAGCCCGGCCGCCTCGCACAGGGTCACGGCCAGGCCGATGCCGAGGACCGCGCGCAGCGCGACCCTGAGCCGGAACAGCCCCGGATCCGGAGCCATGAACATCTTCTTCACTGCGGAGTTCCGCCCCCTGCCTGTCTGTGGTGCCGCCCGGACATGAGAATGGCGCCGCGGGCACGGTTTCCGGCTTCGTCACCGGTCCTGCGCTGCGCGGCGCCATTGATGCCCGTAAGGAAAGCATCAGTACGGCAGTGGCTCAAGCGGTGCCCCGTTCACTGGGCCATTGGTACAGTCATCCCTGATCCACTCAGGCAACGGGGAGGCCAACGGACCATGGCCGTGGACGAACTCGACACACGCATCCTGCGGCTGCTGCTCCAGCAGCCGCGTACCAGCGTGCGGGAGTACGCCCGGATCCTGGGCGTCGCCCGCGGCACGCTCCAGGCCCGGCTGGACCGGCTGGAGCGCGACGGGGTGATCACCGGGACGACCCCTTCCCTGTCCCCCGCCGCGCTCGGCCACCCGGTGCTCGCCTTTGTGCACATCGAGGTCACCCAGGGGCATCTGGACGATGTGGGCGATGCGCTCGCGGCCGTGCCGGAGATCGTCGAGGCGTTCTCGATCACCGGGGGCGGCGATCTGATGACCCGGGTGGTGGCGCGGGACAACGCGCATCTGGAGGACGTCATCCAGAAGCTGATCAGCCTGCCGGGGGTCGTCCGCACCCGCACCGAGGTGGCACTGCGCGAGCGGGTTCCGCACCGGCTGCTTCCGCTGGTGGAGTCGATCGGCCGCTCGGCGGCGAGCTGACGCCCGGCTTCCGGCCCCCGGAGCTCCGGGGGGCTACGAACGGCGGCGGGGCTTGCCGCGGCGGCTGCCCCCCGCGCCGCCGGATCCGCTCCGCGGGCTCCTGGCCGTCGGCTTCCCCTGCTTGCCCGTCCCGGCCGCCGCGGACCCCCGCCGGGCTCCGGACGCGTCCGGGCGCTTCTCCTTGGACCGGGTGTCGGCCCCTGCCGGGGTGCGCCCCCGGGTGCTGTTCACCGTCCGGCCGCGGACGATGCCGATGAAGTCCTCGACCAGGTCCGTCGTGGCGTCCTCCGGCCACGACAGGGCGACCCCGGACTGGGGGGCGTCGGCCACGGTCCGGTAGGTGAGGTCCCGGCGGTGGTACAGGCGCGCCAGGGACTGCGGCACGACCAGGAGCCCCACTCCCGCCGCCACCAGCTCGATCGCGTCCTCCGTGGTGGCGGGCCGCTCGAACGCGGGCTGCCCCGGCGGCCGCTCCCAGTCCAGGACGTCGTCGAGGGGGTGGAAGACGACCTCCTCGGCGAGGTCCGCGAGGGACACCTCGTCCACCGCGGTCACCAGATGGTCCTTGGGGACGACGACGACCGTCGTCTCGGTGTAGAGGGGGATCGCGCTGAAGACGGTGCGGTCCACCGGGAGCCGCACCAGTCCCGCGTCGGCGGTCCGCTCGCGCAGCATCCCGGTGGCCTCGGCCGCCGGGACCTGGAGCAGGGTGAGGGGGATGTCGGGCAGGCGTTCGTTCCAGATCCGCACCCATTTGGCGGGCGTCACCCCGGGGACGTACGCGAGCCGGAAGGAGGGGGATGTTTCCGAGCCTGTCACCCCGCCAGGTTACCGGGCGTGGTCGAAGGTCCCCCACACGGCCGATAGTCTGGACACCATGACGTCGCACCAGACCACCCAGACCATGAAGCCCGCGACCGCGGCGAAGAAGCTGGGTGTGTACCTCCCCGCCACCCCCGCCGCGTTCCAGGAGGGTGTCGTCTCGCGTGCCGAGCTGAACGAACTCCAGGCGAATCCCCCGGAGTGGCTGCGGGAGCTGCGACTCAACGGCCCGCACCCGCGCCCGGTCGTGGCGTCGAAGCTGGGCGTCTCCATCGCGGGACTCGCCCGCGGCGGTGTGACGGAAGCCCTGACGACCGAGCAGATCGAGGCGCTCAAGCAGGACCGGCCCGAGTGGCTGGAGAAGGAGCGCGCCACCCAGGCCGAGGTCCGCAAGGAGACCGCCCGGCTCCGGAAGCGGGACGCCGAGCGCGCCGAGCAGGAATCCGACACGCGTTCCTGACGCCCGTCACGCGGTGGCGGGGCCGCCGCGTGTTCCGGGGCCCGCGTACGGCGGCAGCGCCCCCGTGCGCAGGGCCGGGCGGCCCGCGCGCCACGCCCCGAGCAGCCGCGCGGCGAGCCGGTCCTCCAGAAAGCCGGTGGTCCGGATGCCGAACACGATGTCCGCCTCCAGACCGGGTTCGCTCTCCAGCAGTCCGCCGACCACCTCATGGCGTACGACCTGTTCATGGACGGCGTCCGCCACCACGTGCTCCTCGTAGAAGCGCAGCGCGGCCGCGCCCGCACCGGCCCGGCGCAGCGCCTCGGCAAGGCGACGCGAGCCCGGCGACGAGGTCACCTCGACGGCGGCGAAGTGGCCGGTCAGCGCGCCCCTGAGGCTTCGGTGCAGTCCGAACAGGGACATCTGGTTGACGGTCGCGAGCACTTCGGCGGGGGCGGCCTCCAGGTAGTACCCGTAGGCCGTGCTCAGCCCCAGTTCCGCCATCAGGTCCGCGAACAGCCCGGCATGGATCTCGTCGGCCCGCCCCGCGCCGAACTCGTCGAACTCCACCGCCGCCATGGCCGCCTTGGCCCGGCCGTGCAGCCGGGGGATCACCCACGCGTGCGGGTCGGCTTCTTTCAGGTGGTAGAGCGAGCGCAGCGCCGCGTACTCCCGCAGGTGCTCCAGCCTGCTCCCGCTTCTGAGGTAGTGGGAGACGCCGGTGCCGTCGTCGCCGACCGGTTCGAGCTGGAGTTCGTCGAGGGCCTGCTGCGCGCCCGTACCGTCGTCGGGGACGTCGTCCCGCAGGGCGGCCAGAAAGCGTGCTTCGAGGGCGCGGCGGAAGGCGAGGAGCGCGGGCTCCCACTCGCGGTCGTCGTCGACCCCGTCGAACCCCTGGTAGTGCAGTTCGTAGAGCACATACAGCGCGAGCTGGAGGTCCTCCCCGTACGGATCGCTCTCCTCGGGCTCGCGGAGCGGGGAGTTCTCCCGCAGGGCCGCGATCACCGCCCGCGAGAGCGGGCCCCTCGGCGGCGGCAGGGGCGGGCTGAAGCGGCGCGGTTCGGTCCGGGTGAGCGTCACTCGGGTCTCCCCCCCTCCCCGGGCCCGGGCCCCCGTCGCTCCCGGCGGCGGTGGCTGGTGTCGCACCAGGGGTAGGCACGGCTGCGCCGACAGGTGCAGACGGCCACGGCGAACCTCCGGCTCACCACCGGCACCCCGTCCGGGCCGGTGATCTCCACCGGCCCCTCGACCAGCAGCGGGCCGTCACGTTCGACACGTATCCGGCAGACCCGCGCGCGACCGGGCCGCGCATCGGCTCCGTCTTCAGGTTCGTACGGCACGGATGACCACCAACTCCTCCTCCAGGCCGTCGCCCGCCAGTCCGCGCTGCCGCAGCCAGCCGAGCCGGGAGAGCAGCACCCGGCCGTAGGGCACCCGCGCCCGGTCGGTGACGACGGCGTTCAGCCCCGACCCGGACAGCCGTGCGAGTGTCTCCTCGACCCCGCACAGCGCGGAGTGCACCACCAGCAGCACGCCGTGCGGGCGCAGCAGGGTGGTCGTCGCGTCGCAGATGCGGTCCAGCAGCAGGCGGCCGTCCCCTCCGGCGTCCCAGGCGCGCGCGGCACCGCGGGGCGCGGCGCGCCGGGGTGACGGGACGTACGGCGGGTTGCTGACCACCAGGTCGAAGCTGCGCCCGGGCACGGCCGAGGTGAGGTCACCGCGGCGCACGCTGATGCGCTGCCCGCTGAGCAGCGCGTTCACCCGGGTCGCGAACACCGCCCGCCGGGAGATGTCGACCGCGGTGACCCGCGCGCCGAGCCGGGCGGCGGTCAGGGCGAGGGTTCCGGTGCCGGTCCCCAGGTCCAGCACGTTCGCGCCCGGGGCGATCGGCTCGCGGTGCAGGGCCCGGCGCAGCAGCCAGGTGTCCTGCTGGGGCTCGTACACCCCGGGTGGCACCCAGGCACGCTCCCGCGGAGCCGGACTGGTCGCGACGGTCACGGGCTTCTCCGTAGAGGACACCTCATCCGAGTGCCCAACCGGGGCCGATCGACACCTCCCGGCGGGTCAGCCGCCCGTGGCGAAGCCGGGGAACAGGGTCATCCCGCCGTCGACGTAGAGGGTGGCGCCGACGACGTAGTCGAGCAGGTCGGAGGCGAGTACGGCGACCGCGCGGGCGATGTCCTCCGGTTCGCCCACCCTGCCGTAGGGGATCAGGTTCAGCAGGCTCGCCTCGGCCTGCGGGGTGTCCCAGGCGCTGCGGTTGATGGGGGTGCGGATCGCGCCGGGCGCGACGGCGTTGACCCGGATCCGGTGCGGTGCCAGCTCCTGGGCCATGGTCTCCATCATCATCAGGACACCGCCCTTGGAGGACGCGTAGTTCACATGTCCGGCCCAGGGGATGATCTGGTGCACCGAACTCATGCAGATGATCTTCCCGGCGGAGGACGACACCTCGGGGACCACGCCCCGGCGCAGGAATTCCTTGGTCGCCTCGCGCGCGCACAGGAACTGCCCGGTGAGGTTGACGTCCAGGACCTTCTGCCACTGGGCGAGGGTCATGTCCGTGAGGGCGGCGTCCCGCTGGAGACCGGCGTTGGCGACCAGGATGTCGAGGGTGCCCATCTCCTCCACCATGCGGGACACCATGCCCACGACCTGGTCCTCCTGGGAGACATCCGCCTCATGGGCGTAGGACCGTACGCCGAAGCCCTCGATTTCCCGGACCACATCCTGCGCGGAGTCCGCATCGGCGACATAGTTGACGACGACATCGGCGCCCACCCGGCCGAGGCCGATGGCGGTCGCTCTGCCGATCCCGGAGTTGGCGCCGGTGACCAGCGCCTTCTGCCCCTTCAGCAGCGGAATGCCGCCGGTCTTCAGGGCCTCTTCCACGCTGGTGCCCACGCTCGCCTCCCGTCGCCGGGGTCCCGGAACCCGGCCGGGACCGCCTCGGCCCTCCGGCCGACCACCCCCGACGACACCACCTCGGGCGGCACGCGGCGCGCCGCGAAACCCGACTCGGCCGCGCCTTCACTCCTTCGGCGCCCGGAAGAACGCCGTCCTACGGGCTGCGGGGCGGCTTGGAGGGGCCCCGTTCGGCGGGTCCGCGGCGGGCTGCGGGGTGGTGTGCGTGACCGTCCGGGGGCGCCCGGACTCGCCGCGCGCGGCCTCACCCCATGGCTCACATTGGGAGCATGGATCGCTATCCGCCGATCGCCGATCACGGACTGGTGGGTGATCTCCAGACCGCCGCCCTGGTCTCCGCGCGCGGTGTCGTGGACTGGTTCGCCGCTCCGCGGTTCGACTCGCCGAGCATCTTCGCGGCCCTGCTGGACCACGACCGCGGGGGCCACTTCCGGCTGGCGCCGGTCGGCGGGGACGGCGGCAACTGGCGGCAGCTGTACTACCCGGACAGCGCGGTGCTGGTGACCCGGTTCATGTCGGCGGACGGTGTGGGCGAGGTCATCGACTGCATGCCCGTCCACCAGCCCCACCGGGCCGGCGACCGCCACACCCTGGTCCGGGCCGTGCGGACCGTGCGGGGCACGGTCCGCTTCGCCCTGGAGTGCCGCCCCCGGTTCGACTACGCGCGGGCCGAGCACACCCTCGAACTGGGCGAGAACGCCGCGTCCTTCCACTCCCCCGCCATCGCCGCCCATCTCCGGAGCACCTTTCCGCTGCGGCGCGACGGGCAGGACGTCACCGGAGAGGTGACCCTGCACGAGGGCCAGGTCGCCGCCGCGGTCTTCACCGTCTGCGAGCCCGGCGGTCCCCCGCCCCCGCAGCCCACCGCGGAGCAGGTGTCCGGCGAGATCTGGAAGACCGTCGGCTTCTGGCAGCGCTGGGTCCGCACCTGCCGCTACCGGGGACGCTGGCCCGACATGGTGCACCGCTCGGCCATCACCCTCAAACTGCTCACCTACGCGCCCACCGGAGCCCCGATCGCCGCGGCCACCATGGGCCTGCCGGAACAGATCGGCGGGGAGCGCAACTGGGACTACCGCTACACCTGGATCCGGGACGGCTCCCTGTCCGTGCGCGCCCTGCTCGACCTGGGCTTCGTCGAGGAGGCGAACGCCTTCGTCCGCTGGCTGGGAGACCGGCTGCACGACCAGGCGGGCCCCGACGGGGAACCGCTCCAGATCATGTACCGGGTGGACGGGGACCCTCATCTGCCCGAGGAGATCCTCGGGCATCTGGAGGGCTACCAGGGCTCCGCACCGGTCCGCGCCGGAAACGGCGCGGCCGACCAGCTCCAGCTGGACATCTACGGGGAGGCCCTCTACGCGTTCGCCGAGAGCAGCAACATCGGCACCCATGTCGGCTACCACGGCTGGAAGGGGCTCGGCCGCACCCTGGACTGGCTCGCCGAGTCCTGGGACCGGCCCGACGAAGGCATCTGGGAAACCCGCGGCGGACGCAGGGACTTCACCTACAGCCGGGTGATGTGCTGGGTGGCCTTCGACCGCGGGCTGCGGCTGGCCCAGGACTGGCGCCGCCCGGCGGACACCACGCGCTGGACCACCGCCCGCGACACCATCCTCGACCAGGTCATGGAGCGCGGCTGGAACCAGCGGAAACAGGCGCTGGTCCAGCACTACAACAGCGATGTCCTGGACGCCTCGCTGCTGCTGCTCCCCCGGCTGGGCTTCCTCGCCCCGCTCAGCCCCGCGTGGCTGACGACCCTGGACGCCATCGACCGCACCCTGGTCTCGGACAGCCTGGTCTACCGCTACGACCCCGGCGCCTCACCCGACGGACTACGCGGCACGGAGGGGACCTTCAGCCTCTGCACCTTCCTCTATGTCGACGCCCTGGCCCGCTCGGGCCAGCTGGCCAAGGCGCGCTACACCTTCGAGAAGATGCAGACCTATGCCAACCACGTCGGCCTGTTCGCCGAGGAAATCGGCCCCGGCGGCGAGCAGTTGGGCAACTTCCCGCAGGCCTTCACCCATCTTTCGCTGATCATGGCGGCTTCCTCTCTCGACGACGCCCTGGACGAGGCCGCCGACCGGCCCGTCCTCCCGCCGGAAGACGAGGAGTCACCTCCGTGGCGCATCACACCGGTATGAGCGATCCGCCCGCCCTGGGGCCGGACGGCTTCCGGGCGCTGTACCGGCGTCTGCGGGCGGCCGGTCCCTCCCCTCGCGGTGCCCTGGACCGCATCACACCCGAGCTGGTGCGGCAGGCGGCCGGTGAGGTCCGCAGCGGGCGTACGGTGTCGATGGCCGCCCCGGTGGAGACCCGGCAGGAGCCCGACGACCCCGACCCGGCGCGGCACTGGCTGACCGCCCCGGTCCCGCCCGCCTCGGCCGCCGAGGGGCTGCACTTCGCCCTGGACCGGCTGGCGATGAACATCCACGGCGACGCCGACAGCCATCTGGACGCGCTGTGCCATGTCATCTGGGAGGGAACCCTCTACGGCGGCACCCCGCTGAGCGCCCTCACCACCTACGGGGCCACCGCGCTCTCCGTCGACCTCGCCCGCGACGGGATCACCGGCCGGGGAGTCCTGCTGGACATCCCGGGGTTGTACGGGGTGCCGTGGCTGGAGCCCGGCGCCCAGGTGACCGCCGAGGACCTGAGGGCCGCGGAGGCCGCGCAGAATGTCCGCGTCGGCCCGGGGGACCTGCTGTTCGTGCGGGTCGGGCACCGGCGGCGGCGCAGGGCCATGGGGCCCTGGGACGCCGCGCAGGCGCGGGCCGGTCTGCACCCGGGCGCGCTGGAGTTCCTCGCGGAGCGGGAGGTCGCGGTCCTGGGCTGCGACAGCAACAGCGACGCCGCGCCCGGCACGATCCCCGGGGTCGCCTTCCCCGTCCATGTGCTCGCCATCCATGCCATGGGGGTCCATCTGCTGGACTATCTCCAGTTCGAGGACCTCGTGCCGCTCTGCGCCGAGCGGGGGCGCTGGTCCTTCCTGTGCGTGGTCGCACCGCTCAGGATCCCGGGGGGCACCGGCAGTCCCGTCAATCCGATCGCGATCCTGTGAAGGGGGCCCATGTCCGAGGACCGGCACTACGACGTCATCGTCATCGGATCCGGCGCGGGGGGCGGCACCCTCGCCCACCGGCTGGCGCCCACCGGCGCGCGCGTCCTCATCCTGGAGCGCGGTGACTACCTGCCGCGGGAGCGCGACAACTGGGACTCCTCCGCCGTCTTCGTCCGGGCCAAGTACCGGGCGCCCGAGGTCTGGTACGACCGGCACGGCCAGGCCTTCCCGCCGGAGGTGAACTACTACGTCGGCGGGAACACCAAGTTCTTCGGCGCCGCCCTCTTCCGGCTGCGTCCCGAGGACTTCGGGGAGCTGCGCCACCATGACGGCGTCTCTCCCGCCTGGCCCCTGGACTACACGGACTTCGAGCCCTACTACACCCGGGCCGAGCATCTCTACCGGGTGCACGGCCGCCATGGCGAGGATCCCACCGAGGGGCCCGCGAGCGCCCCCTACGCCTTCCCTCCGGTCCGGCACGAGCCCAGGATCCAGCGGCTCAGCGACGATCTGGAGAAGCAGGGCCTGCATCCGTTCCATCTGCCCATCGGGGTCGATCTGGTGCAGGACGCGCAGGGCCGTCCGACCGCGGACGGGTCGTGCATCCGCTGCGACCGGGTGGACGGCTTCCCCTGTCTGCTGCTGGCCAAGTCGGACGCCCAGGTCATCTGTGTCGATCCCGCGCTGCGCCACGACAACGTCACTCTGGTCACGGGCGCCACCGTGCGGCGGCTGGAGACGGACGGCAGCGGACGCACCGTCACCGCCGTCGTCGCGGAACACGCCCCCGCGGAGCGGGACGGCACCGCCGGTCCCGCGACCGTGCGCTATCACGGGGACATCGTGGTGGTGGCGTGCGGGGCGGTGAACTCCGCCGCCCTGCTGCTGCGTTCGGCCTGCGACCGGCATCCGGACGGGCTGGCCAACGCCTCGGGCGTGGTCGGCCGCCACTACCTGCGCCACAACAATCTGGCCCTGATGGCGGTGTCGCTGGAGCCCAACGACACCCGGTTCCAGAAGACACTGGCGCTGAACGACTGGTATCTGGGCGCCGACGACTGGGAGTACCCGCTCGGCGGCATCCAGATGCTCGGCAAGTCGGACGCCGAGCAGATCCGCGGTGAGGCTCCGCACTGGGCGGCGCTGGCGATGCCGGATCTGCCGTTCGAGACGCTCGCCCACCATGCGGTCGACTTCTGGCTCTGCGGCGAGGATCTGCCCCGCCCCGAGAACCGGGTCACCGTGGACCGCGAGGGCTCCATCCATCTGGCCCTGGACGAGGGGAACAACATCGCCGGGGTGACCCGACTGCGGCACAGACTCCAGGGAATGCTGGGCAGTCTGGGCATGCACCGGCACCATCTGCTGCCCCGTCATCTCTATCTGCACAAGGGCATGCCCATCGGCGCCACCGCCCACCAGGCCGGTACCGTCCGCTTCGGGGACGATCCGCGCACCTCGGCGCTTGACGTCCACTGCAAGGCCCATGACCTGGACAACCTCTATGTGGTGGACACGAGTTTCTTCCCGAGCATCGGCGCGGTGAACCCGTCCCTGACCGCGATCGCCAACGCCCTGCGCGTCGGCGACCACCTCGCCGAACGCCTCGGCGTGAACGGGTGACGCACCGCTGCGAAACGCCGACCGCCGACCCGTCGTTCGGACCTCCGCCGGGCGGGGCGGGCGCTTGTCGGCTCCTCAGGCGGCCGCCACGCTGCCTATTCCGCCGTTGTCGTGGTGGATGGGTGTTCCCGAGCCGGTCAGCGGGGTGCCGGTGCCTCCGCGCCGGGCGGCCACGATCTCCGCCGCGATCGACAGGGCGGTCTCCTCGGGCGTACGCGCGCCCAGGTCGAGGCCGATCGGCGACCTCAGCCCGGCCAGCTCCCGCCCGCTCAGGCCCGCTTCACGCAGCCGTCGGATGCGGTCCTCATGGGTACGGCGGGAGCCCATGGCCCCGACATAGGCGACCGGCATCCGCAGGGCCGCCTTCAGCAGCGGCACATCGAACTTGGCGTCATGGGTGAGCACACACAGCACGGTGCGTCCGTCGGTCGCGGTGCGTTGCAGATAGCGGTGCGGCCAGTCCACCACGATCTCGTCGGCCTCCGGAAAACGGGCCCGGGTGGCGAAGACGGGACGGGCGTCGCACACGGTCACGTGATAGCCGAGGAACGACCCCGTCCGGACGAGCGCCGCCGCGAAGTCGACCGCGCCGAAGACGATCATGCGGGGTCTGGGCAGGCTCGACTCGACGAACAGGGTGAGACCGCCGGGGCAGTGCGAGCCGTCCTCGGAGAGGGCGACCGTGCCGGTGCGGCCGTTCTGCAGCAGGGCCCGGGCCTCGGCCGCCGCCGTCCGGTCCAGCTCCGGGTGGCCGCCGAGGCCGCCTTCCCGGGCTCCATCGGGGCGGACCAGCAGGGGCGCGCCGAGGAGTCCGGCGGGCCCCCGGACGATCCGGGCGACGGCCACCGGCTCACCCCGGGCTACCGCCGAGAGCGCCGTATGGACGACCGCGGCGGCGGACGAGCGCGCGTCGACCGGGGTCACCAGGACATCGATGACTCCGCCGCAGGTCAGGCCCACGGCGAAGGCGTCCTCGTCGCTGAAGCCGAACCGTTCGAGGACGGTCTCGCCGTCGCTCAGCGCCTGGACGCACAGGTCGTACACCGCTCCCTCGACACAGCCGCCGGAGACCGAGCCGATGACCGCCCCGTCCTGGTCGACGGCGAGGGCGGCGCCGGGGCCGCGCGGGGCGCTGCCGCCGACGCCCACGACGGTGGCCACGGCGAAGGACCGGCCCTCGGCGCACCAGCGGTTCAGCTCCTCGGCGATGTCAAGCACGGCTTGCCCCGTCCCCGTCAGGGAGGCCCGCCAGGACGCGGTCGGGCCGGATGGGCAGGTTCCGGTGGCGGACGCCCGTCGCGTGCCAGACCGCGTTGGCGATCGCCGCCGCGGCGCCCACGATGCCGATCTCGCCGACGCCCTTGATCCCGACCGGGTCGTCCGGGTCCGGGTCGTCGATCCAGTGCGCCTCGATCTCGGGCACATCCGCGTGGGTGGCGACGTGATAGCCCGCGAGGTCGGCACCGACGGTGCCGCCCGAGGACCGGTCGCGTACGGCTTCCTCGTGCAGGGCCATGGAGATGCCCCAGACCATGCCGCCGACGAACTGGCTGCGCGCGGTGAGCGGATTGACCATCCGTCCTGCCGCGAAGACGCCGAGCATGCGCCGCACCCGCACTTCACCGGTGGCGGCATCCACCGCGACCTCGGCGAACTGCGCCCCGAAGGAGTGCCGTTCCTTGCTCGCGAGGGCTCCGACGGCCGCGGAGGTGTCCGAGCGCACCGTCACCCCCTCCGGGGGGACGGCCGCCCCCGGGACGAGCCGCTCCCGCAGCTCACCCGCCGCGGTCAGGACGGCCCAGGCCCAGGAGCGGGTGCCCATCGAGCCGCCGGCGATCATCGCCGGACCGAAGTCGCTGTCCCCGACCCGCACCCGGATGCGGTCCGGCGCCACCTCCAGGGCGTCCGCGGCGACCAGGGTGAGTGCGGTGCGCGCGCCCGTTCCGATGTCGGCTGCGGCGATGCGGACGGTGAAGGTGCCGTCCGGCTCCGCGGTGAGGGCGGCGGTGGACGGTGCGGCTCCCACCGGGAAGGATGCGGCGGCCGTGCCGGTGCCGAGCAGCCAGCGCCCGTCGCGGCTCCTGCCGGGACGGGGGTCCCGGTCGGCCCAGCCGAAACGGCGGGCGCCCTCACGGAAGCAGCCGAGCAGGTTGCGGCTGCTGAACGGCAGTCCGGACACCGGGCCCCGCTCGGGTTCGTTGCGTACGCGCAGTTCGATCGGGTCGATGCCGCACTTCCCGGCGAGTTCGTCGAGCGCCGCCTCCAGTGCGAAGGATCCGGGGGCCTCGCCGGGCGCCCGCATCCAGGTGGGGGTCGGCACATCGAGACGCAGGACCCGGTTGGCCGTGTGATGGGCGTCGGCGTCGTACATCACCCGGGCCGGTCCGGCGCCCGGCTCGACGAACTCGTGCACGGTGGAGGTGACGCTGAGGCACTGGTGCTCCAGGGCGCGCAGCCGCCCGTCGGCGTCGGCACCGAGCCTGACCCGCTGGGTGGTGGGGCTGCGGTAGCCCGCCAGGGAGAACATCTGACGTCGGGTCATGACGACCCGGACGGGGCGCTGGAGGACGGTCGCGGCCATCACGGCGGCCACCTGGTGGGCGCGGACGCCCTTGCTGCCGAAGCCGCCGCCGATGTGCTCGGAGCGCACCCGCACCGCGGCCGGGTCGAGCGAGAACAGTTTGGAGAGTTCGCCCGCGACCCAGGTGGTGCCCTGGTTGGAGTCGACGACGTCGAGTCGTCCGCCGTCCCAGTGGGCCGTCGCGGCATGCGGTTCCATCGGGTTGTGGTGCTCTTCCGGGGTGGTGTACTCCGCGTCCACGACGACGGCGGCCGCGGAGAGCGCGGACTCCAGGTCGCCCTTCTCCGCCACCCCGGGCATATGGCCGTCCAGCGGATACGCCTCCGGGCGCCCGGAGTGGAAGGCGATGTCGTGCGGCTCCTGCTCGTAGTGCACCGCCAGCGCTTCGGCGGCCTCCCTGGCCTGCTCGGAGGTCTCGGCGACGACCAGGGCGACCGGCCAGCCCAGGTGCGGCACGCGCTCGTGCTGGAAGAGGGCCACGCTCGGGTCCGGCGGGGCGCCGAGCATGCCGATGTAGTCGCTGTCGACGCGCGGGGCGTTCTCGTGGTGCAGGACGGCGAGGACTCCGGGCATGGCGAGGACGGGTGCGGTCTCCAGGGAGCGGATGCGGCCGCGGGCCACGGTGGACAGGACCAGCCAGCCGTGGGCGAGTCCGGTGAAGGGGATCTCGCCCGCGTAGCGTGCGGCTCCGGTGACCTTGTCCCTGCCCTCCAGCCGGGTGTGCGCGGTGCCGACGAAGCCGCGCCTGGTGGTGGTCGTGGTGGTGGTCATCGGGCGGCCTCCGCTGCGAGTTCGGTCAGCACGGCCACCACGAGATTGCGCAGCAGTGTGACCTTGTATCCGTTGTGGGGCAGCGGCCTGGCCGCCGCCAGTTCGGCGTCCGCGGCGGCGGCGAACGTCTCGGCGTCGGCCGGTGCCCCGGTCAGCAGCCGCTCGGCCGTCCGGGCCCGCCACGGCCGGGACGCGACCGCGCCGAAGGCGAGACGCACCTCGCCGACGGTCCCGTCCCGGACGTCGAGCGCGGCGGCGAGGGAACCGATGGCGAAGGCGTACGAGGCGCGCTCGCGCACTTTGCGGTAGCGGGAGCGGGCGGCGACCGGGGCGGGCGGCAGGGTGACTCCGGTGACGAGCGCCCCCGGTGGCAGAACGGTCTCCCGGTGCGGGGAGTCACCGACGGGCGGATAGAACTCGGTGAGCGGCAACTCCCCCGGCCCGTCGGACGTTTCATACGACACCACCGCGTCGAAGGCGGTCAGCGCCACGCCCATGTCGGACGGATGGACGGCCACGCAGTGCTCGGAGGCGCCCAGGATGGCGTGGTTGTGGTGCTCGCCCTCGACGGCGGGGCAGCCGCTGCCGGGGAGCCGTTTGTTGCAGGGGCGGGTGACATCGGTGAAGTAGCCGCAGCGGGTGCGCTGGAGGAGATTGCCGCCGACCGTGGCCATGTTGCGCAGTTGGCCGGAGGCACCGGCCAGCACCGCCTGGGCCAGGGCCGGGTAGTGCTCGCGGATCGCGGGGTGGGCGGCGAGGTCGCTGTTGGTGACGGTCGCGCCGATGCGCAGCCCGCCGTCCTCGGTCGGCTCGATGCGGTCCAGGGGGAGTTCCCGGACGTCGACGAGGCGGGAGGGCCGTTCGACCCCGGTCTTCATCAGGTCCACGAGGTTGGTGCCCCCGGCGAGGAAGCGCGCGTCCGGGTCCGCGTCGAGCAGCGCGACCGCACCGGCGACGTCGGACGCCCTCCGATAGTCGAACTCCCTCATGCCGCCGCCTCCGCCGTCTCGTCGCCCTCGGCCCGGACGGCGGCCGCCTGGGCGACGGCCCGGACGATCGACACATACGCTCCGCAGCGGCACAGGTTGCCGCTCATCCGCTCCCGGATCTCGTCGTCCGTGAGCGGCGGAGGGCCCGCGGCGGGGCGGACGTCGTCGGTGGCGGCGCTGGGCCAGCCTGCCGCGTGTTCCTCGATCACCGCGATGGCCGAGCAGATCTGCCCCGGTGTGCAGTAGCCGCACTGGTATCCGTCGAGGTCGAGGAACGCCTGCTGCACCGGGTGCAGCCGCTCCCCGTCGGCCACCCCTTCGATGGTGGTGATCTCGCGCCCCTCGGCGGCCACCGCGAGGTGCAGACAGGAGACCGCCCGCCGTCTGTCGAGCAGGACGGTGCACGCTCCGCACTGCCCCTGGTCGCAGCCCTTCTTCGTGCCGGTCAGATCGAGGCGCTCGCGCAGTGCGTCGAGCAGGGTGGTGCGGTGGTCGACGGTCAGCGGGTACTTCTCACCGTTGATGTTCAGGGTGATGGCGCTGTACGTCGACGTGGGGGCTGGGGCCATGATCAGCCTTCTTTCGGGGATCCGGTGGTCGGAAGGCATTCGAGGTGGGGGGTCCGGCGGGCGGAGACGGCGGGGCGCGGAGGGGGCGCTCGCACGGGCGAGGCGCATCGGAGGCGTACACGGTGGGGGCGGGTGGGCCGTTGAGAGGGCCCGCCGTTCCCGCCGACCGCGTTCGCCGCTAAGGTGGGAGTGAAACGGACAGCTGTCCGCTACAGCACGAACGTAACGGACAGCTGTCCGCTTAGCAAGACCGGGTTCGGTCTGTAACCCGGAAGGAGGACGCGTGCAGCAGAAGAAGGACGCCCCCCAGCGCTCGGACGCGCAGCGCAATCGCGGACGCATCCTGGAAGTGGCACTCGCCGAACTGACGAGTTCCGCGGAGACCCCGCTGAGCGTGATCGCCCGGAAGGCGGGCGTCGGGCAGGGCACCTTCTACCGCAACTTCCCCAATCGCGAGGCACTCGTCCTGGAGATCTACCGGTACGAGATGCACCAGGTCGCCGACAGCGCGACCGAGTTGCTCGGGAGCCGGGACCCGGACCGGGCCCTGCGGGAATGGATGGACCGCCTCGCCGAGTTCGCCATGGCCAAGGCCGGACTGGCGGATGCGATCCGCCAGGCCACCAGCGCCCCGGACAGCCCGGGGAAGCCGGGGCACGCCCCGGTGTCCGCGGCGGCCGAACTCCTGCTCCGCGCCGCCGAGGACGCGGGTGCCATCCGCCCCGGAGTCACCGCGGACGACTTCCTGCTGGCCATCGCCGGACTCTGGCAGATCGACCCGCACGGCGACTGGCAGCCGCGGGTCGCCCGGCTGCTGGACCTGGTGATGGACGGTCTGCGCGCGGGAGCCGCGGGACACTGACGGGACACTGAGCGGCCCGCCGCGGCCGGCGGAGCCAGGAGGCCACGCCACCCCGCCGCGGTCGGCGGGGCAGGGAGGGCCACTTGCACCGTTACGGTGCGAAAGTCCGCCGTCGCGCACGGGGCTCGGCGAGATCCGCCGCCGCCCGGCGGGCACGGTCGGCGAGGTGGGGCGATCCCCAGGCCAGCGCGGTGCGCTCGGCCAGGGCGTAGTTCTCGGCCGCGGCCCCTTCCTCACCGAGCAGCCGGTACAGATCGCCGAGGGCATGGGCGAGCGGACGGGTCGCATAGGCCGCGCCCGCCGCGCCGCCGAGCTGCTCCCGGAGGGGCTCAAGGCGCACGGCCAGGGCGGCCGCGGTGCCGGGATCGTTGTGGAGGACGGCGAGTTCGGCGCGGAAGTCGAGTTCCATCCCGTAGAGATGGTCCGTGACGGGTTCGGCAGGGCAGCACACCGCCCGTGCCTCGTCGAGTCTGCCGAGCCGGGCGAGGACGAGGGCGAGGGACATGCCGGCCGCCGGGCCGGCGGTCTCGTAGACCTCGCGCATCATCGGCTCGACCTCGGCGGTGCGGCCCTGGGCGAGCCGGATGGTGAACAGACCGAGTGTGCGCAGGCCCGCGGCCTTGCCCGCCCCGGCGCGCTGGAGCAGTCCCGCCGCCTCGGCGTATCCGGCCTCGGCCGCGTCGAAGCGTCCGGCGACGGTGTCCAGCATGGCCGAGGTCGCGGCGCCCAGGCCCTGTGCCCAGAGCATCCGGTACCGGCGGGCGAGCGCCAGTCCCTCGGCGGTGCGGCGGCGGACGCCCGCGGGGTCGTTGAGGGTGGCGGCGGTCATGGCGTCCAGGTGCTCGCAGACCCAGCGGTATGCGGGGAGGTCGTGCGCGCGGGCGAGCCGCCGGAGTTCGGCGACCATGGGGGTGCGGGAGGGTCCCTGCGCCTCGTGCGGCAGCAGTTTGGCGGACGTCATCAACGCGGCGGCCATCAGGCGCGGTTCGCCGTTGGCCCGGGCCAGCGCGAGCTGGGTACGAGCCGCCTCCAGGGCGCGCGGGGCGTCCTGTGCCGCCACGGCGTCGACGACCACTTGCAGCAGACGGGCGCGCGTGGGGTCGTCGAGGCCCGGATCGGCCACCAGCCGCTCCAGACGGGCCAGCGACGCCCGGTCGTGGAAGCCCTCCAGTCTGCTCCGCCAGGGGGAGGGCTCGGTCCAGGCGCCGTAGACCGTGGCGAGCAGGTCGCCCCGGTCGGCCTGCTCCGCCAGTTCGACCGCCCGGCGCCGGGTGTGCAGGGCGGCTTCCGTCGCACCGGCCCGCACCTGGGTGCCGAGCAGCCGCACCAGCAGGCCGACCATGCGGTCGGGCGCCTCCTCGGCCTCGCCCGCGGCGGCGGTGTGCACCTCGATGGCCTGCCGGATGAGCCCGATGGCGACGTCATGGGCGTAGCGCCGCTCGGCGACCTCGGCCGCGCGCACCGCGTAGTCGACGGCCAGCGGGGCGTGCTCCCTGCTGCCCGAGCGGGCGAAGTGGTGGGCCAGGGCGGCGAGGTCGTCCGGGTGATGGCGGCGCAGCACCTGCGCGACCCGGGCGTGCAGCCGGGCCCGCCGCACTCCGGGCAGATCGGTGTAGACGGTGTCGCGCACCAGTGCGTGCACAAAGCGGACCCGGCCGGGGCGGGGCTCGGTCAGCAGGTCCGCGGCCAGGGCGGCGTCGAGCCCCTCCAGCACCTCGTCCTCGGCCGCGTCGGACGTGTCGGTGAGCAGGGCCACTTCTGCCTCCAGGCCCATCACCGCGGTGAGCCGGACGGCGGAGCGGGCGGCGGCGGGCAGCAGCGCCAGCCGCCTGCGCAGGACATCGCGCACGCCCTGGGGGACCTCGGAGACCGCGACGAGGGCGCCCTCGCTGGCCAGCAGCCGCGCGCTCTCCAGGACGTAGAAGGGATTGCCGCCGGTGCGTTCGGCGAGCGCCGCCACGGTCGTCGCGTCCACCGCCGTTCCGCAGACGGCACCGACCACGGTGGCGACGTCATGGGGCGGCAGACCGCGCAGCGCGATCCGGTGCGGGGCGCCGGGCGCGAGGTTGGCGAGGGTCTTGCCCAGGTGCTCGCCCGCCTCGGCCGGACGGTAGCTGGCGACGGTCAGCAGCGGCACTCCGGTGACGGCTGCGGCCGCTTCGAGCAGGAGGAGCGTCTCGCCGTCGGCCCGGTGCAGGTCCTCCAGGAGCACGGCGAGCGGCTGTTCGGCGGCCACGGCCCGCAGCCAGGAGGCGAGCGCGCGGTGCATCCTGAAGCGGCCCGCGGTCGCCTCGTCCCGGGTCGTGGCGGCGGCGCTGCCCGATTCCCGCAGCAGCACCGCGAGTTCTCCGGGCCGCGCCGGGGGTGTGTCGTGGGCGAGCGCGCCCAGCGCCTCCACCCAGGCCCAGGCGGGCGGCGCACCCTCGTACTCGGGACAGCGCCCGATCACCACCCGCCATCCGCCGGACCGCAGCCGCTCGGTGAGCCGGGCGAGCAGCGCGGACTTCCCCGCACCGGGCTCCCCGGTGACGAGCACCAGCCCGCCCCCGTCCCGGGCGTCCCGGGCCGCGGTGTCCAGAGCGCACAGTTCGCCGCTCCGGCCGACGAAGAGAGCGGGCCGGGTCCGCGGCGGTTCGGCGGGGGCGGCGGCCGGTGCGGGCCGTGTGACCGGGGGCTCCGGCGCCCAGGCGCGCAGCAGGTCGAGTCGCTGGTTGAGCAGGGCGTGCTCCAGCTCCGCCAGCGCCGGGCCCGGGTCGCAGCCCAGTTCCTCACGCAGGGTCCGGGCGGCACGGCGCAGGGTGGACAGGGCGTCCGCCTGTCGTCCGCAGGCCCATTGGGCGAGGGCGAGCAGCCGCCAGCCCTCCTCCCGCAGGGGGTGCTCCCGGACCAGGACACCGGCGCCCGACGCGGCCTCGGGCGCGCGGGAGGTACGCAGATCGGCCGCCACGGCGAGTTCGGCGGCCTCGGCCCGCAGCCCGTTCAGCCGGGCCACTTCCGTCCCGGCCCACGCCTCGTGCGCATGCTCGGCGAAGGCGGGCCCCCGCCACCAGCCCAGGGCCTCGGCGAGCAGCGCCCGCGCCTCCTCGGCCGGGGCCTGCCGGGCCCGGCCCACCCAGATCTCGAAGCGCCAGGCGTCCACGGCGTCGTCGGGCAGCCGCAGGGCATAGCCGGGGGCCTCGGTGACCAGGACGCGTGCCGGGGTGCGGGGCGGTCGGTCCGGTTCCAGGGAGCGGCGCAGCTGGGAGACATAGGTGTGCAGGGACACCAGGGCCCTCGCCGGGGGCCGTCCCCGCCACAGGTCGTCGGCCAACCGGTCGACCGGGACGACACTGCCCCGGGCCGCCGTCAGCAGGGACAGGACGGCCCGCTGCCGTGGAGCACCGAGTTCGACCGGCTTCCCCCCGGCGTCGGCACCCAGGGAACCCAGGACTCGGATACGCAGCACATCGGGGGAATCTACCCGAGCCCTGTCCCGGGTCCGTCAACGGACGATGAACGCGGCATCCGGCGGCCCGCGCGAAGCGCACCAAGCCCACCAAGCGCACGCCAAGTGGACGGCAAGGGGATGACAAGCGGGCGCCCGAAGCCTAGGAGGCCGTTACCGAAAGCCGATCGTTGGAGCAAGCGAGCATGTCCCCCAGGAGCACGACGGATGACTCCCCCAGCAGCACGACGGATGACCTTCCCGTCGCCGAGCGTCCTTACACCCACGAGATGGTCGTGGTGCATCGGGTCTTCCGGCGCGAGTCGGCCCTGCTCCCCCGGCTGGTGCGTGCCGTGCCCGACGGCGGCACGCGACGGGCGGTGGAGGTAGGGGCCCATCTGGACGAGTACGTGACGGGGCTGCACCATCACCACACCCTTGAGGACGAGTTGATCTGGCCCCTGCTGCGGGCGCGCGCCACGGGTGAGGACCTGGTCGTCCGCATGGAGGAGCAGCACCAGCGCATCGACCGGAGCCTGACCGCGATCGCCGAGTGGGCGCCCGTGTGGGGGCGGGCCGCGGACCGTATCGCCGGGGAGGAACTGGCGCTGGCGCTGGACGAGCACCGTGCCGCGCTGCTCGAACACCTCGATGACGAGGAGCGGTTGATCCTTCCGCTGGTCGCCGAGCATCTGACCGTCGCCGAATGGGACCTGGTCGGGCGGCGCGGCCTGGAGCGGCTGCCCAAGAACAAGCTTCTGCTCGCGCTCGGCGCGCTCCTGGAGGAGGCGACGCCCGAGGAGCGCGCCTACTTCCTGGGCAAGGCCCCGCTGGTCGGCCGACTGCTGTGGAAGGCCGTCGGCCGGCGCCAGTACACGGCCGCCTGCCGCGCCCTGCGCGCACCGCTGGACGGGGAGTAGACCGTGACCGTACTCGACTCCGCTCCCCTCGATGTCCTGGACGCCTACCGGACCTGCGAGTTCGTCACCCTCGGCCGGGACGGCACCCCCTTGGCCTGGCCCACGGCGGTCCTCCGCCGCGAGGACGGGACGCTTCTGCTGAGCACCTCCCTGGCGTTCGCGCAGAAGGCGCTGAACATACGCCGGGACGGGCGGGTGGCCCTGCTCTTCTCCGATCCCACCGGCAGCGGCCTCGACCGCCCGCCGCACCTCCATGTCGTCGGCCGGGCCGCATGCCCCGACGAGATCATGACGGGCCCTCAGGGGGCCGAGGAATATTGGCGGATGCTCTTCGAACGGCAGCCGCACAGCCGCTCGTACCTCTCCCTGCCGTTGCGGCGGCTGATGGACTGGTACTACCTGCGGCTGCTGATCACCGTCACTCCCGAGCAGGTGACGGTGCGACCGCCGCTCGCGCCCTCTCCCCCGCCCGTTCCGGACGGCCCGGCCGCCCGGAGCGCGCTGCCGGGTGCCGGTCACCTCGCCCGGTTCCCGAGTGCGGTGCTGGCGGCCTGCGACAGCTCCGGGGCGCCCGTGCTGGCCCGGACCCGGCCGGTGCCGACGGACGGCGGCTACGCCGTGGAGGTGCCCGAGGACTGCGCGGTGGCGCCGGGCCCCGCCTCTTTGCTGGTGCACCGGCACGACGAGTTGATCAACCATATGCAGAACGCGCTCGTCCGCGGTGTGCTGCACCGGACCGGCGACGGCTGGCTGCTGGTGCCCGCCACCGTGGTGGAGCCGATGGGCTCCGGGCGCCCGAGCGATGCCGTACGGGTGCTGCGCCGCACCAGGCGCGCGACCGACCGCTATCTGGAGCGGCGCGGACTGCAACGGCCCCGGGTGCAGTGGGACGAGTTCCGGGCGCTGGCAGCGGCGGCCCGGCGGCGGAAGGCCTCCTGACCGGGCGCGCTCTCGGCCGGGCCGGGCGGGACCGCGGCCTGTGGGCCGCGGTCCACGGGCCCGGAACGGTGCTTCTCTCCCGGCCGTGACGCGCGCGACCCGAGGCGGGTAATTCCGTGGACAGTGTCCCGCCCGGTCCGGCAGAGTGACTGCTCGTGACCAGCAGTGAGCTGTGGACCCGGGCGACCGCCGACCGCTACGACGCCGAGGAGGGCGAGATGTCCTCGGCCGCCGTGCTGGGGCCGACGGTCGCCTTCCTGGCGGAACTCGCCGGAGAGGGGCGGGCGCTGGAGTTCGCGATCGGAACCGGTCGGGTGGGCATTCCCCTCCGGAACAGCGGCGTTGCGGTGGCCGGAATCGAACTGTCGGAGCACATGGCGGCGGTTCTGCGGCGCAAGGTCGACGAGGACACGCTCCCGGTCACTCTCGGGGACATGGCCACCACTGTCGTCCCGGGCGAATTCACCCTGGTCTATCTCGTCTACAACACCCTCTCGAATCTGCTGACCCAGGACGAACAGGTCGAGTGCTTCCGCAATGCCGCGCGCCATCTGGCGCCCGGTGGCCGTTTCGTCGTCGAACTGGGGGTGCCTCCGCTGCGGTTCCTGCCGCCCGGGCAGCAGGCGGTGCCGTTCGACGTCTCCGCGCGGCATGTCGGCTTCGACACCTTCGAACTGGTCGAGCAGATACTCGTCTCGCACCACCTGACGCGCGACGGCGACGACGGCCGCTACCGCCGCGACGCCTCCCGGCACCGGTACGCCTGGCCGGCGGAGCTCGATCTGATGGCCCGGATCGCGGGGCTCACACGGGAGCGGCGCGTTGCGGACTGGCACGGCACACCGTTCACCCAGGACTCCGCCCAGCACATCTCCGTCTGGCGCAAGCCCGCCTGACCACGTCCGCCGGGCCCGAGGAAATGATGACGACAAGACGGGCCAACAACGGAAGATCTCCTTCCGCTCCCCCGGTAGCCTGCAAATGTGGTGCGCAATACGGGTGTTCACCTTTCTTTTTTACGGTGAGGCATTGACGCACTGACCAGGTCATGGATACAAACGGTGCACCCCCACACCACCCCAGTCCCTTCATCCGTGACCCGGAGATGCCGTCTTGTCCTCAGCCTCCCTGCCGAACGCCCCTCGCGTCCTCGTGGTCGAACCGGCCTCCTCCGGCGGCGCCACCCTGATCGGTGTGGCCGCCGAGTCGGGGCTGCGTGTCGTGGTGGCCAGTGCGGACACCGGGGACCGCGCCCTCTCCGACGCCGTGCGCACCGCCGCGGAGCAGGTGCTGACCGTGGAGACCAACGACCAGGCGGCGCTGGAAGCGGCCGTACGGGAGGCGCACGAGCGGGAGCCGTTCGACGCCGTACTCGCCGGTTCGGACATCTATGTCGCGGTCACCGCCCGCGTCGCCCACTCCCTCGGCCTGCGCGGACTGCCGGTGGACACGGTCGAGCGCGTCCGCGACAAGAGCGTCATGCGGGCCGCCGTGGCCGCCGCCGGACTGCGCACCCCGCGCTTCGCCGAGGTCACCACCGAGGACGAACTCCGCGCCGCAGCCGGGCACATCGGCTTCCCGTGCGTGCTGAAGCCCGTCGCCTGCTCCGGCAGCATCCATGTCAGCCGTGCCGACACGCCGGACGAACTGCTCTCCGCCTTCCGCCGGTTGGTCACCGACCCGGTTCCCGACATGGGCAAGCTCCACGAGCACCGGGTCCTGGTCGAGGAGTACGTCGAGGGGCCCGAGTTCAGCGCCGACGGATACACGGCGGACGGCGTCACCACCGTGGTGGCCCTCACCCGCACCCTGCTCGGCCCGGAGCCCGGCTTCGTCGAGATGGGCCACCTCACCCCGGCCGACGTCGACGACACCGCCCTGAAGACGGTCGAGTCCTATGTGGCCGACGTGGTGGCCGCCGTGAACCTCACCTCGGGTCCCTTCCACTGCGAACTGCGGCTGGCCGCCGACGGGCCCGTCCTGATCGAGATCGGCGCCCGGCTGCCCGGCGACCGCATCGTGGAGCTGGTCCGTCTGGTGACCGGGGTGAGCCTGCCCAAGGTCGCGCTGGCCGACGCGCTCGCAGTGGACCCCGAGGGCATGGGCGCCTTCGCCGGGCCCGAGGCCGCCGCCGCGGGCATCCGGTTCTTCGCCGCCGAGAAACTCGCCTCCTTCCAGGGGCTGACCGGCTGGCAGCAGATCACCGAGCTGCCCGAAGTCACCGAGTCCGCACTCTACTTCGCGCCGGGCGACGAGATCCCGGCCGTCCAGGACTGCCGTTCCCGGCTCGGCCACGCCCTGTTCACGGCCGACTCCCCGGCGCAGGCGCTGTCCCGCTGGCGTCACCTCGGCGACTCCGTCAGACCGAACTGAGCCGCCGCCAAGACCATGAGCGAATCCAGAGACACACCCGTACTCGACTATGTCGCCGTGGGCGTCGGCCCGGCGAACATGAGCCTGGCCGCCCTGGCCCATCCGGTCGACGGCCTGCGTTCCCTGCACCTGGAGCGCCGGGAGACCTTCTCCTGGCATCCCGGTCTGCTGCTGCCCGAGGCCACCCTCCAGGTCTCCCCGCTGAAGGACCTGGTCACTCTCGTCGATCCCACCAGCCCCTTCTCCTTCCTGTCCTTCCTGGCCGCGCACCGCCGCCTCTACCGGTTCCTCGCCGCCCAGTTCCCCGCGGTCCTGCGCGCCGAGTTCAACCAGTACCTCCAGTGGGTCGCCGGACAGCTGCCCACGCTCGTCTTCGGTGCCGAGGTGCGCGAGGTCGACTTCCGGTCAGGCGCCTTCCGGATACGCACGGCCGACGGCGAGTCGGCCGCCCGGCACCTGGTGCTCGGCACCGGTCCGACCCCGAACGTCCCCGAGCGGTTCCGCGAACACCTCGGCAGGACGGTCTTCCACTCCGGCGACTTCCTGCCGCGGCTGCCCGATGTCACCGGTCTGCGGGTGGCGGTGGTCGGCGGCGGTCAGAGCGGCGCCGAGGTGGTGCGCCATCTCGCCGCCGCCCCGGCCGCGCCCGCCACGATCACCTGGATCAGCCGACGCCCGTCGTTCCAGCCGATCGACGACTCGCCCTTCGCCAACGACCTCTACACCCCCGACTACGTACGCCGCTTCCACGCGCTGCCCGCCGACCAGAAGGCCCGGCTGCTGGAACAGCAGACGCTCACCAGCGACGGCGTCGACCTGCCGATCCTGCGCGACATCCACCAGCTGAGCTACCGGGCGGACTTCCTCGACGGCACCCCCGGCCGGCTCCGCTTCGTGCCGGACACCGACGTCACCGCGCTCGACGGCGCGGACGGCGACTGGAAACTGTCCCTGGAGGGGCGCGGCGGTGACGTCCCGGCCGTGCTCGGCGCGGACGTCGTGGTGCTGTGCACCGGATACGGCTACCGGGTCCCGGACTTCATGGCCCCGCTGCTCCCCCGGCTGCACCGCTCCGGCCATCTCCTCGACGTCCAGGCGGACTTCTCCGTAGCCTGGGACGGCCCTGAGGGACATCGCATCTACCTCCAGAACGGCGCCCGCCACGCCTGGGGCGTCGCCGACCCCAATCTGAGCCTGCTCGCCTGGCGCAGTGCGGTCATCCTCAACAGCATCCTGGGCGAAACGAGGTACCCGGTATGACCACGGCTCCCACCGCACACATCCCCTTTCTCCCGGCCGAGGTCGAGGAGGACGGTGTCACGGTCGCGGACGCGGACCTGACCGGCTCCGTCGTGCCGCGGGCCCCGTTCAAGATGGCCAGGGTCACCGTGCCCGCCGGGGGAACCACCTCGCCCGATGTGCACGCGGTCCAGGAGATCTGGGTCGTGGAGGCGGGCTCCGGCACCCTGGTCGTGGAGGGCACCCGCACCGGGCTGTCCGCGGGATCGGTCGTCGGCTTCCCCTCGCACGCCGTGCACGAGGCCTTCGCCGACCAGGGCGAGGACCTCCACCTCCTCTCGCTGTGGTGGGACGCGCCCGATGCGTGAGATCTTCACGGCCGAGAGCCATGACCTGGCTGTCGTCGGCACCGGGGTGATCGGCGCCCTCACCGCCTACTACGCCTGCCGCCGCGAGCCCGGGCTGCGGATCCTGCTGGTGTCCCACGGTTCCCGCGGGCACGGCGCCACCGCTCTGTCGGCGGGGTTCGACACCCCGACCGGACGGGATGCGGCCCAGCGCGAACTGGCCCTGCGCAGCACCGCGTTGTTCGCGAAGCTGGCCGGGGAGCTGCCCGGGCTGCCGCGCCGGGACCTGCCGGTGCACTGGATCGTCGCCCGCAGCGGCGCGACCGCCCTCGACGCCACTCTCGCCGACGGCAGCCGCACCACGCCCGTGGACGCGGACCGGCACCAGGCGCTGAGCCGGGTCTTCCCCGGCCTGCGGGTCGGCGGCGACCAGGTCCTGCTGTCCACCGCCCCCATGGCGGTGGGCGGCCCCCGGGCCCTCGCCGATCTGCTCCTGGACCAGGTCCTCGACCGGCCCGGCAACACCCTCGCCGAGGGCTTCCGGGTCACCGGCATCCGCCGCGACGGCCGTCGGCTGGAACTTGTCGGCGCCGACGGCTCCGTCCTCACCGCGTTCCGGACCGTGGTCGCCCCCGGCCCCTGGGCGCTGGAGGGACCCGTCGCCGACGCGGCCCGGGCTCGCGGCGCCCGGGTGAAGAAGGTGGTGGCGTTCCACGTCCTCACTCCGCCCCCGCCCGGCGCCCCCGCCCTGGTGTTCGAGGACGAGGACGCGTTCCTGCTGCCGGACGAAGCGGGCGGCCGCTGGATCCTCAGCATCACCTCGCCCGACTGGGACCGGGGCCCCGACGGCCCGCTGGCCATCGGCCCGCACGACCGCGCCCTCGCCCTGGCCCTCCTCGACCGTCATGTGCCGGGATTCGTGCCCCACCTGACCGGGGGTCGGGTCTTCAGCGACTGCTTCACGCCCGGACATCTGCCCATCGTGGACACCACCGACGTGCCCGGGGTGGTCATGGCGATCGGCGGCTCGGGCTCCGGTTACCGGCTCGCCCCCGCTCTGGCCGAGCAAGCCCTCACCCTGCTGTACGGGAGAACGACCGCCCCATGAGCACCCTGCTGACGACCGGGACGCACACACCCCGGCACTATCTGCTCGTCCCGCCCGAGGCCACCCCCAACGGACCGCTCCATCTCGGCCATATCGGCGGCCCGTTCCTGTGGTCCGACATGATCGCCCGGCATCTGCGGGTCCGCGGCGACCTGCCGCTGGTGATCACCGGCAGTGATGTGTACGAGTCGTATGTCACCCTGCGCGCCCATGCGGAGGACTCCACACCGGCCGAGGTCGCCGCCCGCTACGGACGGCGCGTCCAGGACGACCTCGCGGCGATGGACATCGGCATCGACGCGTTCATCACCCCCGACCAGGAGCCGTGGAAGGCGCAGTTCGAGGCCGAGGTGACCGCCTGCATCGCCCGCCTGGACGAACGCGGCGCCGTGCTCACCCGCACCGAACGCGTCCCCCACTGCGCGGACTCCGGCCGCTGGGTCGTGGGCGGCTGGCTCCAGGGCCGCTGCCCCGAGTGCGGGGCCGGTGTGGCCAGTTACTTCTGCGAGGAGTGCAGCGCGCACTTCCTCCCGGAGGCCGTCCTCGATCCGCGTCCGCTGCTCGACGAGGGCCCGCTGACCTGGCGGGAGATCACCAGCCGCTTCCTCACGGTGCCCCCCGCCGACGTCCTGGACGGCGTGCTCGCCGAGCGGGGCATCGCCCGCCGCTACCGCGACACCGTGGCCCGTTTCCTGGACCGCGACGGCCTCACCATCCGGCTCACGGCCCCCCAGGAGTGGGGCGTGGCCCTGCCCGCACCCCAGCCCGGCGTGCCGCACGCCCTGTTCCCGTACGCGGGCATCCTGATGTTCGCCCGGCTGGCCGGGGCCGTGCACGGGCAGCTGTCCGGCACCGGCGTCAACGCCTTCGACCCGGACTCGGGCGTCACCACCATCACCACCCTGGGCATCGACAATGTCATCCCCACCCTGGTCGGCATCGTCGGCACCAGCCTGCTGCACGGAGGCATGAAGCCCTACGACCGCTGCCTGATCAACCACTTCTACCAGCTGGCCGGGCGGAAGTTCTCCACCAGTGCCCGGCACGCGATCTGGGCCGCGGAGGTGGCCGCCGCTCCCGCCCTGGACGTCGACGCCGTCCGCTACCACCTGGCCCGGGCGGACCTGGAGGCCGGTCCGGCCAGTTTCGAGCCGGGGGATTTCCTGGCCACCGCCCGCACCATGCTCGCCAACGACCTCGGCAAGCGGATCGCGGACGCCTGCCGGACCCTGCCGTCCGCCGCTCCCGCGGCGCCGTCATCCACCCTGACGGCCCGTCTGGAGGGGCTCCTGGCAGAGCAGTCCGCCGCTCTCGACGGCACCCGGATCTCCACCCGCCGCGCCGTGGACGCCTTCGACGCCTGGGCCTCCGACACCGCCGCCGCCGAGGCGGGCGCCCACTGGTGGCTGAAGGGCCTCGCCCTCCTCGGCTTCCCCGTGATGCCCGGCTTGGCCGAGCGGATCTGGCGGCTGCTGGGCGGTACCGGCGAGCCGCGCGCCCACGACTTCCTCACCGCCACCGTGCCCGTACCCGGCGCCGGGGTTCCGACCCTGTCCCGGCCCGCGGCGGCCGACCTCGCCGCCTGTCTGCCCCCCACCCTGCGCCCGGAGAGCCGCACGTGACCGACGCCCCCCTGTATGTCGTCCTCAACCGCTCCGGGGACGAGTTCGGCGAGTACCACCGCTTCCTCGACGGCGCGCCCGCCCGGCTGGTCCATCTGACCACGCCCGGCGGGCTGCCCGCGCTCGACCGGGACGGTGCCACCGAACTGCACGTCCTGGACAGCCTCGCCCACGACGACGTCCTGCCGCTGGTCCGGGCCGTCGCGGAGCGGCACGGGCGGCCCGCCGCGGTCTTCGGGCAGTCCGAGTACGACATCCTCACCGCGGCCCGGCTCTCCGCTGCTCTCGGTGTCACCGGCGGCTACGACCTGGAGCTGGTGCGCAGGTTCAAGGACAAACCGGCCATGAAGCAGGCCGTCGCCGAAGCGGGCGTCCGGGTGCCCCGGTTCCGCCGGCTGGACGACGCGCCCGACGCCGCCACTGTCCTCGCCGACCTCGGTGAGGTGTTCCCGCTGGTGCTCAAGCCCCGCTCGGCGGCCGGTTCGCAGGGCGTCCGGGTGGTCCGCAGCCGGGCGGAGCTGGCGGCGTCCCTCGACGAACTGGACCCGGCCGTCTACCAGTGCGAGGAGTATGTCGACGGTGACATCCTGCATGTGGACGGCGTCCACCGGGCAGGCACCCGCCACTTCGTCACCGCCTCCCAGTACGTCCACACCTGCCTGGACTACACCCGCGGAGTGCCGCTCGGCTCGGTCCTGCTGGACCACGGCCCGGAACTCGACCGGGTCACCGCCTTCGCGGACGACTGCCTGCGGGCCCTCGGTCTGACCGACGGAGCCTTCCATCTGGAGGTCATCCGGCGCCCCGACGGCGAACTCGTCTTCCTGGAGGTCGGGTTGCGGCCGGGTGGCGCCCAAGTGCCCTTCCTGCACGCCGATCTGTACGGCATCGATCTGTTCGCCGAGGCCTTCCGTGCCGCCATCGGCCTGCCCCCGCTGTGGCACGGCACCCGCGGTCCCGGCTCCGGCGGCTGGCTGATCTACCCGGCACCCGGCCGGATCCCGGCCCGGATCAGCGACCGTACCGGGCCGCCCGTCGGGGTCGCCGAGCTGTACCACCACGAACTCCCACCCGTGGGAACGGTGTTCACCACACCCGGCAGCTACGACGAGGGAACCGGCATCTTCCGCTTCCGCGGCGCCGACGCCGCATCGGTCCGCCGGGCCGTGCACACGGTGCTCGGGGAGTACCGGGTGCGGACGGAGCCGCATGGCCACCCGGCGGCCGCGCCCGGGCGGCACGATGGCTGACCCGAACCCCCCGGGTGTGCTGCGCGGCTGGGTCCGGCAGACGGTACCGGCGCCGGGAGCCGCGCGCAGGCTCGGGCTGCTCACCCTCATCCAGTCCCTCGGCCTCGGGGTGTTCATCACCGCCAGCGCCGTGTTCTTCACCCGCACGATGGGCATCCCAGCGCAGCGCGTCGGCCTCGCCCTGTCCGTCGCCGGGCTGTGCGGTCTGCTGTGCACCGTGCCGATCGGGCGACTGGCCGACCGCTTCGGCCCACGCCCCGTCCTGATCGCCAACTTCCTGCTGGCCTCGGGCTGTTTCGTGGCCTACTGCCTGGTCGACGGGTTCGCCGAGTTCCTGGTCCTGGCCTCGTGCGTCGCCGTGCTGGAGACATCGGCGGGAGGCCTCCAGGCCTCGCTGACCCACGCCCTGATGGGCGGGGACGAACGGGTGCGGGTCAGCGCGCAGATGCGCAGCCTGTTCAACCTGGGATTCCTCGGCGGCGCCACGCTGGCCGGGGTCGCGCTCTCGGTGGGCACCCCGGCCGCGCTCTACGGCACCGTGCTCACCAACGCGGCGCTCCAACTGGTCTCGGTCGCCGTTCTGTGGCCGATGCGGGCCGCCCGGACGGCGGACCGGTCCGAGCCGGCCGACGAGGCTCCGGCCGACGGCGCACCGCGCCTGTCCCGCAACTCGGCGCTGCGGGACGTCCGTTATGTCGCCGTGGCCCTCGTGTGCGGTGCGCTGGAGCTGTACCAGCCGCTGCTCACCGTCGGCCTGCCGCTGTGGATCGTCACCACCACCGACGCGCCCACCCCGATGGTGTCCGGCATTCTCATCCTGGACACGGTCCTGGTCCTGCTCTTCCAGGTCGCCGTCAGCCGGGGTGCCGAGACTCCCGCCGCGGCCGCCCGGACGCTGCGCCGGGCCGGTCTCTGGCTCGCCCTCGCCTGCCTGGTGTTCCCGCTGGGCGCGGGCCGCGGTGCCCTGCTGGACTCGGCCGTGCTGCTGGGCGGCGCGGCGGCCCTGATCCTGGGCGAGCTGTACCAGGCGGCCGCCGGGTGGGGGCTGGCCTTCGGCCTGGCCCCGGCCGACCGCCAGGGCGAGTACCAGGCGGTGTTCTCCCTCGGGCGCGGCTTCCAGCAGTTCGCCGGTCCCTGGCTGATGACCTCGCTGGTGGTGACGGGCTCGCACGGGACCGGCTGGCTGGTCCTGGCCGCCCTGTTCGCCGTGCTGGGCCTGCTCGCCCCACCGCTGGTCCGCGCGCACGGACGGTCCGGCGACCGGCGCGCCCCGGTGGCCACACCCTGACCCTGCCGCTCTCCCGGGCCGGTACGCTCCACCGGTCCACCGCACCACACGTTGGGAATGAACCAGCATCATGACCGTGACACGACGGCACGACCCCGAGGCCCGAGGCTTCGCCAGCGACAACTACGCGGGCGTGCATCCCGAGATACTCGAGGCCATCGCCACGGCCAACGGCGGCCACCAGACCAGCTACGGCGACGACCTCTACACCGAGCGTCTCCAGGAGGTCTTCCGGGCGCACTTCGGCCCCACAGCCCAGACCTACCCCGTGGTCAACGGCACCGGCGCGAACGTCGTCGCCCTCCAGGCCATGACGCGCCGCTGGGACGCGGTGGTCTGCGCGGAGTCGGCGCACATCAACGTGGACGAGTGCGGGGCGCCGGAGAAGGTCGCCGGAATCAAGCTGCTCACCGTGCCGACCTGGGACGGCAAGCTCACCCCCGAGCTGGTCGACCGGCAGGCGTGGGGCTTCGACGACGAGCACCGGGCACACCCCCGGGTCCTTTCGATCACCCAGTCCACCGAGGTGGGCACCTGTTACACCCCCGAGGAGATCCGCGCCCTGTGCGACCACGCCCACGGGCTGGGCCTGCTGGTGCACCTCGACGGGGCCCGGCTGGCCAACGCGGCCGCCACCCTCGGCGTACCGCTGTCGGCCATGACCACCGAGGCGGGCGTCGATGTGCTGTCCCTCGGCGGCACCAAGAACGGCATGCTGTTCGGGGAGGCGGTCGTCGTCCTCAACCCGGAGTCGGTGCGGGGCATGCCCCACATCCGCAAGTCGAGCATGCAGCTGATCTCGAAGATGCGCTTTCTGTCGGTCCAGTTCGAGGCGCTGTTCGGCGGCGATCTCTGGCTGCGCTCGGCCGCCCACGCCAACGCGATGACCCAGCGGCTGTACACGGCGGTGCGCGATCTGCCCGGGCTCTCGATCCCGCGTCCGGTGCAGGCCAACCAGATCTTCGCGGTGCTCCCCGCGCCGGTGACCGAGCGCCTGCAGAAACGCTTCCGCTTCTATGTGTGGGACGAGCAGTCCGGCGAGGTGCGGTGGATGACGTCCTACGACACCACCGAGGAGGACGTGGACACGTTCGCCGCCGCCGTCGCGGAGGAACTGGCCGCGGGCTGACCGGCCCGGCGGCGACCGCGCCCGCAGGGGCCACGGGGCCTGTCGTGCGCCGCGCACGACAGGCCCCGTCACCTCCGGAGGGATCCCTCAGGCGCAGCAGATCCCCGGTGCCGGACCCGCCGTCGCGCAGAACCCGTACGAGACCGGCCCGTTGGGCGGGCGGGGCCGGTGGTCACACCAGTGAGCCCTCCAGGATGGCCTTGACGGCGGTGTCGTCCACCGAAGGGTTCGGGTCGTTCGCCGTGTTGCCGACCACCGACGCCGCGACCGTCTCCAGATCGGCCGCCGTGAAGCCGTGCGCGTCCAGGCCCTCCCGGACGCCCGTGCTCTCCATGATCCGGCCGAGGGCCAGACCGGCGTCGGGGCCGCCGAGCAGCTCGCCGATCCGGTCGAAGGCCGCGGGGGCATGCGCGTAGGTCAGATCCAGCCAGGCGGGATAGACGGCCGCCAGCCCTCGGCCGTGCGAGATGCGCAGGCGCGGTACCGCCCCCATGGCCTGCTGCACGCGATGCGGCAGACAGGTGCTGGCGTTCGCGACGTTCAGGCCGCCGAGCAGAGCGGCCAGCGCCATGTCGTCGAGCACCTCGTCGGAGAGGTCTCCGGCAACGGCCCGGGGCAGGTGGCGGCCCAGCAGACCGAGCGCCCACTCCGCGTGGTGCCGGGTCATCACGTTGGAGCGCCGGGCCACGTATCCCTCGACCGCGTGGGCCAGCGCGTCGAACCCGCTCTCCGCCGCGACCCGCGCGGGGACGCTGCGCAGCAGGGCGGGGTCGATCAGGGCGACGGCGGGGAAGAGGTCGTCACCGCGGATCCCCGCCTTGAGGTCGCGGTCCGTGTCGGTGATGATCGCCCCCTTGGTGACCTCGGCCCCGCTGCCCGCCGTGGTCGGGACCGCGACGACCGGAACCGGATCCGCGACCCGCTCCAGGGTGCGGCCGACGAGCGGGCCACAGGGGCCGTGGCGCAGACTCACGGCCACCGCCTTGGCCGCGTCGAGTGCGCTGCCGCCGCCGAGGCCGACCACCACGTCGCAGCCCGCGGCACGGGCCTGCGCGACCGCGGCGTCGATCTCGTGCGCCCGGGGGTCGGGCGAGACCTCGTCGAAGACGGTGACGCGCACCCCGGCGTCGGTGAGGGAGGACAGGGCGGCGGCCAGGTGTCCATGCCGACGGGCCGAGGTCCGGCCGCACACGAGGAGGGCGTCACGGCCCCGCTCCGCGGTGATCGCGCCCAGTTCGGCCAGGCGGCCCCGACCGAAGCGCACGGTGGTGGGAATGCTCAGGTCGATGATCACGGTGTCGTCGTCCTTTCGGTGGAGTGCTGGGACCGCAGGGCGTCGAACACCGCGCAGGTACCGTCCGCGAGGTACTGGAGAGCCGACCCTCCCCCGCCCGACACCGGCCCGTCCCAGGGCAGTTCGGCCACGGTGTCACCGCCGAGCAGCAGGGCCCGCACGGCCGGCGCGGCGAAGGCGTCGAGCAGGGGGCGGGCGGCGGCGCCGAAGCCGTCGGTCCAGCGGCACGGGGTTCCCGCCATGAGCGCCCGGCCACCGTGTTCGCGCAACCGACGCAGCGACTCCCGGGTGCGCGCCGGCAGTTCGAAGTCCACGATCGCGCAGTCGGAGGGGACGCCGTCGGCGAGGTCGACGGTGCGGGCCGCGCCGTCGGGCCCGCGGACGACGAGCCGCTCGGGGAGGTGGATCTCCGCGCGGCAGCCGGACAGGACGCGGGTGGCGGCCTCGGCGCACTTGCCGGGGCTCTGCCCCATCTCCGAGCGCCCTATCTCGTGGCCGAGGACGCGCAGCAGCGTGTTCAGCACGACGCCGCCGGGTACGACGACGTCGTAGGTCTCGGTCAGGCGGCGCAGGCCGATGAGGGTCTTCTCCGGCTTGACGCCGCCGAGGACGGCGAGGGAGCGCGTGCCGGGCGCGCGGCCCGCCCAGGGGGCCAGGGCCTCGGTCTCGGTGAGCAGGCTGTCGGCCGCCCACCCGGGCCGGTGGCGCAGGATGCCGGTGTTCGAGGCGTTCACCCGGTGGGCCTTGGAGAAGCCGCCGACGGCGACGCGGTCGCCGAGGAGCGCGAACTGCCGGGCCAGCTCTGGGTCGTCGGCCTCCTCCCCGGCGTGCTGCCGGGTGTTGCCGAAGAGCACCACCTCGCCGTCCCGCAGCCCGCGAGCCCGCTCGACGGCCCCGTCCCCGGTGGACCCGGGGTGGTATCCGACCTCGTGGCCGAGCACCCGGCCGAGGTGGGCGGCCACGTACTCCAGGGACCGCGCGGTGCCGTCGCGGTGGCTGCCCTGGTGGGCCAGGACGGCGACGCGGGCCCCCGCCCCTACGAGGCGCAGGAGGTCGGGGACCTCGCAGTCGATCCGGGTGGTGTCCGGCAGGCCCGGACCGACGTTGAAGCCCGCGGAGAAGATCCATCGTTCACCGGCCGAGATCCGCTGCTCCCGCAGGAGCGGAAGGGGCGCCGCGCGGGACACAGCGGGCGGGGCGGCCTCAGAGCGCATAATGGCGCAGCCCCGTGGTCTCGTCGATGCCCAGCATGACGTTCATGTTCTGGATCGCGGAACCGGCCGCGCCCTTGACGAGGTTGTCCGTCACCGCGACGACCTTGGCGATGTGGCGCTCGGTGTCGACGTCCAGGCCGAGGTGGCAGAAGTTGGAGCCGTTCACCGCGGCGATCGACGGGTAGAGCGAGTAGTCCTTGACGTTCAGACCGCCCTGCGCGGCACGGGCGTTGACGCGGACGAAGTACTCGCCGTCCGCGCCCGCGCCGTAGTGCTGCTGGTAGAGCGCGATGAGATCGTCCCGGGTCGTCCCCTCGGGCACGTCCACGTTGGCCTGCAAGTGGATACCACGGGCGAAGTCGCCGTGCGTCGTATTGAGGTCGATCTCGACGGGGCGGCGGGCGAGACCGCCGAGCACCTCCTCCAGCTCGGGCCCGTGCCGGTGCCCGCCGAGGCTGTAGGCGAGCATGGATCCGGCCACCTCGGCGTGCATGAGGGCGCGCTTGGGGGTGACACCGGCCCCGGTGGTGCCGTTCACCGCGTGGACGGAGACGCGACGGCCCGTGGCAGGGCCCTGGAGCAGGGGCGTCAGCCCGAGGATGGCGGTGATCGCATAGCAGCCGGGGTTGGCCACCAGGCGGGACTGCGCGATGCTCTCGCGGTACAGCTCGGTGACGCCGTACACGGCCTCCTTCAGCAGGTCCGGGGATTCGTGGCGGGGGCCGTGGGCGCGTTCGTAGGCCGCGGGGTCCGCGAAGCGGAAGTCGGCGCTGAGGTCGATCACCCGGACGCCGCGGTCGAGGTAGTGCCGGGCCGTGCGCATGGCCTCGCCGGTGGGCGTGGAGAAGAAGACCACGTCCAGCTCGTCCGCCTGCTGCGCGAGCCGGTCGGCCGACAGGAAGGAGAGCCCGGACCCCAGAAGGTTCGGATGGATCTCCTCGAAGTTCTTCTCCTCGCGGGAGGTCGGCAGGATCCGTGCCACCTGGGGGTGGCCCAGGAGCAGTCGGCAGAGTTCGCCGCCCGCGTAGCCGGTGCCGCCGATGATGCCGACGGTCAGGTCATGGTTCTTCTGGGTGCTCATTCACTCTCCCGGTCGACCTGTAGCAGAATCTTGCCCACGGTGCCGACCGCCTCGTCCATGAGGTGCATCGCGGCTGCCGCATCGTGCAGAGGGAAACGGTGGGTGACCAGCGACACCGGGTCGACCTCCCCGCGGTCCAGCCAGCCGATCACCTCCTCGAAGTCGGCGGCGGTCGACAGGGCGGAGAACCGCACGGTGAGTTCGGCCGAGACCAGGCTGTTCCAGTCGACGTCCTGCGGCCCGCCGAAGTAGCTGACGACGATCACCTGGCCGCCGGGCCGGGTGATCGCGGCCGCGTCGGTGACAACGCCGGGATGGCCGGAGGCGATCACCGTGATGTCGGACCCGCCGGGAGTCAACGCGGCGCTGCCGGGCCGCAGTTCCTCCTGGTCGACGTCCACGTAGCCGTCGGCACCGACGGACCGCGCGAGGTCTCCCTTGCCGGGCCCCCGGTCGACGCAGTGCACGGGGCCGAAGCCCAGGCGGCGGGCGGCGACGACGCACGCCAGGCCGATCGTGCCGGTACCGAGGACGGTGACGGCCGGGCCGCCGGTGGCGTCGGCCAGGCGCATGGCGTGCAGGCCGATGGACAGCGGCTCCACCATGGCACCGGCCTCGTGGTCGAGGCCCGCGGGCAGTCGGTACGTCATGTTCTCGCGCAGCAGGACCAGTTCCGCGAAGGAGCCCTCCCAGCCGAGGTGGCTGAGGTTGGTGCGGTTGCGGCACAGATGGGTCGCCCCGGTGCGGCACGGCGGACAGGTGTCACAGGAGGCGTACGCGGACGAGCAGACGAGGTCGCCGGCCGAGAAGCGGTCCACGCCGGGGCCGGTGGCGACGACCCTGCCGCAGAACTCGTGGCCGAGGACGACCGGCGCCTTCTTGTAGGGGTGCAGCCCGCGGTAGGCGGACAGATCGGAGCCGCAGATCCCGGACGCGGCCACGCGGACGAGGAGTTCACCGGGGCCCGCTTCGGGCACGGGCACCTCCCGGTACTCCATGGTGCGGTCGGCGGTGAGGACCGCCGCGTTCATCACGGGGTGGGCGACGGGTCCCATCAGCAGATCCTGTTCATGACGGGGGCGCCGGAGAGTATCGCCTCCACCGCATCGGTCACGCGCTCACCGATCCGGCGCTGGGCGTCGGCGGACATGGCGCCGATGTGGGGGGTGAGTACGACGTTGTCCAGACCGGCGAGGGGCGACAGCACGCCCTCGGCGGCGTGGACGTCCACACCGGCACCGGAGATGACACCCTCGGAGAGGGCGGCGTACAGGGCGCCCTCGTCCACGACGCCGCCGCGGGAGACGTTGACCAGGAACGCGGTCGGCCGCATCGCTCGCAGCTCCTCGGCGCCGATGAGCCCGCGGGTGCGGTCGTCGAGGGGGACGGCCAGGCAGAGGAAGTCCGAGGCGTCCAGCAGCTCGGGCAGGTCGGCCAACCGGTAGCCCTCTTCGGCGAGTTGGCTGCGCCGGGTCTCGTCCGGGCGGCCGACGCCGACCAGCACGGACATGCCCAGGGCCTTGCCGAGCTCCGCGATACGGCTGCCGATGTTCCCGAACCCCACGACTCCCATGGTCTTGCCGGTGAGTTCGACGCCCGCCAGGTCATGTTTGCGCCATTCGTCGCGGCGCAGCTGGCGGTCTGCCAGCGCGATGTTGCGGGCGGCGGCGAGGCAGAGCGCCAGGGCGAGTTCGGCGACGGCGTTGGCGGAGCCGCCCGGCACATTGCAGACCGTCACACCGGCCCGGCGGGCCGCGTCGACAGCGATGTTGTCCGTTCCGGCACCGGCGCGGACGATGCCGCGGAGCCCGGGGGCGCTCTCGATGGCGTCGGCGGTGAGCTTCGCCCCGCTGCGCACGATGACGATGTGCGCGTCGCGGACACGGGCCGGGACCTCCTCCTGCGGGGTCCGGTAGGCGAGTTGGACGTCGTGGGCCTCGGACAGCCGCTCCAGAGCGCCCGGGTCGATGGGGTCGAGCACGACGATGCGCACCGTTGCGGGGGCCAACCGGGATGGCGATTTCACGTGCAGAGGTCTTCCTTTGTGTGCTGGAGTATTCGGCCGCTGTCCCTTCGGTGCGGGATTGCCGCACCGGCCGGAGATTTTTTTACCGATTCCTCGACGACCCCCCGCCCGGGGCCCAACACCCCCAGCGGATCGGCCCGTTCGCCGAGTAGATCAAATCCGATCGGAATCCGTCAACGGCAGTTGGATGCATGTGCCATAGAGGCAAGTTGCATGGGATCGCCGCCGGTTCACCGAACTCCTGGAGCGAGAGCCCGGGCAGGCCGGGAGGCTCCCCGGGAGCGGCACACCCGCCACCGGGTCGGCTCACAAAAGCGCCCCCGGCGAGACGAACCACTGCTGCAACCAAGGCGCAGACATCCAGGGGACAGACAGGGACATAAAGGCCATCTACGGCAATACATCCACGCCACTGTGCAAGTCGCAGCCAAAAATTCACCTCCTTGACGCTTGCGATCACGCGCGCATAGTCTCCGACGAGAGAGCGAGGACGGGGTGCGACCCGTCCGCCGCCCGATGTTCCGGGCCCGCCGCGACGTCTGCGTCGCCCGCCCCCCAAGACCGGTGAATTGACACTTCCTCATGTCCGAAAAACGGTCCTGGTATTCCCCCCTCCGCATGTTCCCGGAAGGCATTGCTTTCCCTTTAGGAGAAATCATGGAAGCCATCAAACCCGCAGGCGGTTTTGAGCCGACTTTTCAGCCACCCGCCGCCGTCCTCCTCAATCCCGGTCCCGTCAACGTGCACGAGCGTGTCCGCGCCGCCATGACGTATCCGGATGTGTGCCACCGCGAACCCGAGGCCGCCGCGCTGATGCGGCGCACCCGTGCCAAGGCCACCGCCGTCTGCGGGGGCGACGAGACGTACACCAGCGTGCTGCTGGCCGGTTCCGGCACCGCCGCGCTGGAGGCGGCCGTGTCCTCCGTCGTCCCGCGCGACGGAAAGATCCTCGTCCTGGACAACGGCAACTACGGCGAGCGGATCCACCGCATCGTGACCGTCCACGGAATCCCCGAACACCACTTGGAGTTCGGCTGGATGAATCCGATGGACCCGGCCGCGGTCGATGCCGTACTCGCCGCCGACCCGGAGATCACCCACGTCGGCATGGTGCACCACGAGACCAGCACCGGCATGCTCAATCCGCTCCGGGAGATCGGTGCCGTCGTGGCCCGCCACGGCCGGTCCCTCCTCGTCGACGGCATCAGCAGCGTCGGTGCCGAGGAGTTCGACATGGCCGCCGACCACGTCGACTGGCTCGTGGGCACGGCCAACAAATGCCTGGAGGGTCTGCCGGGCGTCAGTTTCGTGTGCGCCCGCCGGGACCGCCTGGAGGCTCTCGCGGACGTCCCGACCCGGACGTTCTACCTGGACCTGCACGGCCACTACATCGCCCAGGACAAGGTCGGCGCCCCCCTGTTCACCCCCGCCGTCCAGGTGATGTACGCCTTCGAGGAGGCGCTGGACCTCATGCTGGCCGAGGGCGTCGACAGCCGCATCACGCGCTACAGCGAGTTCGCCCGGCGCCTGCGGGCCGGATTCGCCGAGCGCGGCCTCGCCTTCCTCCTCCCCGAGGAACACATGAGCACCAGCGTCACCAACGTCCATGTACCCGACGGTGTGCGCTACGCCGACCTGCACGACGCCCTGAAGGACGAGGGTTTCGTCATCTACGGCGTGCAGGAGCGGGTCGGCAACGTGTTCCGCGTCGCCAACATGGGCCAGCTCGCCGCCGAGGTGCCCGATGTCTTCCTGGCCGCGCTCGACCGCGTGCTCGACAAGCTCGGCGCGGCGGGGGTCGCCTCGTGACCACCGCCCCTCCGCCCCGCCTCCGCCTCGCCTTCGTCGGCGGCGGCCCCAGCTGCACCTACACCATGGAGCGGCTCGCCGCGATGGTGTCCGCCCACGACGGGCCGCTCGCCCTCGACATCCATGTCTTCGACCGCACCGGCCGGTTCGGCGATGGCGAGGTGCACAGCGCGGACCAGCCCAAGGTCAGCTTCCTCAACCGGATCGTCGGCCAAGTGGCCTTCGCCGCCGACGAGTCCGTGACCGGCGCGGGCCCCCTCCTCACCGCCGGGCAACGGCCGACGCTGCTGGAGTGGTGCCGGCGCAGGTTCGAGGAGACCGGCGACCCGGCGCTCGACCTCGCCGCCGAGGACTGGCCCAAGCGCTACGTCCACGGCCTCGCCCTGAAGGACCAGTTCGCCCGCTACCGGGACATGCTGGAGGCCCATCCCGGGGTGAGCGTGCAACTGCGGCAGGCGGAAGTCACCGACGTGGTCGACCTGGGGACCCATCTGCGCCTGGTGAGCGACGGCGCGGAGCCCCTGGAGGTCGACCACGTCCTCATGGTCACCGGCCACTCCGTCAACGACCCCGCCCGCACCCCGCGCCAGCGCCCCTGGCACGAATTCGCGGAGCAGAGCGCCGCACGGTTCATCTCCAGCGCCTACCCTCTCGAAGCCCACCTGTCCGAAAGCAGTGTGACACCCGGTCAGGCCGTCGGCTGCGTGGGCATGGGCCTCACGACCTTCGACGTCATCCTCTATCTGACGGAGGGCCGCGGCGGCCAGTTCGTCCCCGCCGACGGGGGCGGCCTCAGCTACGTCCCCTCCGGGCGCGAACCCCGCTCCATCGTCTGCTTCAGCGGTTCGGGGCTGTTCACCTTCGCCCGCCCCTACAACGCCAAGGAGGTGGACCTCGCCACCTACGAGCACCGCGGCCGCTTCCTCACCGAGGAGGCCGTCGACCGGCTGCGCAAGTCGGCGGGCGTCCCGGTCACCCTGGGCACCCGCGAGCAGCGCCAACTCGACTTCGAGAGCCATGTGTTCCCGCTCGTGGTCCTGGAGATGCACCACCTGTACTACAAGACCCTGCTGGGCGCCGACGCGGCCGACGAACTGGCCCGCGTCAGCGAGGCGGCCTACGCCGCCTTCCTCGACGGGGAGACGGCCGGCCTCGGCGCCGAGGCGGCCACGGAGGCCCTGGTGGCGCCGCTGCGCACCGCGGTGACCGCGATGGAGTCCGTCCTCGACGGGCTGCTCAGCGGCACCTCGGACGCCCCCGCCGAGGACCTCGACCCCTCCGTGACCGCCGCCCTGCACCGCTTCCTGACCGTGGTGTTCGGCCCGGAGCAGGCGGAGCGCATGACCGCCCTCGCCGCCACCCCGGCCGAACTCGCCGCGGCCGTCGCGGCCGAGGAATCGCCATGGCGGCACGCCAAGCGCGTCGCGGGGCACCGCTTCTCCTGGCAGGAGACCATCCGCCCCGTCCCCGCCACCGAGTGGACGTCCCCCGAGGCCTACCGCGCGGCCATGGTCGCCTTCATGGAGAAGGACCATCTGTGGGCCGCCCAGGACAACCTCACCAATCCGGCCAAGGCCGCGGCTGACGGCGTCTGGCGCGACCTGCGCCCGGTACTCGGTCACGCCGTCGACTTCGGCGGTCTGACCCCCTCGTCGCACCGCTCCTTCCTGGACCTGTTCATGCGGCACCACAACCGCCTGGCCAACGGCGCCGCGCTCGATGTGATGGAGAAGATCCTCGCCCTGATCAAGTGTGGCCTCGTCGACGTGGACACCGGCCCCGACGCCCGTGTCCGGGGCGAGGGCGACCAGTGGCACGCCACCGGCCCGCACACCGGCACGGAACGCTCCTTCGACGTCCTCGTCGAAGCGAAGGTGCACGCCTTCGACCCCGCCGCGGACACCGCCCCGCTGTACCCGAATCTGCTGCGCCGCGGCCTCGTCCGCAAGTGGAGCAACCCGGGCGACGGCTCGGAGCCGCCGTTCGAGCCCGGCGGCCTCGATCTGGACACGGGCTTCCACCCGCTGAACGCGGCGGGGACGGCCGACCGCCGCCTGACCTTCCTGGGCCCGCCCAGTGAGGGCGTCATGTTCTTCCAGCTGGGAGCACTGCGCCCGCAGCAGGACCACCACGTCATGCAGGACATCCTCACCTGGCTGACGCCCTTCTGGCAGCACGTGCTCGAGCGCTCGCCCGCCTGACCCCCACACCCTAGGGAACACCATGCTTCGGACCCAGAGCCCCACCTTCCGCAGCCTCGTCGAGCGTGACGGCATCGTCCGCGTGGCGGGAGCCCACGACGCCATCGGTGCCGTACTCGCCCAGAACGCGGGATTCGACGCCGTATGGGCCTCCAGCCTGGAGGTCTCCGCCGCCCGCTGCCTGCCCGACGCCAGCGTCCTCACGATGACGGAGTACCTGGAGAGCGCCGCCAACATGCAGAAGGCGCTCCACATCCCCGTGGTCGCCGACTGCGACACCGGCTACGGCAACAACCTCAACGTGGCCCATATGGTGCTCGAGTACGAGGCCGCCGGGATCACCGCCGTGGCCATCGAGGACAAGCTGTTCCCCAAGATGAACAGCTTCGCCGCGCACGACCACACCCTCCTCGACACCGATGTCTTCGCCTCGAAGATCCGGACCGCGAAGAGCGTGCAGAGCACCGACGACTTCTTCGTCATCGCCCGCACCGAGGCCCTCATCAGCGGCCTCGGCGTGGACGAGGCGCTGCGCCGCTGCCACGCCTACGCGGACGCGGGCGCCGACGCCGTCCTCATCCACTCCAAGATGAAGAGCCGCGACCAGATCGAGGAGTTCCTGCGCGGCTGGGAGAACCGGCGCCCCGTGGTCGTCGTCCCCACCACGTACCCCGACTGGCACATCGACGAGGTCGAGCGCGCAGGCGTGTCGACCGTCATCTACGCCAACCAGGGGCTGCGCGCGACGATCACCTCGCTGCGGACGGCCTACCGCACCATCTACGAGACCGGCAGCTCCGTCGAGTTGGAGGAGGCGATCGCCCCGGTCAGCGACATCTTCGAACTGCAGCAGCTCGGGGCCTGGCAGAAGCTGGAGGGCTGAGCCGCGTGGCGTTCTCCTCCCGGAGCCCGTACGACGGCCTGCGCACCTGGGCCGGGGAGCAGATCCCCGGCCCGGGGCCCGGCCGGCAACTCGCCCTGCTCACCTTCGTCCAGTCCCTGGGCCTGGGCGCGTTCCTCAGCTCCAGCGCCCTGTTCCTCACGGGTGTCGCCGGACTGAGCAGCAGTCAGGTCGGCATCGGCCTGAGCATCGCGGGCGTGTGCGGCGCGCTCGCCAGCACCCTGGCGGGCGCCGCCGTCGGCCGGTTCGGCACCCGTGTGCCGCTCGCCCTCACCTACGCGGGCACCGCGCTGCTCTTCGTCCTCTACGGCACCGTCGACTCCTACCCGGCGTTCCTTCTGCTGGCCTGCGGCATCTCCATCGGCGAGGGCGCGGCGGAGCCGCTGCGCGCCACCCTGGTCCACGCGCTGTCCCAGGGCACCAGGGCGAGCCTGCTGCGCGCGCAGATGCGGAGCGTGCTCAATGTCGGCTTCATCGTGGGCTCCGGGCTCGCCGCCCTCGCCCTGCTGGCCGGGACCCGAGAGGCGTTCCTCGGTGTCTTCCTCGGCAACGCCTGCGCCCATGCGTGCTGCGCCGTGCTGACGCTCCGGCTGCGCCCGCCGCGGGAGGCCGAACCGCCCCCGGCACCCGGCTCCCGGCGCACCGGGCGGGCCCTCGGCGATGTGCGCTTTCTGCTGCTGACCCTGGTGAACGGCGCCCTGGAGATGCACCAGGTCGTCGTCACCGTCATCGTGCCCCTGTGGATCGTCACGTCCACCAGGGCCCCGTCCTGGCTCAACGCGATCCTGCTCATCCTCAACACCGTCGTCATCATCGCCACCCAGGTGCGGGTGGGGCGGCGCATCGACACCCTGGCGAGGGCGGCTGCGATGCAGGTGCGCGGAGGGATACTCCTCGCCGTCTCCTGCTGCGCGGCGGCACTCTCCGCCGTTCCGGGCGTCGCGCTGCCCGTCACGGCCCTGGTGGTCTCGGCGCTGGTACTCGCCGTCGGCGAGCTGTACCAGGTGGCCAGCGCCCTTCAGCTCTCCTACGATCTTCCGCCCCCCGGTCGGCAGGCCGAGTACCAGGGCGTCTTCGCGTTCCGCAAGGGCCTGCGGCAGGCCGTCGGTCCCGGCCTGCTGACCTGGCTGGTCATCGAGCACGGTGCGGCGGGCTGGCTGGTGCTCGGCGGCTGCTTCGCCGTCCTGGGCCTTCTCGGCGGCCGCCTGGTCGCGCTGAGCGCCGCCGCCCGCGAGGAGGCCCCCCGGCCCGAGCCGACCCGTCACACCTCCTGAAGAAAGAACACGTGGATGGATTTCCCCCGTAGTGCGACCCCGCCGGTGCACGAACTCGTCGACCGGCACGTCGCCGCCACCCCCGACACCGTCGCCGTCAGCGACGAGGAAGGGTCCTGGACCTACCGGCAGTTGTCCGACCGCGCCGACGCCCTTGCCGTGGCCCTCGCCCCCCATGTGCGGCCGGGGGACCGGGTCGCCGTGCATGTCGGGCGCCGGATGAACCTCGTCGCCGCCGCGCTCGCCGTGCTGCGCAGCGGGGCGGTCTACGTGCCGCTCGACCCCGAGTACCCCGCGGACCGGCTGCGCTTCGTCGCCGAGGACGCCGGGCCCGCGGCGGTCGTCAGCGACGACCCCGGCACGGCCGCCGCCTGGGGCGCGCCCGTGATCCCCGCCGACGCCGACGCCCAGGGGCCCTTCGAGCGCCCGGTGACCGCGCCCGACGGTGCCGCCTACGTCATCTACACCTCGGGCTCCACGGGCCGTCCCAAGGGTGCCGTGCTGGCCCACCGCAGCGTCGGCAACATCCTGGAGCACGCCGCCGACAGCTTCGGCTTCGGCCCCGGGGACTCCGTCCTCGCCCTCGCCTCGGTCGCCTTCGACTTCGCCGTCCTGGAGATGTTCCTGCCGCTCACCGCGGGCGGGACGCTCCACCTGCCGCCCCGCGCGGTGGCCCGCGACCCGGAGCTGCTCAGCCGGTGGATCGAGGAGCGCGACATCACGTTCCTCATGGGCACCCCCTCGATGTTCGGGGCGATGCTCGGCGCCGGGTGGCACCCCCGCCCCGGTATGACCCTGATCGCCGGGGGCGAGGTCCTGCCGCCCGCCACCGCTCGGGGACTCACCGCCGACTGCACCCTGTGGAACATCTACGGGCCCACGGAAACCACCATCTACGCCACCTGCGAGAAGGTCGACCCGGACGACATCACCATCGGCCGCCCGGCCCGCGGCGTCACGCTCGCCGTCCTCGACGGGGACCGGCCCGTGGGCCCCGGCGAGGCCGGTGAACTCTGCGTCAAGGGCATCGGCGTGGCCCTCGGCTACCACCGGCGCCCCGACCTCACGCGGGAGCGCTTCGGCCGCCTGCCCGACGACCCGGACACCCCCTGCTACCGCACCGGCGACCTCGTCCGGATGCGCCCCGACGGCCGTGTCGACTACCTCGGCCGCATCGACGACCAGGTGAAGATCCGCGGGTTCCGTGTCGAACTGGGCGGCATCGAGGAGGCGATCCGCGCCGAGCCCGGCGTCCAGGAGGCAGCGGTCGTCCTCGCCGGTCCCGCCGACTCCCCGGTCCTTGCCGCCCACGTCGTCTTCACCGGCGGCAGCGACGTGCGGACGCTGCGCGAGAACCTCCGCCGACGGCTGCCCGCCCACGAGGTTCCCCACCATCTTTTCGCCGCCGCCGCGTTGCCCCGCAGTCCGCACGGCAAGGTGGACCGCGCCGCCCTGCGGGAACTGCCCCTGCCGGGGGCCCACGACCCCGCACCGGCAGCCGCGGACTCCGACATCGCGGCACTGCTGCGCGAGATCTTCGGCGATGTGCTCGGGCGCAGCGACATCCGCGACACCGACGCCTTCTTCGACATGGGCGGCGACAGCCTGTCCGCCCTCCGGATCGTCAGCCGGGCACGCGCGGCGGGCGTCGCCCTGAGCGTGCGCGACCTCACCGACCTGCCGACCGTCGCCGCGCTCGCCCGCCACCTCGGCACGGACGCCCCGGGCGAGGCCGCGCCGGAGGCGACGGACGAGACGGTACGGGTCCTGCCCTCCCAGGGCTGGTTCTTCGGCATCCGCCTGCCCCACCGGGCGCACTTCGTCGAGCCGATCACCCTGGAGGCGGAGAAGCGCGTCGACCGGGACCGGTTGCAGGCGGCCCTGGACGCCCTGGCCCGCCGTCATCCCGGGCTGATGTCCCGTTTCGACGGCGACACCGTGCGCGCCGTGCACACGCCCTTCCCCCTCCTTGAGTCCGAACTCGGCCCGGAGCACGACGGGTTCGAGGCGGCTCTGGACGGCCTCTACGCCCGCGTCGACCTTGCCGAGGGGCCCGTCTCCCTCGCCGCCCTGTTCCGCGGCGGTGCCCGCGACGTGCTGCTGCTCGCCTTCCACCACCTGGTCGTGGACGCGCTCAGCATGCAGGTCATCGCGCAGGAACTTGACCGGCTCTACGCCGACGGCCCCCACGCGCTGGACAAGCCACCGGTGTCCGCCCTGCGGCACTCCGCCACGCTGACGTCCTTTGCCCGCTCCGCGGCAGCGCGGCAGGCGGAGCGGGAGTGGCTCGCGCTGCCCTGGTCCGAGGTCGGCGAGGTGCCGCACACGGGGCCGCTCACCGGACATGTCCAGGCCGACCTGAGCAGCACCGACCTCGTCCTGGAGCCGCAGCTCGCCGAGCGGGTCCGGTCCGTGGCCAACCACTCACCCGTCAGCACCGAGGAACTGATCCTCGCGGGCGTCGCCGAGGGACTCGCCGCCTGCGGCAGCAGCCCGACCGTCTCCTTCGACCTCTTCCGCCACGGCCGCTGGCCGCGCCCCGGCGCGGGGGACATCAGCTCCACGGTGGGCTGGCTCGCCGAGGTCGTCCCGCATGTGCTGACCACTCCCCTGGACGCCGGTCCCCTCGGCCGGCTCGCCTCGCTGCGCGCGCAGGTCCTCCGGCTGCGTTCCTTCGAGGAGACCTGGGGGCCCCTGCGCCACAGCAGCGCCGACCCGCAGGTCCGCGCGCGGATGGCCGCGCTGCCCCGCCCGCAGGTCTTCCTGCACTACCAGGGGCGCGGCCTGACGGACCTGCCGCCCATGGCCGCCTTCACCCCGGTCACCACCCGGCTGGGCCTGCCCAAGTCGCCGCTGAAGGAGCCGTTCCGGCCCATCGAGCTTCGGGTCAACCTCGAGGGCGGGAAGGTCGGCTTCAACTGGCGGCTCGCGGAAGCGGCCTACGCCCCCGGCACGGCGGAGGAGCTCGCCCACGCCTGCGCCGATGCGATCGCCCGGCTCACGGACGCCGTCGCGCCCGCGTCCCGCTGAACCCCCGGGTGCGGCCGCGCGGCGGGCCGCACCCGGCTCCGTGCCGACGCCCGGCACCCGGGACCGGCACCGGGCACACGTCAGGAACAGGGGCGCGTAGGCGTAATCCGCGAACTCAGCGCACCGGCGTGCCGGTCCCCGCCCCCTCCAGGGCCACGGGGGCCGGCACGTTCCATTCCACGGGCGGGGTCCAGTCCCGCCACTCCTCCCACCAGCAGGCCCCGGAGAGGATCAGCGCCTCGACCTCCCGGGCCGCCGCGCGCACCCCCGCGGCCTCCTCCGCGGTGAATCCGCCGCTGCGCTCGCGTTCCTCGAACTCCTCGACGTCCTTCCAGCGGTACGGTGAGCCGTCCCCGGGTATCCACAGGTCCAGCTCCTGGTCGAGGGTGTCGTAGCCCCGCCCGGTGCGGCGCAGCGGCTCCTGGAAGTTGACGTACCAGCCCTCGAACTGCCCGTCCGACCAGCGGGCCCAGACCGAGTAGGCGTCACCGGTGCGCTGGAGTTGCAGCACCCCCTCCGACTGCCAGTGGGGTTCGAAGGCCGCCCACGGGTGGACGCCCCAGCGGAACTCGCCGCCGCCGAAGGTGAGCCGGGTCCCGCGGTGCAGATACGTGGCAAGGGTGACGCCGTCGTCCCCCGCCACCTGCACGGGATACACGATCCATTCGCGCCCGTCGAGGATCTCTCGCCGGACGATGACCTGACCGGGGGTGAACAAAAGGCTCATGGGAGTTGTCGGTCCTTCATCCTGTCGTGATTCGTCATCTCGTAGCGGTCCGGGGCGCGTTCACGTCCCACCGCGCGGGTCTCAGCTCTTGTCGAACGCCAGCCCCGGCTCCTGGGCCGTGTCCCACGTCGGCCCCGCAGGGGCCGCGCCGTGGCCCCGCCCGGTATGTGCCGGTACCCCGAGCAGGTTCAGCAGTGGCCCCGTCATGGCGGTCGTGAGTAGGGCCATGACCACCATGATGGAGTAGAAGTCCCGGTCGATGATGTGCATGTCGAGGGCGGCGGCCGCGATCACGATCTCCGTGAGCCCCCGGGTGTTCATCAGCACGGCCGCGGGGAGGGCCGTGCCGTGGGGCAGACCGCAGCAGCGCGCACCGGCGTACGCACCGGCCATCTTGGCGGCCACCGCCGTGCCCACGACCGCGGCCAGGGCCAGCGCATCGCCCCCGCCGAAGCCCGAGAGGTCGACGGCGGTCCCGGCGAGGAAGAAGTAGAGGGGCAGCAGAAGGTGCCCGACCTGGCTCATGCCCTGCTCGGCCTGGGGGAGGATCCCGCCGGACCGGCCGCGTGGCATGACCGCGCCGAAGGCGAAGGCTCCGAAGACGAAGTGGACGCCGAGCCATTCGGTGGCCGCACAGGAACCCATGAGCCCGACGAGGAACACGGGCAGGAGGTGGCTGCCGGAGATGTTCCGGCGCTCCGCCCGGCGGACCAATGCGGCCAGCAGGGGCCGGACGGCGAAGTGGAGGAGCAGCAGATAGCCGGGGAGCGCGACGATACGCGCCTGGCCCGACGAGCCCGCCCAGGCGGCCACGGCGGCCAGGCACAGCCAGGCGATCAGGTCGCCCAGTGACGCCGATGCCAGGGTGAGGGTGCCGAGCGGCCGGGAGGTGAGGCCACGGTCGGCGAGAACGCGCGCGAGGACGGGGAACGCCGTGATCGAGAGGGCGACGCCCACGAACACCACGAAGACCGTCGGGTCGCCCGCCGCGTAGTCCCGAGCCATCGGCACGGCCAGGGCGCCCCCGGCGACGAGCGGCAGCAGGATGGAGCCTGCGGTCAGACCGAGCACGGACGTGTGCCGCCCGCGCAGTGCGGAGGCGTCCAACTCGTAGCCGATGACGAACATGAGGGCGGCGAGGCCCAGGTCGGCGAGCGCGGTCAGCCCGGGACGGACCTCGGCGGGTATGAGGGTGCCGACGCCGAGGGGCGCCAGCAGGGTGGGGCTCGCGAGGAGGCCGGCGACGATCTCCCCGATGAGCGGGGGCTGACCCAACCGGCGGGCCACGGACCCGAGGAGCCTCGCCGTTCCCATGGCGGCCGCGACGAGGAGGAAGAACGTGGTGAGAGGGGTGCCGGACACGGAGACCTCTCCAGGGAGCGGGTCGGTGGGCAGGGAGCGAGCAGGTGGGAAGACGGCCGGGGCAACGGAGGAGCGCCAGGGAGCGTCGGCGTCAGCGCAGGGCCGAGGCCGGAGTGGGGTGGACGCGGGTCACCACGGTCCGGTCCATGAGCAGCAGCTGCTCGACGACCGGCCGCATCTCCCGCTGCCAGCGGTCGCTGCCGTAGACCGCGTCGCAGAGCTTCTGGCAGTGCTCCTCGCTCTCGAAGCGCCGGATCCAGACGTAACCGTCCGGGTCCTCCTCGTCGACGAACGAGCCGGTGACGACCATGCCCAAGGACTGCTGGAAGGGGAGATTGACCTCTTCCATGTACCGCACCCATGCGTCCCGGCGGCCGGGCCGGGTCTGGTAGCGGCGGATTTCGTAGAACACTGCGCTCCCTGGGGGTGCGGGGACGGAGACGTGTCCGGGGAGCGTCCCCGTCGGCGGGATGGCGGGCCGACGACGGCCGTGAGGAGGGGGCGGCGGCTCCATGCCGCCCCCGGTCGGGTCAGGGGTAGAGGCGCTGGTGCGTCCAGGCGTGCGCGTTCTGCGCGGAGCACTCGTAGGCGAGGCGGCGGTGCAGGCGGTCGGGGCTGCCGTACCAGAACTCGACGGCCTGCGGGACGAGCCGGTATCCGGTCCACTCGGCGGGCCGCGGCACGGGGCCGCCGGTCTCGACGAGTTCCCGGGCCCGGGCACGCAAGGCCGCCTCGTCGTCGAGCGGGCGGCTCTGCCGCGACACGGCGGTGGTCGCCTGTGCGGCGAGCGGGCGGCGCGCGAACAGGTCGTCGGATTCCTCGGCGGTGAGTTCCTCCACCGTTCCGGACAGCGTGATCTGCTGCAATGTCTCACGCCAGTAGAACGTCATGGAGGCCACCGGGCGGGCCGCGAGGTCGCGGCCCTTGCGGCTGCCGCGGAAGCTGGTGAACACCAGGCCGCGGTCGTCGAGATCCTTCACGAGCAGGATCCGCGTCGACGGCCGGCCCGTCTCGTCGACCGTGGCCAGCGCCGCGGCGAACGGCTCCCGCACCTCGCGGCGCACGGCCTCGTCCAGCCATTCGCGCAGCAGGGCCATGGGATCGGCGGGCGGCGTGTCGAACTCACGCAGGTTCAGGGACGTGTCTCCGCTGAGGGTTTGCACGTTCTCGCTCATCTTCTCGTTCTCCTTCGAGTGGTCGGCACCACTGTGCCGTGGCCTCGTGGCGCCCGTCGGACCGAGGCCCGCGCGTCCCGGACCGGTGCGACAGCGCGGGCGTCACGCCCCGTGCCGCGGCCTCGTGGCCGAAGTGGTCGTCGCCGCGCTTGCCGGGGACGGGACTCCCGCCGCTGTGACCGCGACGATGGGTGGCGCGCCCGGGGCGGGGTCCCGGTCCGCGGGCGTCACCGGGCCGCCGTCCCGGGCGCGCCGGAGAAGCGTGCGGGGCCGCCGCCGGTGGTGTCGAGGACGAGCGAGGAGACCTGGGCCGCGACCTCCTCAAGGGGCGCGGACGCGTCGAGCGTCAGCCACCCGAAGCGTTCGGCCCAGGTGTCGAGAACGGCGACCACACTGCGCTGGTGGGCCACGAAGCTCTCCCGGGAGCAGGACGGATCCATACCGCACTCGTACGGCAGAACGTCCCGGCCTGCCTTGCGCTCCCAGGTGAGTTCGGGGTCCACCCGGAGGTAGGTCACGGATCCGGCGGACGGGAGCCCGGCCACGACGGCCTCCACCCATGTCCGGTCGAGTCCGTAGACGATCTCGCACGCGGCGTGCTTCATCCAGTAGCCGTCCAGCAGGGTGACGGGGTCGGACGCCGGGTGCCCACCGGGCTGCGCGGGTCCGGGTGTCCGGCCCTCCAGGGCCATGCCGATGGACCACATGAGGAAGAGGAAGCGGGGCCCCACGGGCATCTCGGCGACGCACTGCCGTGCGTCGGGAACGTCGGGGCGCATGAAACGGGCGGCGGGGTAGGCGGGGTTGTCGACGATGTCCCACCGGTCGACGCGTTCGACCGGCAGGCCCAGGGCCGACAGACGTTCGGTGACCGTCCGCGAGACGGAGGACTTTCCCGCTCCGTCGGCGCCGACAAGGGTGAAGATCATGTAGTGCTCCTGGTAGCCGCGCGTGCAGTCGGCCCGGCCGGGCAGGGCCGTGGCACATCCCGGAGGGAAAGGGTCCGCCGTGCCGACCGGGACGACGGTGCCCGGCCGCGTCACACCGCCGTCGTCCCCGGACTTTCGGGAGGGCGCAAGAGGCGCTCCCGCCCGGGACGGCAGGGACACTGCCATGGCGCTCCGCGCTCCGCGGAAGCGGTGGTACGGCGACGGCAGTGGACGGCGACGGAACCCGGAAAAGGGGTCCGAAGGTGAAACAGGGTGGCGTCGGAGCCGGTCGGGCGGTCACGGGAAGGACGGACGGCCGTGCGAAGCCGCGCCCGCGGTCAGCTGGTGACGTCCTTGGGCGAAACCGGTGCGGTCAACAGCGTGGGGACGGGACTCAGTTCGCGAGTCTCAGCGAGCACATGTCGAAGCTCTCCCTCTCGTGCATCGCGGTCCGGCCGTTAGGTCGGTGGTTCAACAACCCTAGGCCGACGAACCGGTGTTGATCAAGGACACCGACGAGCGCGGCAGCCGGTCCGGGCGCCGGACAACCCCCGGTGCGCACCCCTTCGTCCATTTATCAGTGCTGACTGAATCTTGTTGTCCTCCCGGTGATTTTCGGGAGCCTCATCGGGGCATGAACCCGGTGTGTCCGCACCGGAGTTGCCGACTCTCCAGCCGGCCGTGATGATCGGCTCTTGACGCGGTCCGCTCACTGCGGCAAGTTCTTCGTATCGCCCCGGCCGGACCGGCACTACCCGGTCCGGCCCGGAACAGCAGCGGGGAATGCGTTCCGGGGGCGCGGACACCCTGATGCCCCGCGTCGTCCGCGGACGACGCAGCTGCCCGCCTCCGGTGCGGCACATGCAGCACACGCGGCCCGCCTGCTACGACGGGATCCGCACCGAATCCACGGTAATTGCTGCTGCTATCGCTGAATGCATCCTGCATTCGCTGTCCATTGAATACCTCTCAGCGCACCAAACCCTAAGGAAGGCTGGCTGCCTTTATGGCCACGAACGCGGGCGACATTGCGGACTGCCAGGTACTCGTCATCGGCGGCGGCCCCGCCGGTGCGACGGTTTCCACTCTGCTGAGCAAGCGCGGTTACACGGTCACACTGCTTGAGCGCGAGCACTTTCCGCGCTACCACATCGGTGAATCCCTCTCCATATCCTGCTTCCGGGCCATGGAGGTGCTCGGCGTCAGGGACAAGGTGGAGGCGCACGGCTTCACCCGCAAGGACGGCTCCTACTACGCCTGGGGCAACGAGGAGTGGGACCTCCCGTTCAACCACCTCCCCGGCGAGGACAACCACAGCTGGCAGGTCATCCGCTCCGAGTTCGACCAGATCCTCCTGGAGCACGCCAAATCCGAGGGCGTCGCGGTGCACGAAGGTGTCAGCGTCAAGGAGGTGCACTTCGCGGAGGGCCGCGCCACCTCCGCGACCTGGACTCGGTCCGGTGACGAATCCGAGAGCGGCACCGTCTCCTTCGACATCGTCGTGGACGCCTCCGGGCGCAACGGCGTCCTCGGCTCGCGGCAGCTCGACAACCGACGCTTCCACGACGTCTTCCGCAACCTCGCCGTGTGGGGCTACTGGAAGAACACCCCGCCGCTCGGCCTCGGCCCCGAGGGCGCCATCGCCGTCTTCAGCCGGGAGAACGGCTGGCTGTGGGCCATCCCGCTGCACGACGGCACCTTGAGCATCGGCCTGGTCACCGGCAAGGACGGCTATGTGGCCGACCACAAGCGCCTCGGCGGCCGCGAGGCCGTCTACCTGGACGCCATCGCGTCCTGCCCGCAGCTCGCCGCGCTGACCAAGCCCGCCGACCTCGTCTCCGAGGTGAAGAGCGAGACCGACTACTCCTACGTCGCCGACTCCTTCACGGGCCCCGGTTACTTCCTCATCGGCGACGCGGCCTGCTTCCTCGACCCGCTGCTGTCCACCGGCGTCCACCTGGCCACCTTCAGCGGCATGCTGGCCGCCGCCACCATTTCCTCGATTCTTCAGGGCGAGCTTCCCGAGGAAGAGTGCCAGGCGTTCTTCCAGACCGCCTACCGCCAGGCCTACGAGCGCCTCCTGCTCCTCGTCTCCGTCTTCTACGAGAGCTACCGCGGCAAGGAGAGCCACTTCTACAAGGCCCAGACGCTCACCCGCGAGGACCGCAAGGGCCTGCGCCTGCACGACGCGTTCCTCAACATCATCGCCGGTACCGAGGACCTCGTCGACGTCACCACCGAGGGCGCCTACGAGCGGCTCGCCGCCAGGCTCCGCGGTGACGACGGCGGCTCCCCCGCCCCGATCTCCAACCACAACACCCACAAGGAGAAGCTCCCGGAGACACCGGACACGGCCATCGGCGGCGTCTACATGACGCTCGAACCAGAACTGGGCCTGCGCCGAACGGCGTGAGCGGCGGCGCGGCGGCCGGCCCGGCGGTCGGTCCGGGGGCTCGGCGGTCGGGCAGTCGGGCGGTCCGGCGGTCCGACCGTCGGGTGGCCCGGCGGCCCGTCCCCGGTCGCCGTGTGGGCCGGGGCCTCCGGAAACCCGATGCCCCCGGAGGGCCCCGGCCGACCCACCCTCCTGCCTCGCCCCACCTCCTGCCCTCGCCCCACCTCCTGCTCACGAAACGGCGACGCGAGAACACCCATGAAGAGCACCATCAACGCCCCCGAGCACCACGGCAGTGATCAGCCCGCTGCGGACGCAAGCCTCCCTCCGCACGCCCGGCTGCTGCTGCTCCTGGCCGAGTCCGCCCCGGACACCGCCTGCCGGGCCCGGGCCCGGGCTCTCATGACCCAGGACGACCTGGACTGGGGCGCCTTCCTCCACGAGGCCGGCCGCCACCGACTGCTGCCCCTGCTCGGACGGCACGTCGACCGGTTCGGCTGGGAACGGGCCGGAGCCGACGGCGCCGCCATTCCCGAACCCTGGCTCTTCACCAATTCCCTGGTGGGGAACCGCATTCGGAACCAGACGCTCTCCGATGAATTCGGACGTGTGCTGCGGGAACTGGCGACGGACGGCGTACCGCACGCCGTACGCCGAGGATTCGCACTGGTGAATAGCGTCTACCACGACATCGGCATTCGCCTGATCGGCGATCTCGACCTCTTCCTCAACCCGGCCGACATTCCCCGGGCCCAACGTGTCCTGGAACGTCTCGGATACACCCGGGAAGCACCTCCCGGCCCCCAAGTCCCCGCGAATTCCGGGGAATCCGGGGAATCCGGGGAACAATCCGGACCGTCCGCAGAGCATCTCCAGATGACATTCCTCAAGCCCGGAGTCCGCCCGAGTACGGCAGAATTCCACATCGATGTCTACCATCAGGTCTTCGAAGAGCGCACCGGACTGTCACTGCCCGCGACAACTCTTCTCTCGCGTCTCGATCCGGCATTCGTGTGCGGGACGGAGACCTCCGTCCTCGGCCGCGCGGACGGCCTCCTCGACCTGTGTGCCCTGCTGCACGAGAAGGCGACCGCGCCCCGTCGCACCGGCGCGCCCCTGGCTCTCCCGCTCAGCAAGTTCCTGGACGTGGCCCTCGTCGCGGAGAGCTTCACGGCCGACGCCTGGCAGGAGTTCACGGACCGGGTACGGGAGGTCGGCGCGGGCCACATCGCCCATCACGCCCTCCACTTCACCAGCGTGCTGTACCCCTCTGCCGTCCCCGCCGAGGTACTCCGCACACTGCGCCCCGACGACCTGGATCACCTTGAGGAGTACACGAGCATCGAAGGGCGGCAGCGGCGGTGGACCGTCGCCTTCCCGGCACGCCTGTTCATTCCCGACTCCGGCCCCCACAGCGGGGACGCGGCGCCCTGACTGCCCCATCACGAGGAAGGACTCCCGACATGGAGAGCACGACCGCCCCCGGGGGGATGCGCGAACTGCTCCGGCAACTGGACGTCTTCGCGGGCGACCTGCCCGACTTCGACCCCGGCGCCGCACCTGACGACCCCACGACACTGTTCGTGGAGTGGCTCCACACGGCGATCGACGCCGGTATCCAGGAACCGCACGCGATGACTGTGTCGACCACGGCCGCGGACGGCGGCCCCGCCGCGCGCGCTCTCCTCCTCAAGGATGTCGCCGATGGCGGCTGGCAGTTCGCCGTGCACAACGCGAGTCCCAAGGGGCGTGAACTGCTCGGGCATCCCGCCGCGGCGCTCACCTTCCACTGGGTCCGGCTGGCACGCCAGGTACGGCTGCGCGGACCGGTCCTCGCCGAGCCGCCCGAGCGGAGCGCCGCCGACTTCCTCGCCCGGTCGCCCGGCTCGCGCGCCGAGGCGCTGATGGGGCGTCAGAGTCAGTCGTTGGAGAGCCGGGAGGAGCTGGACCGGGCGGCCAAGCACTCCGCCGAGCGCGTCGCGCGGGAGCCCGGACTCGTCGAACCCGACTGGACCCTGTACACGCTGCGGCCGACAAGCGTCGAGTTCTGGCAGGGAGACCGTCAGCGCAAACACACACGGCTGGCCTACCGGCGCGAGGAGGACCGATGGACCAAGACCCTGCTGTGGCCCTGACCGCAGGGGACACCGGGCTGCGGCTGACCGTCCTGGGCGCGGGCGCCCCCTACCCCGTGCCCGAACGCGCCTGCTCGGGCTATCTGGTACGGGGCGGCCGGGCAGCCGTGTGGGTCGACACCGGGCCGGGCACCCTGGCCCCCTTGCAACGGTTCGCCGAGCTGGAGACCCTGTCGGCCGTGTGGATCTCCCATCTGCACGCCGACCACGCGGCCGACCTCCTCGGCGCCTACTACGCCCTGGGCCTGTGCGGCGTCACCCGGAACGCCCCGTTGCCCGTGTACGCGCCCCGCGGGTGCGCGGAACGCCTGGCCGGCTACTTCGCCGAGCCGGGCACGGCCTTCCTCGACCGCGCCTTCCGCTTCCATGAGCTGGCGGACGGCCGGGAGGACGATGTCGACGGGATCCGGCTCGTCAGCAAGGCGGTCGAGCACGATCTGGAGGCCTTCGGCCTGCGCGTGGAGCACGGCGGGAGCATCCTGGCCTACACGGGCGACAGCGCACCTTGCCCCGCCCTCGACGAGCTGGGCGCGGGGGCGGATCTGCTGCTGAGCGAGGCAGGGGACGGCCGTTGCGCGCCGGAGGGAACACGCAGACACCTCACCCCGGAGGAGGCAGGTCAGCTCGCGCGGCGCTCCGGCGCCCGGTCCCTGCTCCTCACCCACCTCGCGCCCGGCCTTGCCACCGAAGACGCCCTCCGGCGGGCCGAAAGCGGATTCGACGGCCCGGTGGACTGCGCGCGCGAGGGCCGGACGTACCAGGTACCGGCCGTTCCTACGGCGCCCGCACCTCACGGGAACGCTCCGGACGAGCGCATCGCTCTGCCTGCTCACGGCGCGCCCACCTGCCCCGACGCTGGAATGCGGGCACCGAGCAACGGGAGAAACGAGTGATCATCTCGCTGGCCGACGGCGACGGCGCCGGACCATCAACTCTCTCTCGGCCTGTCACCGAGCGGCTGACCGCCGAGGGCCCACCCGTCGAACGGCTCGACCGGTACGGGACGGAACACACGGCATACGGGATCGCCCACCGGCCCGACCGCACATGGGTGGAGCCCGTCGTCGGCGCCGTAGAGGCGGTGGTACGCCGCACGGCGGCCGCCCGGCCCACGGAAGTCGCCGATACGGAAGCGGTCCTGCCGTGAGCGCCGAGCTGGCCGAGGCACTGCGGCCGGACGAACCCCGCACCCTGGTGCTGAAGGTCGGCGGGAGCCTGGTGTCGGACAAGCAGAGCGACGACGACCTCGACGAGTCGGCCCTCCGGGACTACGCCGCCCAGATCGCCGACCTCGCGCGCGCCTACCCCGGGCGGGTCGTCTTTGTCGCCGGTGGCGGCGCCCTGGGCCACGGAGCCGTCAGGGACCTGGCGGAGCGGAACCCGGACGCGGTGCTGCCGCTCACTCAGGCCACCTTCCGCGTCAAGTGGGCCTGGACAAAGGCGTTCCAGGCCGCAGGCCAGCGTGCGATGCCCTTGCAGGTCGCCGCCCTGTGCACGGAGGACGACAACGGGGTGAGCGCCCAGACGGCCGTGGTGTCACGGCTCCTGAGCGAGCACATCCTCCCCGTCCTGTCGGGCGATTGCGTGGTGACGACCGATGGCCGACTGCGCATCATGGGCAGCGACCACGTCCCCGGCATCTTCGTGGCGGCGGACCTCGCGCCCGTCCGCGTCGTGACACTCACCGACGTCCCGGGCATTCTCACCGGTCCGGCTCACGACAGTCCTGTGCTGCCTCATCTGTTTCCCGACGAGCATGTCTCGGCGCGTGACCTCCTCTGGGCACCCGCTCCCTGGGACACGAGCGACGCGATGCACGGCAAGCTGGACGCGCTGGTCGCCCATGCGCGACGGGGAGCCGAGTGCGTCATCGCCAAGGGCGACCGCGACGCCCCGGATCTGCGCCACCTCTTCAGCCCCCTGGCTCTGTGGCCGCAGGGCATCCCCTGCACCGTGATCAGCCGACGTGCGCGCCGAACAGACCGAGAGGGCCATGGTGACCACGTTCGTCCCCTGCCCTCCCCTCCCCCGGACACCGACCGCCGAGCCGGGCGGTAAGGGCCCCACCAGGCCGGACGGCGGACGCGCAGAACCGTGAACGCGCCGCCGTCGTCCGGCGAGGTCCGACAAGGGCGACCGCCCCCAGGACGATGCGCCTCAGCCCAGGAAGCTGAGGCGCACCTGACGGTGGGGATTGTCCTTGTTGGTGTCCACCAGGCACACCGACTGCCAGGTCCCCAGTTCCAGGCGGCCGCCGATGACCGGGAGGGTGGCGTGGGGCGGGACCAGGGCCGGGACGACGTGGTCACGGCCGTGGCCGGGGCTGCCGTGGCGGTGCTGCCAGCGGTCGTCGGCCGGGAGGAGCGTATGGAGCGCGGCGAGGAGGTCGTCGTCGCTTCCGGCACCGGTCTCGATGACGGCCACTCCGGCGGTGGCATGCGGCACAAAAATATTCAGCAGACCGTCCCGGCCCGCCGCCGCCTCGCGCAGGAAGTCCTCGCAGTCCCGGGTGAGGTCGACGACCCTCTCATCGGAACCGGAGGCGATGTTCAGAACACGGGTGCTGAAGGAATCGGACATACCCTCATCCTCACCCATGTCACCGGCTCCACACCCGGTCGAGCATCCGTCGGCTGATACTCGGGGTCCACTCCGCGAGACAGCCGTTGACCGTACAGGGTCCAGCTGGCTAGTTTCGGCCCATGCTGCGTTCAGCCCTTCTCACCACGCGCGGTCATATCGACCTGCTGCGGGTGGTTTCCGCCGCGTGTCGCCGCGGCCGCTGACGCCTTTCTCCGGGCCGCTCCACTCCTGAGCCCTCCCGCTCCCCCTTCCCCGCCTGTGTTCCGCCGTGTCCGCACGCCGAGTGCGTCCCCGGCGTGACGGCGAGGCGTGTCTCCTTTCTTTCGCTCCCCTCCTCATGGAGCTCCTATGAGCATCAGCCATGCACCGCCGGACACCTCCGAGACCGACATGTCGGTCGTCTCCGGCACCTCCTCCCCCGTCGTACCCGAGCTGGAAGCGCTCGTCCCCTCCTCCGCCCGCCGCACCCGCGTCCCCCGCTGGCTGCGCCGGACCACCGGCCCCCTTGTGCTGCTCGGCCTGTGGCAACTCCTCGGCGCCACCGGGCTTCTGGCATCCGATGTGCTCGCCTCTCCCGGCAGGATCGCCCGGGTGGGAGGCGGCCTCCTCGCCGACGGATCGCTGGCGTCGGCGATGGGCACCTCGCTGCAACGGGTCGTGTTCGGGCTGCTGTTCGGCACTCTCATCGGCACCGGACTGGCCCTTGTCTCCGGACTGTTCCGGATCGGTGAGGACCTGGTGGACGCTCCGGTGCAGATGCTCAGGACGGTCCCGTTCGTGGGCCTGATCCCGCTGTTCATCATCTGGTTCGGCATCGGCGAGGCCCCGAAGGTCGCCATCATCACCCTCGGCGTGACCTTTCCGCTCTATCTGAACGTGCACGCCGGGATCCGTGGCGTGGACGCCCAGTTGATCGAGGCCGGGGAATCGCTCGGGCTGTCCCGGTGGGGGCTGGTCCGGCATGTGGTCCTGCCGGGTGCCCTGCCCGGCGCGCTGACCGGTCTGCGGTACTCCCTCGGTATCGCCTGGCTCGCGCTGGTGTTCGCGGAACAGATCAACGCGGACAGCGGGATCGGCTTCCTCATGGTGCAGGCACGCGACTTCCTGCGCACCGATGTGATCGTGGTCTGCCTGATCGTCTACGCGTTCCTCGGTCTGCTCGCCGACTTCATCGTCCGCTCCCTCGAAAGGCTGCTGCTGCAATGGCGACCGACGTTCACGGGCCGGTGACCGCCACCGGGCGGGCCCCGGCACCCGCGCCCGCCGTCCATGTCGACGGTCTTGTCCGCGCCTTCGACGGACGCGCCGTCATCGACGGTCTGCGACTCGACATCGGGCAGGGGGAGTTCGTGGCCCTGCTCGGCCGCAGCGGCTGCGGCAAGTCCACCCTGCTGCGGGTGCTCGCGGGGCTCGACCGCGATCTGGAGGGCACCGTCCTGGTGCCGCGCCGCAAGGCCGTGGCCTTTCAGTCCCCCCGGCTGATGCCGTGGAAGAAGGTCTGGCGCAATGTGCTGCTGGGTCTGCCCGGCAGGCCCGAACCGGCGCTCGCCGAACGGGCGTTGGACGAGGTGGGCCTGAGCCACCGGGCGAAGGCCTGGCCCAGGACCCTGTCCGGGGGTGAGGCGCAGCGCGCGTCGCTCGCCCGCGCCCTGGTGCGCGAACCGGATATGCTGCTGCTCGACGAGCCGTTCGGTGCGCTCGACGCGCTCACCCGGATCAGGGCGCAGCGGCTCGTCGGCGAACTGTGGCGGCGCCGGGGCTGCGCGGTGCTCCTGGTCACGCATGACGTCGAGGAGGCGGTGCTGCTCGCGGACCGGGTGCTGGTGATGGACGACGGGGTCATCGCCCATGAGACGGCCGTCGATCTGGACCGGCCGCGCGACATCTCCGACCCCCGGTTCGCCGAGCTGCGCGGCGACCTCCTTGAGCGGCTCGGTGTCGCCCCGACGACCGGAACCGTCTGAACCGCAGCGCCCCTCCCCGCCCCCGCCTCCACATCGCCACCTCTCCCGCTCACGAATGGATCCCGGCATGCGACGACGCCTCGCCCCCGCGGCCCTGCTCCTCCCCCTGGCCCTGCTGCTGACCGCCTGCGACGGCTCCTCCGCGGCGGACGCGCGGACCGGCGGCGGCAGGACCGACGGCAGAGGGCCCCTCACCCTTGAGGTCGGTGACCAGAAGGGCGGCTCCGAGGCCGTGCTCCGGGCCGCCGGGGAACTCAAGAACCTCGACTACAAGATCAGGTGGTCGACCTTCACCTCCGGGCCGCCGCTGCTGGAGGCCGTCAACGCGAGCGCCGTCGACATTGGCGGGGTCGGCAACACACCGCCGGTCTTCGCGGCGGCCGCCGGTTCGAAGATCGCAGTGGTGGCGGCCTGGCACGGCACCTCCCAGGGCGATGCGATCCTGGTGCCGGGAAAGTCCGGGCTGACCCGGCCCGAGCAGCTCAGGGGCAGGTCCATCGCGGTCGCCCAGGGCTCGTCCGCGCACTACCAGTTGATCGCCTCCCTGAAGAAGGCCGGGCTGAAACCGGGCGACGTCAAGGTCGAGTACCTCCAGCCGGCGGACGCGCTGGCCGCGTTCACCAGCGGCAGGGTGGACGCGTGGGCGGTGTGGGATCCCTACACCTCACAGGTGCTGAACGCCCGGCAGGGCCGGATCCTCACCACCGGGGAGGGCGTGACCAACGGCCTGTCCTTCCAGGTGGCGGCGCCGGGCGCGCTGAAGGACAGGAAGAAGGCGGCGGCCCTCAAGGACTATCTGGACCGGCTGCGCCGCGCCCAGGACTGGGTGGACACGCATCCCGAGGCCTGGGCCAAGGTGTGGGCGCGGGACACCGGTCTGCCGTACGCGGTGGCGCTGGCCTCGGTGAAGCGCACCAACGCGTCCCGGGTCGCGGTCGCCGTGGACCGGCCGCTCATCGCCTCGGAGCAGCAGATCGCGGACACCTTCACCGCGCTGAAGCTGATCCCGCGCAGGGTGGACTTCGGTGATTTCGTGAACACCTCCTTCAACGGCGGTCTGCCGCCTTCGACGTCCGCGCCGCGCGTGGTGAAGGTGCCGTAAGGGGGCCGTGGCGCCCCCAGGCCGCACCCCGGGCCCGGGAAGATCCCCGCATCCGGCGCGGTTGGCAGATGCGTGAACAACATCGGGGTGCACGATGTCGACGTGGTCGTCATAGGCGCCGGTCAGGCCGGTCTGTCCAGCGCCTACCATCTGCGGCGTGCCGGTTTCGAGCCGGAGCGGGACTTCGTGGTGCTCGACCACGCGCCGGGTCCGGGCGGCGCCTGGCAGTTCCGTTGGCCCTCGCTGACCTTCGGCAAGGTGCACGGCATGCATGCGCTGCCGGGCATGGAGCTGACGGGGGCGGATCCGGGGCAGCCCTCGTCCGAGGTCGTCGCCGCGTACTTCGACCGCTATGAGCACGCCTTCGACCTGCGGGTGCGGCGGCCGGTCGACGTCCGGGCCGTGCGCGAGGGCACGGACGGGCGGCTGCTCGTCGAGACATCGGCGGGGACCTGGGCGGCCCGGGCGCTGATCAACGCCACGGGGACCTGGGACCGGCCTTTCTGGCCGCGTTACCCCGGTCAGGACACCTTCCGGGGGCGCCAGCTGCACACGGCCCAGTACGCCGGGCCCGAGGAGTTCGCGGGGCTGCGGGTGGTGGTCGTCGGCGGCGGCGCGTCCGGCACCCAGCATCTGATGGAGCTCGCTCCCCTGGCCACCGCGACCACCTGGGTCACCCGGCGGCCACCGGTGTTCCGGGAGGGCCCGTTCACCGAGGAGGTGGGGCGTGCGGCCGTGGCGCTCGTGGAGGAGCGGGTACGGCAGGGGCTGCCCCCGCGCAGTGTGGTGTCGGTGACCGGGCTGCCGCTGAGCGACGCGGTCCGGCGGGCGATCGCGGACGGGGTCCTCGACCGGCAGCCGATGTTCGAACGGATCGTGCCGGACGGCGTGGTGTGGGCCGACGGACGGCAGGTGGACGCCGATGTGATCCTCTGGGCGACGGGCTTCCGGGCGGCGGTCGACCATCTCGCCCCGCTGCGGCTGCGCGAGCCGGGCGGCGGCATCCGGGTGGAGGGCACCCGCGCCGTCGCCGACCCGCGGATCCAGCTGGTCGGATACGGTCCGTCGGCCAGCACCGTCGGCGCCAACCGTGCGGGACGCGCGGCCGTACGGGACATCCGGCGGCTGCTCGCGCACGAGCCGGCGGCGGTCGCCTGAGAACGCCGCAGCGGGCGGCTGTCGGACGCGGCTCCCGCTGCGCATCGCCCGGCCGCTAGCGCGCGGCACGCAGCCGGTTGAACTCGGCGACATTGCGCTGCTGCTCCTCGTAGCTCCCGGTGAAGCGGGTGTCGCCGGGCTTGACGGTGACGAAGTACAGCCAGTTGCCCGGCGCCGGGTTGAGGGTGGCCCGCATGGCGTCCTCGCCCGGGTTGGAGATCGGGGTCGGCGGCAGGCCCATGCTCCGGTACGAGTTGTAGGGGCTGTCGATCTGGGTGTCGCGCACACTGGTGGTGAGCGTGCGACGCTTCAGCGCGTAGTTGAGGGTGGAGTCCATCTGGAGCGGCATGCCCCGCTCCAGGCGGTTGAAGACCACCCGGGCCACCTTGGCCATGTCGGACTCGGTCGCCGCCTCCGCCTGCACGATGCTGGCGATGGTGACGGCCTGGTAGCCCGTCAGGGCGTGCCGCTGGGCGCCCGCGGTGATCGTGCTGCCGCCGAACCTGCGATTGGCGGTCTCGACCATGTACCGCAGCAGGGACTCGGGGGTCGTGGTCCCCTTGTGGACGGGGTACGAGGCCGGGAAGAGGTAGCCCTCGGGGTTGCCCCGGGCGTCCCGCGGCAGCCTGAGGCGGGCGCGGGGCAGGGACTTCCGCGTGGTGCCGGGCGGCAGTCCGAGAGCCTTGTCGACGGCCGCGTAGACCTGGCTGGTGCGCCAGCCCTCCGGGACCACCAATCCGGCGTAGGGCGCCTTTCCGTCGCTGTCGGGGGCCACCAGCGGCACCGCCAGAGCGGTCGCCGCCACGGTGACCGCGGTCCCGATGAGAGCGACCCGGCTCCGTCGGGTCAGTCCGGCCTGCTTGCGTGGCGGGGTGCTCTTCTGCATGGCGGCACCGTATCCCGCCATACCGGCAAAACCTGGCATATTGTCATCTTGTCGGCTCCAGGTGGGCGTCCCGCCGGACAAGGGCCGCGTACCGGCCCTCGCGTTCCAGCAGTTGGTCGTGCGTCCCCCGTTCGGCCGTGCGTCCGGAGTCGAGGACCACGATCTGGTCGGCGTCCCGGACGGTCGACAGCCGGTGGGCGATGGTGATGGTCGTCCGGTTGGCCGAGAGGGTGTCGATGGCCTGCTGGACCGCGTGCTCGGTGCGGGTGTCGAGGGCGCTGGTGGCCTCGTCGAGGATGAGCACGGGCGGATCGCGCAGGATGGTGCGGGCGATGGCCAGCCGCTGCTTCTCGCCGCCCGAGAAGCGGTGCCCGCGTTCGCCGACGACCGTGTCGTAGCCGTCGGGCAGCTCCGCGATGTGGTCGTGGATCTGGGCGGCTCTCGCCGCCGCGTGCAGTTCCTCGTCGGTCGCGTCGGGCTTGGCGAAGCGCAGGTTGTCGGCGACCGAGGCGTGGAAGAGGTAGGTCTCCTGGGAGACCACGCCGACCGCGCGGGCCAGGGTGTCGAAGTCCAGGTCCCGGACGTCGACGCCGTCGAGCGTGACCCGGCCGCCCGTGACGTCGTACAGCCTCGGCACCAGGTAGCTGAGGGTGGACTTGCCCGAACCGGTGGGACCGACGACGGCGAGGCTGGAGCCCGCGGGGACGTCGATGTCGATGTCCTCGAGGATCGGGCCGCTCTTGTCGTCGTAGTGGAACTCGACGCCCTCGAACCGGATCTCGCCCTTGACCTGGTCGAGACGGACCGGTGCGGCGGGCTCGGTGATGTCGATGGGCAGGTCGAGGTACTCGAAGATGCGCTGGAAGAGCGCGAGCGAGGTCTGTATCTGCACACCGGTGGAGAGCAGGCTCACGGTCGGCCGGAACAGGCCCTGCTGGAGCGAGACGAACGCGACCAGCGTGCCGAGCGAGACGGCCGGTCCGCCGAATCGCAGCGTCATGCCCGCGGTCCAGTAGATGACGGCGGGCATGGCGGCCATGACGATGGTGATCACGGCCATGCGCCAGCGGCCCGCCATGTTCGACTTCACTTCGAGGTCGACCAGGCTCTCGGACTCCGTCGCGAAGGACCGGGTGAGCGAGTCGGCCCGGCCCATGGTGCGGCCGAGCAGGATGCCGCTGACGGACAGCGACTCCGTGACGGTGGCGGCCATCGCGGCCATCTGCTTCTGGCGCTGGGTGGCGATCTTCTTGCGTTCGTTGCCGACGCGGCGGCTGATCCAGGCGAACAGCGGCATCAGAAGCAGCGAGACGACGGTCAGCCGCCAGTCGAGGGCGATCATCGCCACGACGGTCGCCACCACGCTGGTCAGGTTGGAGACGAGGGAGGTGGCGGTGGACGTGACCGTCGCCTGCATACCGCCGATGTCGTTGGCGATACGGGACTGGACCTCGCCCGTGCGGGTGCGGGTGAAGAAGGCGAGCGACATGCGCTGGAGCCGCCCGTAGACGGCGGTGCGCAGATCGTGCATGACGCGCTGGCCGACCGTCGTGGAGATGAGGGTCTGGAGCACGCCGAAGACGCTGTTGACGACGGCACTCAGGATCATGCCGAGGGCGAGCAGACTCAGCAGTCCGGTGCGGCCCTGCGGAATGGCGACGTCCAGGATCTCCCTGAGCAGGAACGGGGTGGCGACGGACACCAGTGACGAGGCGCCGACGAGCAGGCCCACGACGGCGAGCCGTCCGCCGTAGGGCTTGAAGAGTCTGAGGATGCGGCGTACCTGCCGCGGCTGGTCGGACGCACCGTCCGGGGACGGTGTCCGGGTCTGTTGACCGGGATGCATGGGCTCCTACGGAGGTCGGGCGGCGCTCGGACAAGAAGGCGCCGCAGAGGGTCGGACGTACTACGGGGCGATCACTCACGGATCTTAGCTCATTGTTACCTATACTCACAATGAATAAGGTCCTGATACTGTTCCCGTATGACCCTCGCCGATCCCGACGGCCTGCTCGCCGAGCAACTGCTGCGGCTCACCCGCCGTGTGCACCGCATCCAGAAGCGCCATCTGGAGCGGTCCGATCTGGGCATGACCCCGGCCCAGTCCCGGCTGCTGCGGACACTCGCCCATTTCGGCTCGCCGCCCCGCATGGCGGACCTGGCCGAGCGCCTCGAAGTGGTGCCGCGCGCGGTGACCACGCTCGTCGACGGCCTGGAGGCGAGCGGCCGGGTGCGCCGGGTTCCCGACCCCAGCAACCGGCGGGTGATCCGGGTCGAGATGACGGAGGCGGGCCGAGAGGCGCTGCGGGCGCTGCGCGGAGCGCGCAGGGCCGCGGCGGAGGAGATCCTGGCCCCGCTGACGGACGAACAGCGCGAGGTGCTCGGAGGGCTGCTGAACACGCTGATCGACGGGGGTGACATCCCCTTCGTCCCGGGACCGGGGCAGCGCTGCTGAGGCCGCCGCGGTGTGCCGGCCGCCGCGCCCGGCACACCGCGCCCAGCGCCTCTCAGCAGCCGTCGCGATCCTCGGTGACCACCCCCTGAATGGTCGTCAGCCGCCGGTCGTAGCAGCCCGCCGTGCCGTCCAGCCGGTAGCGCTCGCTCGTGGTGGCGACGGCGTGGCGCTGCTCGCGCGGCACATTCGTCGTGTAGGCGGCATCGCCGGTGTAGGTGTCGTCGAACCGGGACCGCACGGCGCGCCGCCCGCCGCCGGTTTCCAGGACGGCGGCCCGGTCGCCGAGCGTGAGGACGGTCCGCAGACGACCGTCCGTGCCGATGGTCGTGGAGCCGTCCATCGTGTACGTGCGACGGGTGTGTGTGGTGCGGGCCGGGCCGTGTCCGCGGACGGTGACCGTCTCGTCGTCCGTCCAGGTGGCGTCGAGGCGGTCGGAGTTCTCGCCGTCGGTCCAGCGGTGGTCCGAGGTGTTCGCCAGTGTCCGGCCGACCGTGGTGGTCACCCGGCCGTGCGAGGTGTCGACATATCCCTGGACCGTGAGCCGATGGCCGCCCTCGGTGCGCAGCAGGTTCTCCGGGCCCGGGGTGTAGACCGGGGAGCCGACGGGGTCGCCCGCGCGGAGCGAGGTGAGCTTCCCGGTGACACGGGCACCCTTCGCGTCCTGCCAGACCAGGACGTTCACAGGGGTGCTCCAGCCGGTCTGGTCTGCGGGCGCGCCGAGGACAGAGACCCCGATCCGGTGCGGTCGGCCGTCGTTGAGGATCCCGGCGAACGGCGTGAGGTCATAGGTGATCGGCTTGACGTCGAAGGCCCGGGGCCCCGGGATCACGTACCAGAGAAAGGGGTTGGACCAACCGCCGGTCCACACGGTCGGGAACGGGGCCGCGATCCCGGCGAGCCTGCCGTCGACCGTGATCTGCACCTCGCGGTAGGGGCCGCCCGCCGCCTTGCAGGAGTACGGCGCCGGGTCCGGCACGGTGAGATACCAGAACTCCTCGCAGCCGCCGCCCGAGCCGGTGGCGTACACCTCGGCCGTGATGCGTTCGGTGTTGCGGGGCGTGGTCAGCGTGCCGTCCTGGAGCGTGAGGACGCGGTCGGGGACGTGCGCGGCAGGGCCCGGGTAGAACGTCAGTGTGGCCTTGACGTCGATGACCCCCGTGTAGGTGTCATCGACGACATTGCCGATGAGCATCTCCACGTCGCGGCTCTGCCGGAACGTCTCGCTGTAGCGGGTGACGTCCTTCTCCACGGACCACTCGATGCCGTCCGGCGACGGCTCCGGCGTGGATGTGCGCAGGATCTCGACGCCGCCGACGTGCAGATACCCGAGGCGGTCGAACTGGCGACCGTGGACCTTCCCGTGGAGGCTCAGTACCACCTTGCTCCAGTGGTCGCCGCACCCGCTCGGCGGGGTGTAGGTGCCCCGATAGGGGGTGAAGTCCCGGAACTGCGTCTCGGCGAGGGTGACCTCGCAGGACCGGGCGTGCGGCCGGGCGACCGGCGGAGCCGCCGTCACCGGGTCGTGCCAGTCGGTGCCGAACTCTGCGGGCGGGGTCACAGACGCCCGGGATGAGGCGTGGGGCGACGGGGGTGCGGCCGAGGCGGAACCCGCTCCGAGGAGGAGGCCCGCCAGCAGCGCCACCCCGGTGAGCATGGACATGAAAATCCGGCTTCTCATGTCCCTTGTTTCTACGGGGAGTCGGCAGGCCCCCGCAATGAGCACTCCGGACGTCTCGGCCGGGGTTGCGGCCAGGAATTGCCGGACAGGCCCTAACCCGCCAGGTACTGCCTGTCCCCCATCACCACCACCGGATCCCAGTCCGGATCCAGGGTCCGCAGCACATATTCCATTCCGGACTCGGGCAGGGTGACACAGGCCGAGGTGCCGTCACCGTGGTCCACGTGCAGCCAGATGCCGCCACCCTTCCCGGCGCCCTCGGGCCGGGTCGGATCGTTCGGCGGAGTGCCCCGGAGGCGGTTGTAGTCGATGGCGACGACATAGTCGAAATCGTGCTGGTGTGCCGCGCCCCAGGCGTCCGGGACCACATAGGACGCGCTCCGGTCGTACGGGAGCCGGGTGCCCGGGTCCGCCAGGACACCGCCCGAGTCCCCGAGCGTGAACACACCCGCCGGAGTCCGCAGATCGTCCTCGTGATGGTCCGCCGTCCAGCCCCTTCTGCCGTTGTGCCCCCGCCAGCGCCCGATCTCGTTCCAGGCGTCGTCATCGTCCTTCTCGTAGAGCACGATCGTGCAGTCCGGCGAGTTCTCGCCGTCCCCGTAGACCGCGAGGACCTGGCGCGACGCCTCCGGGACGAGCCGGGAGGTCCGGTCGCCGACTCCGGGGAGCCGCCCCGGGTCGTCGGTGGGCGCGGAGGCCGCGGAGCGGCCGGGTTCGGGTTCGGCCGGGCCCGGGGACGAGCCGCCGGGGGACTCCTCGTCCTGGGGCGGCGCGGTCTCCCCGGCCGACTCCGGGTCGGACGACGGCGCGCCTCCTTCCGCGGGATCCGGACCGTATGACGGCCCGTCTCCTTCCGTGGTCCCCGGGCCCGGGGACGGTCCGCCGCCCGCGCCGTGCCCCGGGTGCCGCGAGAAGGCGGACGGCCTCCCCGCGTTGCTACCCGGGCCGTCACCCTTCGCCCCGTGGCCGCCCGGGTGCCAACCGCCGCACGCCGACAGGGACATCACCAGCGCGCCACAGGCCGCAGCGACGGCTCGCGTGCGGACAGCTCTGCATGGTTCACCTGTCTTCATGCGACATATAGTCACATTATCTGACTCTCAAGTGTTTTCCTGTGCCTCCTTTTCACCCGCCTGCCGGACGGGCCGGAACTCACCGTCCGGGCCGGAAAACCGTTTGCCTTCGCCCACCTTCCGAGGTGAACCTTTCACGGCTTGTTGTGGACCGCCGCGGGCGCCCGGGAAAGCCCGCGCGCCCGCACTCCGCACCGGGGCCCCCGGACCACCCCCTGACACGAGCCACTGGGACGCCATGCAGATTCAAGACCTTCCGTATCCCGATCCGGGTGTGCCGGACGCCCGTTCGGGTCCCCGCTTCCTGTGGTGGCTCGGCCGCAACCAGCTGGGCGGACAGCTCGCGTCACTGGCCTGGGGGTTGCTGCACTTCCTGTCCGTCTCCGCGCTGCCGTTCTGCGTCGGTCTCGCCGTCCAGGCGGTCGTCGACCGCTCGGGCGCCCGGCTCGCCCTGACCGGAGGACTGCTCCTGCTGTGCGGTGTGGGCGTCGCGCTGGGCGACACCATGCTGCACCGGACCGCGGTCACCAACTGGATCACCGCGGCCGCCCGGGTCCAGCAGCTCCTGGCCCGCCGGACGGCCGGGCTCGGCTCCGCCCTGACCCGGCGCGTCGCGGCCGGTGAGGTCGTCGCCGTGTCCACCGGGGACGTCGAGAAGATCGGCTGGTTCGTGGAGGCCGTCTCCCGCTTCACCGCGGCGGCGCTCACCGTCGTGGCGGTCTGCGTCGGCCTTGTCGTCTACCAGCCCGCGCTGGGTGTCGTCGTGGCCGCGGGCGTACCGGTGCTGGCCCTGGCCGTGCTGCCGATGCTGCCCCGGGCGACCCGGCGGGCCGACGTCCAGCGCGAGAAGGCGGGCCGGGCGACCGAACTGGCCTCGGACACCGTGGCGGGCCTCCGGGTGCTCCGGGGCATCGGCGGCGAGGAACTGTTCCTGAAGCGCTACCGCCGAGCCTCCCAGGAGGTCCGCTCGGCGGCCGTGCGCAGCGCCAGGATGTGGTCGCTGATCTCGGCGGTCCAGGTGCTGCTGCCGGGCCTGCTGATGATCGCCGTCGTCTGGCGCGGCGTAGAGCTGGCGCACGAGGGGCGGATCACCGTCGGCGAACTGGTCACCGTGTACAGCGCCGTCATGCTGCTTACCTACCCGCTGCGCCATTTCGAGGAGATCGCCATGGCGTACTCCTTCGCCCGGCCGTCGGCCCGGCGCGCGGCCCGGGTGCTGTCCCTGGAGCGGGCCACGGAGTCCGGCGGCTCGCGCGGAGCCTGCGTGCCGGACGGGGACCTGTACGACCCGCGGACCGGACTGCTCGCACCTGCGGGCCGGTTCACCGCCGTGGTCTGCGGCGACCCGGACGCGGCGGGCGTACTGGCCGAGCGGCTCGGCGGCCATCCCGCGGAGCAGGGCGTCTCGGTGCTTCTGGGCGGTGTGCCGCTGGACGAACTGCCGCTCGACTCCGCCCGCACCGCGGTCCTGGTCCAGGACAAGGATCCGGTGCTGCTGTCGGGCTCACTGCGTGATCTGTTCGACGTACCGTCCTCGGGCGCGGTCGGCGCCCGGGAGGCGCTCGCCGCCGCACAGTGCGGCGATGTCCTGGACGCGCTGGTACAGGGGGCACCGACCGCCGGGGACCCCATGGACGCGCGGATCACCGAGCGGGGGCGGTCGCTGTCCGGCGGCCAGCGCCAGCGGCTGGCGCTGGCCCGGTCGCTGCTCACGGACCCGCCGGTGCTCGTGCTGGACGAGCCGACCTCGGCCGTCGACTCCCATACGGAGGCACGGATCGCCGAGGGGATCCGCTCGCTGCGAGCGGGCCGTACGACGGTGGTGTTCACCTCGTCGCCCCTGCTCCTGGACCTCGCGGAACGGGTCGTGCTGGTGCACGAGGGCGAGGTCGCCGCGGTCGGTCTGCACCGGGAACTGGTGCACGGCGAGCCGCGGTACCGGGCGGTGGTGACACGGGAGACCGACGCCGAACCCGCCGCGCCGGGGGCACCGGACGACCTTACCGCCCTTCAGGACCTGGACGGCATGGACGACATGGACGAACTGGAAGGGATCGAGGAGAGCGCATGATCGGCGTTGCGCCACCGGCGTACGACCCCGCGGCTCCGACGACGGCGAACACGCTGCCCGTCGGCGCCCCCGCGACCGTACGCGCCTATGTGGCCGAACTGTTCCGCCGGCACCGCCGGACCTTCCTCCTTCTGATCGCCGTCAACACGGTCTCCGTCGTGGCGTCGATGGCGGGCCCGTATCTGCTGGGCGGCCTGGTGGAGCGCCTGTCGGACGGCGCGCGGGACCTCCATCTGGAGCGCACCGCCGCGTTCTTCGTCGTCGCCCTCCTGATCCAGGCCGTGTTCGTCCGGCTGGTACGACTGAACGGGGCCGTCCTCGGGGAGCGGATGCTCGCCGACTTGCGGGAGGACTTCCTCGTACGGGCGGTGGGGCTCCCGCCCGGAGTCCTGGAACGCGCCGGGACCGGTGATCTGCTGTCCCGGATCACCACGGACATCGACCGGCTGGCCAACGCGATGCGCGAGGCCGTTCCGCAGCTGGCGATCGGTGTCGTCTGGGCCGCGCTGCTGCTCGGCGGCCTGACCGTCACGGCTCCCGCACTCGCCCCGGCCGTGCTCGTCGCGGTGCCGCTGCTGGTGGTCGGATGCCGCTGGTACTTCCGGCGCGCTCCCTCGGCCTACCGCTCCGAGGCAGCCGGGTACGCCGCCGTGGCCGCCGTCCTCGCCGAGACCGTGGACGCCGGGCGCACCGTGGAGGCCCACCGGCTCGGCGACCGGCGCATCGACCTGTCCGACCGGCGGATCAAGGAGTGGACGGCCTGGGAGCGGTACACCCTGTGGCTGCGGACGGTGCTCTTCCCGGTCGTCAGCCTCACGCATGTCACGGTCCTGTGCTCGGTACTGATGATCGGCGGTGTGTTCGTCCTCCAGGGCTGGATCGACATCGGCCAGCTGACGACGGGCGCGCTCATCGCGCAGATGCTCGTCGATCCGATCGGACTGATCCTTCGCTGGTACGACGAGCTACAGGTCGCCCAGGTGTCACTGGCCCGGCTGGTCGGGGTGCGCGACATCGAGCCGCAGCCGGGTGACGCCTCGGTGGCGCCCGACGGACGCCAGGTCGAGGCGGACCGGGTGCGCTTCGGATACCTCCCCGGAGTCGATGTACTGCACCGCGTCTCCCTGGCGGTCGCGCCCGGCACCCGGCTCGCGCTCGTCGGGCCCTCCGGCGCGGGCAAGTCCACCCTGGGCCGGCTGCTCGCGGGGATCTACGCGCCCCGGGACGGCCGGATCACCCTCGGCGGTGCCGAGCTGTCCCGGATGCCCGCGGAGCGGGTGCGCTCGCACGTGGCCCTCGTCAACCAGGAGCACCATGTCTTCGTGGGCTCACTGCGCGACAACCTGCTGCTGGCCCGCACGGACGCCGCCGACGCCGAGTTGTGGGCGGCACTGGGCGCCGTGGACGCGGACGGCTGGGCACGCGCTCTCGACGGGGGTCTGGACACCGAGGTGGGATCCGGCGGCCTGGCCCTCACCCCGGCACAGGCGCAGCAGATCGCCCTGGCCCGCCTGGTGCTCGCCGACCCGCACACCCTGGTCCTGGACGAGGCGACCTCCCTCCTGGACCCCCGCGCGGCCCGCCACCTGGAACGCTCCCTCGCCCGCGTACTGGACGGCCGCACGGTCGTCGCCATCGCCCACCGGCTGCACACGGCTCACGACGCCGATGTGATCGCCGTGGTCGAGGACGGACGGATCAGCGAGCTGGGCAGCCATGACGACCTGGTCGCCGCGGACGGGGCGTACGCGGCCTTGTGGAGGTCCTGGCACGGCTGATCCCGCCCGCCCCGCGCCTGATATGCGGGGCCGGACCGCCCGACCGCTCCACCGGGCGTCCCCGGCCTCTCCGCGGCCTCATGCTGCTGTCCCGCCCCTGCCGTTGCGCGGGGGCGAAGAGGGGTGGAAGGCTGGATCTCGGAAGCGGCGAGGGGGAGCGTGCGCGAACCTGTTCGGCTCCGTGCAGTGCGCCCCACGCCGAGCAGTCCTCCGTGTCGCCCTGCGGCGGCACCGGGCCGGTACCAGCATCTGGAGGTAACCCGTGGACAGCGCCGACGGTTGGGGAGACGACGTCTACCAGCCCGACGGATCCGAGGTGCAGGACGACGCGGGGCTGCTGGATGCCGAGGACACCCTGGAGAACGACGGAGTGAGCGACCCTCTCGAACGTGGCTGGTCGCCGCCGGAGCGGCCATGGGCCGTGGACCACGTCGGCGTGACCGCGGCCGAGGGACACTCCGGCGAGACGCTCGACCAGCGCCTTGCCGAGGAGGTGCCCGATGTCGCGGTCCCGGACGACGACGGCATCGGGGACTGGGCGGACGGCGAGGGCGAGCCTCTCGACAACGAGGTCGGCGGCCCCCGCTCCGGCCGTCTCGTCGCCCCCGACGAAGGGGTGCACGAGGACGAGGAGAGCGGCCTGATCGCCACCGACGTCGGTATCGACGGCGCCGCGGCCTCGGCCGAGGAGGCAGCCGTGCACATCGTCGACGAGGACTCCCTGTCCGGCTGACACGGACGATCTGTGCAGGTCCGGCAGGCTGTCGCACATCGGGACGGCCACCGACCGCCCGCCACCGACCACCGGCCGCGTCCGGGCGACGGGTGAGCCATGGCGACGGGGTTGGCGTCCGCCCTCCCCCGCTGCCGTATCCGACCGGTGACGCGTCGTACCGGGGCTCCACGTCCCGGCTTCCGGCAGGTGGCCTACCGGGGGTCCACGCCCCGGTGCCGCTTCCGGCGGGTGGCCGCGACAGGCCGGTGCCGGATGACCGGCTTCGGACGAGGGCGCCGACTTCAGATGAGGTTGAGCGCAGCAGCGCAGCCCACGCCGCCGAGCAGCATGAAGGCCGGCATCAGCACCTTCAGCTCGACCCAGCTGCCCGCACGGAACCGCATCACCTTCGGCGGCCCCAGCGGGTACCAGCGCTTGCGGCCCACCGGTATCGGCCAGAGGATCGGGCAGCCGGACACCGTCAGCGCGTCCCCGATGTCGTGCACCAGGGCGCCCAGGACGATCGGCAGACCGAGCCACAGGTACTGCTGGCCCGGCTCGGTGAAGAGCCAGTCCGAACCGTTGCCGGGCTTGTCGAGCGTGCCCGCGAGGATCCAGGCGCTCGTGGCGGCCAGCAGCCACACCAGCACATCGCTGCTCGAACCGCGCGCCGCCCGCCACAGCAGCCCTTCGATGGCAAGGACCATGTGCACGAAGAGGATGGCCAGCACCGCCCACCGGCCTCCGGTGACGGCCGCGACCGAGCTGCCCGCGCCGAGCAGGACGGCCCAGAGCCAGGTGTGGGTCAGGGTCCGGTGCCCACCGGAACGGCGTGCGTCGCCCGGCTTCCTCGTGGACTTGTACGCCGCGTACGACAGCTTGTCGACGATCTCGCACAGCCAGCGCGAGAGGGGGCCGAAGGACCGCGAAATGGTCGCTGCCTTGTGGTCCAGGTCCGGGGCCAGCGCGGCACCCGCACAGATCAGCGCTCCGGCGAGGAGGACCGGCCAGGGCATCGGATGACCCGCCGCGGCGGCGGCTGCCCCCACCCCGAGCCAGGCCGCGGCCCCCGACAGTGAGTGTGCTGGTCCCATCATGGCCGCTTCCCGCCCCATTTCTCTTGCAGCGCTTCCCGGTTGTCCCCGTGCGCTGACGTGTCATCGGCGCCACAGCGTAACGTTCGTGATCTTCGGTAGGACATCCGATTCCCCCATCGGGCACGAGGCCAGGCAAGATGGTGGCGTGACCCTCATCGACCAGCTCCCGCAGTCCGCAGACCCCGACGCCCTCTACGAAGCCTTCGAGTCGTGGGCCGGGGAGCGTGGCCTCACCCTCTATCCCCACCAGGAGGAGGCGCTGATCGAGGCGGTCTCGGGAGCGAACGTGATCGTTTCCACTCCCACCGGCTCCGGCAAGAGCATGATCGCCGCGGGTGCTCACTTCGCGGCGCTCGCCCGGGACGAGGTCACCTTCTACACCGCGCCGATCAAGGCTCTCGTCTCGGAGAAGTTCTTCGAGCTGTGCAAGCTCTTCGGAACCGAGAACGTCGGCATGCTCACCGGCGACGCCTCCGTGAACGCCGACGCCCCGGTGATCTGCTGCACAGCCGAGGTCCTGGCCTCCATCGCGCTCCGGGACGGCAGGCAGGCCGACGTCGGCCAGGTCGTGATGGACGAGTTCCACTTCTATGCCGAGGGAGACCGCGGCTGGGCCTGGCAGATCCCGATCCTGGAGCTGCCCCAGGCGCAGTTCATCCTGATGTCGGCGACGCTCGGCGATGTCTCGATGTTCGAGAAGGACCTCACCCGCCGCACGGGGCGGCCGACGGCGGTGGTCCGTTCGGCGACGCGTCCGGTACCGCTCTCGTACGAGTACCGGCTCACCCCGCTCACCGACACGCTCACCGAGCTGCTCCAGACCCGGCAGGCGCCGGTCTACATCGTCCACTTCACCCAGGCGCAGGCCGTGGAGCGCGCCCAGGCGCTGATGAGCATCAACATGTGCTCGCGGGAGGAGAAGGACCAGATCGCCGAGATGATCGGCAACTTCCGCTTCACCACCAAGTTCGGCCAGAACCTCTCCCGTTATGTGCGGCACGGCATCGGCGTCCATCACGCCGGAATGCTGCCCAAGTACCGCCGCCTGGTGGAGAAACTGGCCCAGGCCGGGCTGTTGAAGGTCATCTGCGGCACGGACACGCTGGGAGTCGGCGTCAACGTCCCCATCCGCACCGTGCTCTTCACCGCGCTGACGAAGTACGACGGAAACCGCGTGCGCACCCTGCGTGCCCGTGAGTTCCACCAGATCGCGGGCCGGGCCGGGCGCGCGGGCTTCGACACCGCGGGCTTCGTCGTCGCCCAGGCGCCGGAGCATGTCATCGAGAACGAGAAGGCTCTGGCCAAGGCGGGAGACGACCCGAAGAAGCGCCGCAAGGTGGTGCGCAAGAAGGCGCCGGAGGGGTTCGTCGGCTGGACGGAGAACACGTTCGAGAAGCTGATCGCCTCCGAGCCGGAGCCGCTCACCTCCCGCTTCCGGGTCACCCACACGATGCTGCTGTCGGTGATCGCCAGGCCGGGCAATGCCTTCGACGCCATGCGGCATCTCCTGGAGGACAACCACGAGCCGCGCAAGCAGCAGCTGCGGCACATCCGGCGCGCGATCGCCATCTACCGCTCGCTGCTGGACGGCGGGATCGTCGAGAAGCTCGACGAGCCGGATGCCACCGGCCGTATCGTGCGCCTGACGGTCGATCTCCAGCAGGACTTCGCGCTCAACCAGCCCCTGTCGACCTTCGCCCTGGCCGCGTTCGAACTCCTCGACCCGGAATCCCCCTCCTACGCCCTCGACATGGTCTCCGTGATCGAGTCCACTCTCGACGACCCGCGGCAGATCCTGGCGGCCCAGCAGAACAAGGCGCGCGGCGAGGCCGTGGCCGCGATGAAGGCGGACGGCGTCGAGTACGAGGAGCGCATGGAGCGGCTCCAGGACGTGACCTACCCCAAGCCGCTGGAGGAGCTGCTCTTCCACGCCTACAACACGTACCGCAAGAGCCACCCGTGGGTCGGTGACCATCCGCTGTCGCCGAAGTCCGTCATCCGTGACATGTACGAACGGGCGCTCTCCTTCACCGAGTTCGTCTCCTCCTACGAACTCGCCCGTACCGAGGGCATCGTGCTGCGCTACCTGGCCGGTGCCTTCAAGGCCCTCGACCACACCGTCCCGGACGATCTCAAGTCGGACGACCTCGAGGATCTGATCGCCTGGCTGGGCGAGATGGTGCGGCAGGTCGACTCCAGCCTCCTGGACGAGTGGGAGCAGCTGGCCAACCCGGAGGAGATGACGGCCGAGGAGGCCCAGGAGAAGGCCGACCAGGTCAAACCGGTCACCGCGAACGCCCGCGCCTTCCGGGTCCTGGTGCGCAACGCGATGTTCCGCCGGGTGGAGCTCGCCGCGCTGGACCAGATCGAGGAACTCGGACAGATGGACGCCGAGTCCGGCTGGGACGCCGATGCCTGGGGCGCGGCCATGGACAAGTACTGGGACGAGTACGACGAGCTCGGTACCGGCCCCGATGCCCGCGGCCCGAAGCTGCTGATGATCGAGGAGGAGCCGGGGAACGGACTGTGGCGGGTCCGCCAGGCCTTCGCCGACCCCAACGGCGATCATGACTGGGGCATCAGCGCCGAGGTCGACCTCACGGCCTCCGACGCCGAAGGCCGTGCCGTCGTCCGCGTCACCGACGTCGGCCAGCTGTGAGGACAGGAGAGGCCCACTCATGACGAACCCGGCCGAGAAGCTCGTCGATCTGCTCGACCTGGAGCAGATCGAGGTCAACATTTTCCGGGGCCGCAGCCCGCAGGAGTCACTGCAACGGGTCTTCGGCGGCCAGGTGGCCGGCCAGGCGCTGGTCGCGGCGGGCCGCACGACGGACGGCGAGCGTCCGGTGCACTCCCTGCACGCGTACTTTCTGCGTCCGGGCATCCCGGGGGTGCCCATCGTGTACCAGGTCGAACGAATCCGTGACGGGAGGTCCTTCACGACCCGCCGGGTCACGGCCGTGCAGCAGGGCCGCACGATCTTCAATCTGACCGCCTCCTTCCACAAGCCTGAAAAGGGGGGCTTCGAGCACCAGTTGCCGCCGGCCCGCACCGTTCCGGACCCGGAGTCGCTGCCGACGGTGGCGCAGGAGGTGAAAGAGCACCTGGGCGCGCTGCCCGAGGCGCTGGAGCGGATGGCCCGGCGTCAGCCGTTCGACATCCGCTATGTGGACCGGCTGCGCTGGACCCCGGAGGAGACCAAGGATGCCGAGCCGCGCAGCGCCGTATGGATGCGCGCCGTGGGGCCGCTGGGGGGCGACCCCCTCGTGCACACCTGCGCGCTCACCTACGCCAGCGACATGACGCTGCTGGACGCCGTCCGTATCCCCGTCGAGCCTCTGTGGGGGCCGCGCGGCTTCGACATGGCCTCGCTGGATCACGCCATGTGGTTCCATCGGCCGTTCCGTGCGGACGAGTGGTTCCTGTACGACCAGGAGTCCCCGATCGCAGTGGGCGGCCGGGGCCTGGCCCGGGGCCGTATCTATGACGTGGAGGGACGCCTACTCGTGTCCGTCGTCCAGGAGGGACTGTTCCGCCGACTGGAGCGGTGATGTCATGGGTGGCTCACGGCGTCCTCCGGGTGTCCGTGCCCGGTGCGGCTGCCGCGCCGCATGAGGCCGGGGCCGACCACGCACTCGTTCGAGCGTGCCTCCTCCGGGGCACGACGGTTCCAGCCGGGACGCTGAACCCCGGCCGCAGGCGGCGGCCCGGGGAACTCGACCCGCCCTCGCCGGAGGCCGGGCGGGAGCAGGCGGGCAGGGTCGGCCGTGCGTGGTGCGCCCCTGGGGCGGGGCAATGCCGACGGGCTTCGATGAGGGTCTGCGCCAACTCGGCCCGGAGCCAGTCGATCTCGTCGGGGTCCTGCGCCATGATGATCCGCGCCGCGATCGATGCCGTGGGTGAGCCGGGTGTCGGCAGCCATCGGGTGACGGGCTTGAGGTGCTCCAGATGCACGCGCTCGTGCGGATCGCGGACGACCTCGGTGATCCGGGCCGGATCCAGTGGGGAAGCCAGGACAGCGGCCTTCACCCAGGGGTCTTCCTCCTGGCGCAGGGCAAGTCCGATGTGGCGCCCGCGCCAGTTGCGGGGCCGGAGGTCCACTCCCGCTTCCAGCAAGCCGCGCAGCGCCTCCGGTGTACGGCCGGTCAGCAGCAGGGCGTTCTCTTCCGCAGTGGCGAACTGCCGTACCTCTTCGGTGAGATACAGCCAGACCACCACCCGGTAGCGGTTCACGTACCACGCCACGGGGCTCACCAGGCCCAGGCGGGCGAACCGGGTGAACTTCCCCGGTGTCACTCCCATCAAGGCCGCGCCGTCCCCGGTGCCCACGGCCTCGTCGCCTTCGCGCAGGGCGTCGGGAAACCCGCCTTCCGCCCACACACAGCCGCTCGCCGAGCGTGGGCGGCTCCCTCCTCCTTCGTCCGGAACGGTCCACGCGCGTCCGAGCCGCCCCGTGGGGTCCAACCCGCCCCGCCCAAAGTGTGGTTCGCGGGCCGCACCGGTCGGCACCGGCAGGGTCCCGCGGGAAGCACGGCCCCTTCGGGTGTCGGTGGGAGCGGCGGAAGTGGTCGTGGTCGTGTCGACGGACATGGCGGTGTCTCCCCGTGGGTTCTCTCGCGGACACCGTGTGCGTCCGCGTCGGGAAAAACCGTAGCCGGATCGCCGAATCTCGGTGAGAGCCTGTGGATAACTCCGCCCACTGCTCATTTCCGCAGCTCACACGCCATGCCCAAAGAGACGGAAAGCGTCGGCACCTTGTCTGCTGGAGGCCGCGTCGCCGCTCGGTCAGAGATCGCTGGGCGGTGTGCGGTCCCGCTGCCGCTCGGCCACGGCGAGGTGCTCGCCGACCCGGTTCACCAGCAGCGTCATCTCGTAGGCGATCTGTCCGATGTCGGCCTCGGCGGCGCTGAGCACGCAGAGACAGCTTCCCGGGCCCGCCGCCGTCACGAACAGGATTGCGTCATCGAACTCGATCATGGTCTGACGGACCTGACCCGCCCCGAAGTGACGGCCCGACCCCTTGGCCAGGCTGTGCAGCCCTGATGACACGGCGGCCAGGTGTTCGGCGTCCTCGCGTCGCAGTCCGGTGCTCGCGCCGGTCACCAGTCCGTCATTGGACAGCACCAGCGCGTGCCGTATCTGTTCCACACGCCCGGTCAGATCGTCCAGGAGCCAGCCGAGTCCGGTGTTCTGAGCCATGGTCCTCTCTCCCCGTGATGTCGTTCTCCCTGGCCGGAGGTTCCGGTCAGCCAGCCTTCACCACAGCAGCGCTCGCGGCAAGCAGGATGGACGTATGGCACAGAAGATGACCGACGAACAGTGGCGGGCTTTTGTCTCGCACGGCACGCGCACGGGGAAGCTTTCCACGGTCCGCGCCGACGGCAGTCCCCATGTGGCACCGATCTGGTTCCTGCTGGACGGCGACGATGTGGTCTTCAACACCGGAAAGGAGACGGTGAAGGGGCGAAATCTCGCCAGGGACAGTCGTGTTGCCCTCTGCGTGGACGACGACCGCTCCCCTTACGGCTTCGTCGTGTTGCAGGGGCGGGCCGAGTTGTCGGAGAACCTCGACGACGTGCGGCAGTGGGCGACCCGGATCGGTGGTCGTTATATGGGCGAGGAACGGGCCGAGGAATTCGGTGCCCGCAATGGGGTGCCGGGGGAACTCCTCGTCCGGATCCGAGTCGAGAAGGTGCTGGCCTACTCGGCCGTGGCCGAGTAGGCCTGTCAGCTCACGGAGTCGAGCAGCCGGGCGGTGCGCGTCCGCCCGGCATGATCCACCAGCGGATCGGCATGTCCCTCGCGCGCGCTCCGGACCTCCCGGTGGGGAATCATGCGGACCATGACCGACGACCACACCCATGTCCGGGAATTCTTCACCGCGCGAGCCGCCCACTGGGACTCCAAGTTTCCTGACGACGGCCCGGCATACGCCGCAGCCGTCGACGCCCTCGGACTGCGCGAGGGTGACCGTGTGCTCGACGCCGGGTGCGGCACGGGCCGGGCCCTGCCGCCCCTGCGCACGGCCGTGGGGCCGTCGGGCGTGGTCGTGGGAATCGACCTCACCCCGGCGATGCTGGAGGCAGCAGTACGGGCAGGGCGGAACGGCGACGGGCACCTGGTGCTCGCCGACGTGGCCGCGCTGCCGCTGGGTACGGACTGCCTGGACGCGGTGTTCGCAGCAGGGCTGATCGCCCACCTTCCCGCCCCGGCGCAGAACCTGCGGGAACTGGCCCGTGTGGTCCGGCCCGGCGGTCTGCTGGCCCTCTTCCATCCGATCGGCCGGGCGGCTCTCGCGGCCCGCCAAGGCCGGAAGATCACTCCGGACGACCTGCGTGCGGAGTCCAATCTCCGTCCGCTGCTGGCGGATTCCGGGTGGCGCATGACGTCGTACATCGACGAGGACGCCCGCTTTCTCGCCCTGGCCGTACGCGCCGATTGAACCCCAGTTGAACCCAGTACAAACCCGAGCCCGGACCACGCGGCGCCGGCGAGCGGCGCCGGGGCGGCCGTGCATGAGGCCGCGCCGAACCGCCGTCGACGGCAGCCCCGGACCGCCACGGCCAGGCTCCGTCCTGGGCCGGGGCTTGATCGGTGGATTCGCCCCGGTCCAGCCGGAGAACTGCACTTCCTCATGCGCTTCACACTCGTGACAACCGGCTCACGGGCGCATTAGGGTGCGCCGACGGATCAACGCACAGGGAGGGTGGCATGGCCGGGACGGACGAGGACGCCGTCGCCGCCGGGGACGACGCGCTGTATGTGCTGACGGCGGCCCTGATGACGCCGGCGCAGTTCCCGAGCGTGCTGGGCGACGACTATCCGGCCGCCTGTGCGGCGCTCGACCTGACACCCCTGGCCGACGGGTACGGCCTGGTGCTCGGGCAGGACGGCGACGGCGCACGTTGGACGGCGGTCATCGACGATGTGTCGCTGGTGGCCGTCGCGATCGCGTCCTGGGACTGCGGCATGGAGTACGAGTTGTCGCCGGACGAACGGACCGTCGTCGCCGCCCTGCCGGGCTGGCCGCTCGCCGTGGCCGTCGCGGCACCGGGGCTGCCCGCACCGCACGACCCCGATCCCGCGCTCACCGGCCGCGAGCCGCTCGCTCCCCCGGACACCACCACCTGGGGCCCGGCGCAACGGCGCCTCGGGGCGGACGAGATCGCGCTCCAGTGGACCGTATGGCGCCGGCAGCTCGGCGATGACTTCTTCGCATCCGCAGACGACGGGGAAGCAGCCGTGCAAGAGGCGGAGGTAGACGGGGGCCGCGGTGGCGAGAAGGGCCACACCGACCTGCGCCGTGTCCTCGCGGAGGCCCACGCCTATGTGGACACTCCCCCGCCGCCGGGCCGTATCCGCTCCTCGTTCGCGCCGAACGATGCCCGCACCGTACGCGCCGACGGCCCCGGCTGGTCCATGGTGGCCAGGACCGACGACATCGCGTTTGTGCTGCTCGACGAGAAACCCGGCGAAATCCTTCCCGTGGGCCGCGGCTCCCAGCTGCCCGGACTGCTCGAAGCCCTGGACAAACTCGCGGTCCGCCCCGTCTGAGGCGGGCGCAGGGAGGCCGCAGGGGAAGCCCGCCACCGAACCAGCCCGGGCCGCACGTCACAGTACGCGGCGCCGGAGCAGTTCGGAGGTGGGCGCAGCGCGAAGGCCGAGCAGAGCGCGCCGGAACGCAGACTCCTCAGCGACCTATTTCCTTGCGCCTCACCCGGCGCAGCCTGCGGCGCTGGGACGGGTCGAGGGTCAGGTACGCGGCCGCAGGAACTCCCAGGATGATCAGGAGTGCGGCCCACCAGGGCAGCCAGATGAGCAGGAGAAGCCCGACCAGCGCTCCCCCGGCGGCGATCTTCGCGTTATTCGACATGTGTCGCCTCCTTCGCGGCCACTGCCGCTCTCTGCTAGGAGAACGGGTGCGTCCCCCGGACGGTTCCGGTCGGTGACCCTGAGTCGACCCTGACGGCGCCCCTGACGTGTCCCTGAGCCTTCGGGCGATCAGCCGCGAGCGCCGAGCAGGTGATCCATGGCCAGCTGATCCAGGCACTCGAACGCCATTCCGCGGGCGGCGGCCGCCTCCACGTCGAACTCCTCGAAGGCGCCCCGGTCCGCGAGCAGTGCTTCCAGCCCGTCCGCGGCGGTGGGCTGGGCCAGCTGGTTCAGCCGGGACGCGCGCAGGGCCTCCTGGACCGCCGGGTCCGCACGGAAGGCGGCCGCACGATCCTTCAGGATCAGATAGTTGCGCATGCAACCGGCTGCCGACGCCCACACACCATCGAGGTCCTCGGTCCGCGGCGGCTTGAAGTCGAAGTGGCGCGGACCGCTGTACCCGGCGTGTTCCAGCAGGTCGACCAGCCAGAAGGCGGCCCGCAGATCGCCCGCCCCGAAGCGCAGATCCTGGTCGTACTTGATCCCCGACTGACCGTTGAGATCGATGTGGAAGAGCTTTCCGGCCCACAGGGCCTGGGCAATGCCGTGCGGGAAGTTGAGCCCGGCCATCTGCTCGTGCCCCACCTCGGGGTTGACGCCGTACAGCTCCGGGCGCTCCAGACGCTCGATGAAGGCGAGCGCGTGGCCGACTGTCGGGAGCAGGATGTCGCCGCGCGGCTCGTTCGGCTTGGGCTCGATGGCAAAGCGCAGGTCGTACCCCTGGGAGATGACGTACTCGCCGAGGAGGTCGAAGGCCTCCTTCATACGGTCGAGTGCGACGCGCACGTCCTTGGCCGCTCCGGACTCGGCGCCCTCCCGGCCGCCCCAGGCGACATAGGTCCTGGCGCCCAGTTCCGCCGCGAGATCGATGTTGCGGATGGTCTTGCGCAGCGCGTAGCGGCGGACGTCCCGATCGTTGGCGGTGAAGGCGCCGTCCTTGAAGACAGGGTGGGTGAAGAGGTTGGTGGTGGCCATCGGCACGGTCATCCCGGTCGCATCGAGCGCCTCACGGAAGCGCTTGATACGGCCCTCCCGCTCGCTGTCCGAGGATCCGAAGGGGATGAGGTCGTCGTCGTGGAAGGTCACGCCGTGGGCCCCGAGCTCCGCCAGGCGCCGCACTGTCTCGACCGGGTCCAGGGCGCGTCGGGTGGCGTCGCCGAACGGGTCCCTGCCCTGCCAGCCGACGGTCCACAGGCCAAAGGTGAATTTGTCCTCGGGGGTGGGCTGGTAGCTCATGCCGTGGCTCCTTACGCGCTCGGACTATTTCGTCATGGCGCTTAACAAATTAGTATGCGAGGGCGTCCCTGGGAAGAGACGCTGCGCACCCGCATGGGGACTGCGTACGGTGGCCCGGAGGCCGGCCACGGGCCGCGACGGTCCCGGCACGCCCTGCCGTCAGGCCGGACCGCGCAGCCGCAGAAGAGGCGGAAGAGGGAGAGCCCGATGTCAGCAGCCGATGGTCCGCTCGTCGTCGGGGTGGACTCGTCCACCCAGTCCACCAAGGTGCTGGTTGTCGATGTGTCGACCGGGCAGGTGGTGGCGAGCGGCCAGGCGCCGCACACCGTCTCCTCCGGAGCGGGCCGCGAGAGCGACCCCCGCCGGTGGTGGGACGCCCTGTGCGAGGCCTTGCAGCAGTGCGGCGAAGCGGCCCACGAGGCCGCCGCGGTGTCGATCGGCGGCCAGCAGCACGGTCTGGTCACGCTCGACGCGCACGGTGACCCGGTGCGTCCGGCGCTCCTGTGGAACGACGTACGTTCTGCGCCGCAGGCCCGTCGGCTGATCGACGAACTGGGCGGCCCCAAGGCCTGGGCGGAACGCACGGGAAGCGTGCCCGGCCCGTCCTTCACGGTCACGAAGTGGGCGTGGCTGGCCGAGCATGAGCCGGACGCCGCCCGCGCAACAGCGGCCGTGCGGCTGCCTCATGACTACCTGACCGAGCGTCTGACCGGTGAGGGCACAACCGACCGCGGCGACGCCTCCGGCACCGGCTGGTGGGCGTCCGCAACCGAGTCGTACGACGAGGAGATCCTCGCTCTCGCGGACCTCGACGCCGCCCTGCTGCCGCGTGTGGTGCGGCCTGGCGAAGTGGCCGGCACTGCGCGCGATACCCACGACCTGCCCTTCTCCAAGGGCACCCTGGTCGCCTCGGGTACCGGTGACAATGCCGCGGCCGCCCTGGGGCTCGGGCTGCGGCCCGGGACCGCCGTGCTGAGCCTCGGCACCTCCGGCACGGTGTACGCCGTCTCCAGGCGGAGGCCCGCGGACCCTACCGGCACCGTGGCGGGCTTCGCCGATGCGCACGGAGACTGGCTGCCGCTGGCCTGCACCCTGAACTGCACGCTCGCAGTCGACCGGATCGCGACCCTGCTGAGTCTGGACCGCGAGGCCGTCGCGCCGGGGACGGAAGTGACGCTGCTCCCCTATCTGGACGGCGAGCGCACCCCGGATCTCCCACATGCCTCGGGCGTGCTCCATGGACTGCGCCATGACACGACCGCGGAGCAGCTGTTGCAGGCCGCCTACGACGGAGCGGTGCACTCGCTGCTCGGCGCACTCGACCTGGTGCTCGACGCGGACGCGGACCGCACGGCTCCGCTGCTGCTCATCGGAGGGGGCGCGCAGGGAAGGGCCTGGCAGGAGACGGTACGGCGGCTGTCCGGCCGTCCCGTACAGGTGCCCGAGGCCAGGGAACTCGTCGCGCTGGGTGCCGCGGCCCAGGCCGCCGGACTGCTGACCGGTGAGGACCCGGCCGCCGTCGCGCGGCGCTGGGACACCGCGCGCGGACCGGTCCTGGAGGCGGTGGAGCGGGACGAGGCGGCCCTGACCAGGATCTCCGGGGTACTCTCCGACGCGGCCCCGCTGCTGGAGCGGGAGCCGGACCGTTACTGACGGGATTCGAGGAGGCATGGCCGCACCGCTGCACGAACCCCGTCCGGCCGGTCCGGGCCGTCGACTGCCCGACAACCAGCAGGGCATGCGCCGGCGCAATCTGGCGCGCGTCATGCACACGGTGAGCGCCGAGGGGCCCCTGTCGCGCGCGGCGGTCGCCTCACGGATCGGACTGACCCGGGCGGCGGTATCCACGCTGGTCGACGAGCTGATCCGGTCGGGGCTGCTCGACGAGTTGGGTCCGGAGCGCCCCGGCCGGGTGGGACGACCGGGTTCCGCTCTGGCCGTCAGCAGCGGGGGCCCGGTGGGGATCGGAGCCGAGATCGGCGTGGATCACCTCGCGGTGTGCGCGGTCGACCTGCGCGGAGTCATACGCGCCCGGGCGGTGCGACACGGCACGCATCGGGGGCGCGCCCCGCAGCCGGTCCTCACGGAACTGAGCGGCCTGATAGCGCAGGTCGTCGCCGAGGTGGAGGGGGAAGGGCTGCGGCCCGCAGGTCTGGCGGTCGCAGTGCCGGGCCTGGTGGCGCGCGACGGCCGGACCGTGGTCCGCGCCCCCAACCTCGGCTGGCACGACGTCGATCTGGGTTCGCTTCTGCCGTCCGACCTGCCCGTGACCGCGGACAACGAGGCCAACTTCGGCTCACTGGCGGAACTGTGGCTCGGCGACGACACACCGCGCGACTTCCTGCATGTCTCGGCGGAGATCGGCATCGGCGGCGCCGTCGTCGTGGACGGGCAACTGCTGCGGGGCGCCCGCGGATTCGCGGGCGAGCTGGGACATGTACCCGTGCGTCCGGAAGGGCCGGTCTGCGCGTGCGGCGGGCGCGGCTGCCTGGAGCAGTACGCGGGTGAGGAGGCGGTGCTGCGCGAGGCAGGACTGCCGCCGGGCAGGGACCGCGTGGAACAGCTCGCCGAGCGGGCCGCACACGGTGACCCCGATGTACTCCGCGCCCTGAGTGACGCCGGGACCGCACTCGGCATCGCGCTGACCGGGGCGGTGAATCTGCTGGATCCGCAGGCCGTGGTGCTCGGCGGTGCACTGGCAGCGCTCGCGCCCTGGCTGCTGACATCGCTGGAAGAGGAACTGGCACGCCGCCTGGCGGGCCCCGCCTGCACCGTGACCGTCTCCCGGCTGGGCTCCGAGGGACCGCTCCTCGGCGCCGCGCACTCGGTGGTGCGGGCGGTGCTCGACGATCCGGCCGCGGTGGCCGGACAGAACTGAGGGGCCGCCGGAGTCGCTGTCGCTCCGGGCTCGACCGGCTCGTCTTCCCCCCATCGGGTGGCGGAGTTGTCCACAGTTTCGCCGTTGTCCACGGACGACGCCTCGCTCCCACTGCGCGACCGTTCGGCGCCGTAACGTGACGCACATACGACGCAACCGCCGGGCGGCGGCCGCGTATGAGTGGAACGGGGGATTCACATGAGGAGCGTCACGGTTCACGCCGACGTCGGCGACCGCACTCGCGGCAGCCGGGTCGCGCCGGGCACGACGGGAATCCTCGGCGTCACGACGCGAGGTCCGTGCCCGGGCGCTGTCACACGAAACGACGGGTGCGCGAAAGCGTCGACCACCCGGGATGCACGATCCGCATATTCCGCACATCCAACGACGGAAGGGCGTCCTCTCCGTGGAACAAGCCGAGTCCCGACGACCCACCTCCTTCATCGGCAGACGGGGGCTCTTGAAGGGTGCGGCCCTCGCCGCGGTCCCCTATGCGCTGCTCCCGTCGGCTCCGGCCGACGCGCGGCCCCGCACCGTCGACCACCCGTTTGCCGCCTGGCTCTCGGCGGACCCCGCGAACTACACGCCTGCCGAACGGCCCGGGAGTCAACCGCTGGACTTCGTCGTCATCCATGTGACCCAGGCGTCGTACACCACCACCCTCAACATCTTCAGGAACCCGCAGAAGAGGGTCTCGGCGCACTACGTCGTCCGGTCGGCGGACGGGTATGTCGCGCAGTGCGTCCGCGAACGCGACATCGCCTGGCACGCGGGCAATTGGGACTACAACACACGCAGTATCGGTATCGAGCACGAGGGATGGGTGGAACGGCCCGGCTACTTCACGGACGCCCTCTACCAGGCATCGGCCCGGCTCACAGCGGCCGTCTGCACCCGGTACGGCATCCCGAAGGACCGGGACCACATCATCGGCCACTACGAGGTCCCCGGCACGGACCACACCGATCCGGGGCCGGACTGGGACTGGACGCGCTACATCGGACTTGTGAACCTCGCCTGACCCGGAAGGCGGCTCCCGGGGCCGGGACAGTGCGCGGGCAGGAGCACGGCCTCGCCGGAGCGCTTCCGGTCTCAGCCGGAGCGCTTGCGGTCTCAGCTGAAGTACTTCCGGTGTCAGCCAGAGCGCCTCAGGTCTCCTTCGGAGCGCCTCCGGTCTCATTCGGGTGGATGCCCGTCGAGACGGTTGTCGCCGCCGCCGCCCGGAGTGACGATGTCCCCGACCCCGTCGCCGTCCCGGGAGGCCCCCTTGACCGATGCCTGGGTGGCCCTGGAGCCGGGGGCCGATCCCGTCGAGCGGGTGCGGGAGCTGCGCCGCGCCCACGAGACGTTCACGGCGGCGGGCACGGTCGCACGGAGGGTTCGTCCCGTGGTGGCCGATTCCTGGCGGCGTTCGGCCCGTGCGGGCGTGGGGCCGGACGGCACGGCGCATGTGGAGCTGACGGACGGCGACCTCGGCTCCTACCGGGCGGAACACCCCCTGGCACGCGTGATGCCCTTGATCCGCGAGTTGATGGGCCCGTTCGCCTCGGAGGCCGAACATCTGCTGGCGGTGTGCGATGCGCAGGGTCGGCTGCTCTGGGTGGAGGGCGACCCGGCGAGTCGGCGGCGGGCGGCCCGGATGAACTTCGTGCCGGGAGCACGCTGGGCGGAGTCGGCCGTGGGAACGAACGCACCGGGGACCGCGGTGGCGGTGGACCGGCCGGTGCAGGTGTTCGCAGCCGAGCACTTCAGCCGACGGGTCCAGCCGTGGACCTGCGCGGCGGCACCGGTGCACGATCCGCGTACGGGCAGGGTGCTCGGTGCGCTGGACATCACCGGCGGGGACAGACTCGCGCACCCGCACAGTCTGGGTTTCGTCCAGGCGGTGGCACGGGCGGCCGAGTCCCAGTTGGCGCTCCTCTCGCCGCCCCCGGCTCCGGCGGACACGCTGGAGCTGACCGCACTGGGCCGCGACGAGGCGAGGTTCCGCGCCCGCGGACGGCATATCCGGCTCAGCCGTCGGCACAGCGAGATCGTGGTGCTGCTGGCCCGGCATCCGGAGGGGCTGAGCGGGGACGAGCTGCTGTGCGCGCTGTACGAGGACGAGTCGGTGACCCCCGTGACCCTGCGCGCCGAGCTGGCCCGGCTGCGGCGGATACTCGGGCCCGGTCTGCTGGCCTCGCGCCCCTATCGGCTGACGGCGCCGGTCGAATCCGATGTCGCGGTCGTGGAGCGCCGGTTGGCGACGGGAGCGTTGTCGGAGGCCGCTGCGGCGTACTCGGGACCGCTGCTGCCCGGTTCCTCGGCACCGGCGGTCACCCTGCTCCGCCGCAGGCTGGCCGACGGGCTGCGGAGGGCACTCATCGTCCGCCGCGACCCCGATCTGCTGGGGAACTGGGCTCTCTCCTCATGGGGAGAGGACGATCTCGACGTCTGGCAGGCCCTGGCGGCGGTGCGGCCCACGGCGGCCGTGCGGGCACGTCTCGACGAGTTGGAAGCCGAACTGACGGCGCCGGTGGAGCGGATACGCCCCGGTCCCGCGACTTCGCGCTGAGCCGCGGTCTCGCTTCTCCATGCCGCCGGGTGCCGGGGGCGGCGACCAAGGGAGTACAAGGGCACGACGGATCCGGCAACGGCTCCAGCCCCGGCCCCGGCCCCGGCACCCCCTCCGGCGGGGCGCAACGTAGGTGCAACGTCCTTACCCCTAGCCTCGCGCCGAGAGCTGCCCAATGGCGGGCAGCGCCTTCCCGGGAGGCAGACCCGTATGACCCGTTACGCAGCGCCCGGAGCCGAGGGCTCGATCGTCTCCTACCAGGCACGCTACGACCACTTCATCGGCGGCGAGTACGTGCCGCCGGCGCGCGGCCAGTACTTCGAGAATCCGACTCCGGTCAACGGGCAGCCGTTCACGGAGGTCGCCCGGGGGACCGTCGAGGACGTGGAGCGCGCGTTGGACGCGGCACACGCCGCAGCGCCCGCCTGGGGCCGTACGTCGGTGACCGAGCGTTCCGACGTCCTCCGGAAGATCGCCGACCGGATGGAGGCCAACCTGGAGAAGCTCGCGGTGGCCGAGAGCTGGGAGAACGGCAAACCTGTCCGGGAGACCCTGGCCGCGGACATCCCGCTCGCCATCGACCACTTCCGCTATTTCGCGGGCGCCATCCGGGGCCAGGAGGGTTCGCTGGGCGAGCTCGACGACGACACGGTGGCGTATCACTTCCACGAGCCGCTGGGCGTGGTCGCGCAGATCATCCCCTGGAACTTCCCCATTCTCATGGCCACATGGAAGCTCGCACCGGCCCTGGCCGCCGGCAACGCGGTCGTCCTCAAACCGGCGGAGCAGACCCCGGCGTCCATCCACTACTGGCTGAGCCTGGTCTCCGACCTGCTGCCGCCGGGGGTGGTCAACATTGTGAACGGCTTCGGCGTGGAGGCAGGCAAGCCGCTGGCCTCCAGTCCGCGCGTCGCCAAGGTCGCGTTCACGGGCGAGACCACGACAGGGCGGCTCATCATGCAGTACGCCTCCGAGAACATCATCCCGGTGACCCTGGAGCTGGGCGGCAAGTCGCCGAACATCTTCTTCGACGACGTCTGGTCGGCGAACGACGACTTCCGCGACAAGGCGCTGGAAGGCTTCACCATGTTCGCGCTCAACCAGGGCGAGGTGTGCACATGCCCGTCGCGGGCGCTGGTGCAGCGCGGCCACTACGCCGACTTCATGGAGGCCGCCGTCGCCCGCACGGAGCAGATCAGGACCGGGCACCCACTGGACACGGACACGATGATCGGCGCGCAGGCCTCCAACGACCAGCTGGAGAAGATCCTCTCGTATCTGGACATCGGCCGACAGGAGGGCGCGAAGGTTCTCACCGGTGGCGAACGCATCGACCACGACGGCGAGTTGAAGGGCGGCTACTACGTCCAGCCGACGATCTTCGAGGGCGACAACCGAATGCGGATCTTCCAGGAGGAGATCTTCGGGCCGGTGGTGTCCGTAGCGTCGTTCAACGACTTCGACGACGCCATCAAGATCGCCAACGACACGCTGTACGGCCTCGGCGCAGGCGTTTGGACGCGGGACATCAACACCGCGTACCGCGCGGGCCGCGCCATCCAGGCGGGCCGGGTCTGGACCAACTGCTACCACGCCTACCCGGCGCACGCCGCCTTCGGTGGCTACAAGGGTTCGGGCATCGGCCGCGAGACCCACAAGATGATGCTGGAGCACTACCAGCAGACGAAGAACCTCCTGGTGTCGTACTCGCCGAAGAAGCTGGGTTTTTTCTAGGCACAGGAAGAGGGCGCCTGACCAGGACAGATGCCCGGCAGGCGCCCTTGTCAGTGACCGCCTGGGCAACGAGTCGAAACACGACCTTACTCCCGATATCTCCCAGCTCTCATCACGAGCTGTTGAGGCAGGGAGACGGCACCGTGGGCTTCCACGGGAAAGGCCCAGGCGGCCACCGGACCCGTGGCGATCAGGCCGACGCAGGCCAGCGATCCCGGGAGCGCCGGCCACCATCGGGCCCGCCACGTCGGCCGACCGGTACGGCCTCGCAGCAGCGGAGAGAGGGCGAACGGCAACGCGAGGGCAGCGCCTGCCAGTACCGGCAGCATCTGCCAGCGGAGCCCCACCACACTCAGCACGATCGCGGACAGCACGAGAACCGCCGCCGCCGCGATCGTGACGTAGGGGCGTCCTGCGGGGCGAAGCCAGCGCGCCGCCACCGGCGCGACGGCACTCAGCAGGGCAACAAGTTCCAGCGGGGACATGGACAGCCCCGTGACGTTTTCGGTCACCCGGCCATCCTCGGAGCGGGGCACGGGATGCCACATCCGTCCCGGGTGGCCCTCGCATGCACCCGGGGTCGCAGTCGAGCACGCCTGGTGAACGGCCGGGCTGCGAACTCGGGCCGGGGCGGCACGCTTGTCGCCGGTGCGGTCGTGGAAGGCGGGGCCCTACTGGCCTGTCGGCGCTGGGCGACGGACGGAGGATTCCTGACCCCCTTCGTCGCAGTGACCGCCATGGTCGTCGCCGCCGCCGTCCTGGGGGTGAATGTGCGGACCACGCGCGCCTATCTCGCGGCCCTGGAGGAACGGGCGGCGCACCTGCGGCAACAGCAGGACCAGCAGGCACGACTGGCCGTCGCCGAGGAAAGGACACGTATCACCCGGGGGATGCACGACATCGTCACCCACAACCTGTCCGTCATGGTCGCGCTCACCGACGCCGCCGTCTTCGCGCAGCATCGGTCGCCCGACAAGGCCACCACCGCGATGCTCCAGATCTCCGAGACGGGTCGGCAGGCCCTGACCGACATGCGGCGGTCGTTGGGCATCCTGCGGACCGACGAACCGGACGCGGAGCGCCACCCGTTGCCCGGCATCGCCCAACTGGAGTCCCTCGCCGACCAGATGTGCGCCGCTGGGCTGCCGACCCGCGCCGAGGTCCAGGGCGGCCACTCCCACATTCCCGCCACCGCACAACTGACCGTCTACCGTCTGGTACAGGAAGCCTTGACCAATACTCTCAAGCACACACCCGCCGGCACACACGGAACGTCCGGATACAGTGCTCGGCCGAGACCGTCACCGTGGACGTCGTCGACAGCGGCCCCTGTCCGCCGCTTCCCGGCGCCGACGCCAGACCATCCGGTCACGGCATCCCCGGCATGCGCGAGCGCGCGGCCGCCTATGGGGGGACGTTGCAGGCCGAACCGCTTCCGGGCGACGGCTGGAGAGTCCATACCCGACTCTTCCTCCTGGAGCAGGCCCGGCAGCGCGACCTGCCCAGCCAGGGCGCGGAGGTCATGGCCAAGTACGCCGAGAAGTACCTGCCCGCCCAGCGGGCCTACCTGGCCGAACATCCGCCGCAGGCACGGGCACACGTCGTGATCGACAACTCTCGCTGGGAGAAACCCGCCGTCCGGAGCTGGCCGGGCGGCCCCCGCGCCGTGCTGTTCGATCTGTGGAAGACGCTCGTTCCGCTGCCCGAGGAGCTGAAGCGGCGCACCTTCGAGGCCACCGCCGAGGCGCTGGGACAGCGTCCGGAGGAGCTGGCCGACGCGTGGAAACGCACCAGGGAGGTGCGCGAGACCCGTCCGTTCGCGGAATACCTCGACTGGCTGCGCGACCAGGTGGGCGGCGCCTGGCCCCCGGACCAGGCTGCGGAGGCGGCGACCCGCCGTCGGCTGCACGGCGAGGCCTTCGCCACCCCGCTGCCGGGCGCGGTCGAGGCCGTGGCGGTGGCACGGCGGCTCGGGCTGCGTACCGCGCTGGTCTCCAACTGCACCTCGGACGTGCGGGACATGGTGCGGGACTCCGCCTTCGCGGGTCGCTTCGACGCGGCTCTGCTGTCCGCGGAAGCCGGTGTCATGAAACCCGACCCGGAGCTGTTCCGGGCCACCGCCGACCTGCTCGGCGTGCCGCCCGCCGCCTGTGTCTTCGTCGGCGACGGCACCGACGGCGAACTGGCCGGCGCCGCCGCGGCGGGCATGACCGCCGTCCTCGTGGAGTGCGGCGAGCCGCGCACGTGGACCGGGCCCCGGATGGCCTCCCTGCCCGCACTCACCGACCTCCTCATCACTCCCGGGCAGGTCGAGTTCGTCTGGCGTGGGACGGGGGAACTGGCGACCGCTGTCCGGTCGTTCGACTGGTCGCGTGCAGATGAGTACGAATCCGTCTTCGCGGTGAGGTCGTTGCTGATGGTGTGCGTGCACAGCTGGAGAACGTGACCGTCACCGTCTGGGATGACATGAGCGAGTTGCACCAGAGGTAGGTCGGCCACCTTCGCTCCGCGCAGGCATTGCCACGTCCGGTTCAGCCGAAGGTCCTGGTCCAGTCGCGCTGGAACCCGCCGGTTCTTCCGCCGTCGACCATCAAGAGAGCTTCGGGTCGGGGTGTTTGGAGGCATCGTCGCGCTCCGGCATCCCGACGCGGCGGGTACTCGTGTCGCTCGATGCGGCGAGTCTGTGGCGGTAGGTGGCGGCACGGGCCTTGCCGCCGCAGGCGGTGCTGGAACACCAGCGGCGGCGCCCGGGGCGGCTGGTGTCGACGAACAGCAGACCGCACTGGGGGCTGGCGCACTCTCGAATGCGGTCAATGGCGGTACTCGCGAACAAGTCGATGGCATCGCGGGCGACCGTGCTGAGGGCGGACTGCTGTGCTCGGGCGGAGGGCAGGGTGAGCCTGCTGGTTCCGGCGCGCAGGGCCGGGATCAGGGGTGGGAACGCGGCGGCGGCGTTGAGTGCAGCCTCGTCCGCGGCGGTCGGCAGGTGGCCAGCAATGAGCGCCCGGGCGATGCGGTAGATCGCCTCGCGCAGCACGCGTGCTGCCTCCAGTCCGGCGCGTGTGACCGCGGGTGGCTGGTCGAGCAGGTCGGCTTCGAGGTACCAGCGCTCCAAGTCGACCGGTTCGCGCAGCCGCTCATGGTTGCCGCGCCACCGCTCCCCCACGGTCGCGACGAAGGCCAGGCACAGGCGGTTGGAGCGGAAGGTGAACCGCAGCTCCTCGTCGGGGACCTCCCCGATGCGACTTGCCTCAACGCTCACGTCACGATCATAACTCGTGATGTGACGCCAGCGAGGGCTCGACCGTACCGGCCCGGGCCTGGCACGGCCGTTCACCCGCTCCCGGGGTCCGGCAGTCCCCTGGTCGTGGAACTCAGGCCGGGTACCTGCCGCTGACAGGCCGAGGTGAATTGCTGGAGCGGTCGATCAGGCGGAATGACCGGGCGAGCGGGGTGGCCGTGACGAAGACGAAGAGTCCGAACAGCGTTATCGGTGTCAGTCCGACCGGCTGAAGGTAGGCGAGCGGATCGCGTGTGACGGCCGTCCAGTTGGTCCACCAGTTCGCCGTCAGGTCCGCTGCCATGACGGTCGAGCAGAGAGCTGGGCCGGTCGGCCATGCCAGAACGACCCACACGGCGGCGACGAGGTCGAGCACGAGCAGGGCGTGGAAGAGGAGTTGGCTCGGCAGGGGCCAGTTGCCGTACGCGTGGAGTCCGCCGGTGAGTACGTCATAGGCGTGCGATCCGGCTCCTTCGAGGAAGCCGATGACATAGACCGCTGCTACCCACCGCGCCCAGCGCGGCTGCGCTCTCCATCGCATGTCGTCCACTCGTTGTAAGCACATGGCACTGCGTGGCAGGTTACTGGATGCTCTGGTAGTCGGTTGGTGAATTTGTTTCGACCCAGCGCCTCTCGGCATCGGAAAGGGGCGGCGGCGGCACGATCCCGTTGATCATCCAGAGATCGCTGCTGGTCTCATCGATGTGGAACTCCCAGTGCAGACCCGTGTGTTGTGCGAGGTGGGGTTCCAGCATGCCCTTGACCCACTGGGCGGTCCTGCGGCGCGCATCTCCATCGGGGTTGCGTCGGGCGATGTGGTCGACGGCGATGCGGACTCCGTGCGTGGCCGGTTGTCCGCCGATGTAGAAGTCCTCGGGACGGACCTCATGGAACACGATGACCACGTAAAACCGGGGCATCCCGGCCTTCTCGTAGTGGTCCGTGATGTCCGAGGCCAGTCGGTGCTTTTCCGCAGCCCCGAAGACTCCTGGCGTGTGGTGAATATTCCACATGGGCACGGCAGTTACCTCTCCTCACGCATTGCGCCGGGGAACCGGGGAAAGGGACTCCGCCGATCCGGCGCCGTACCAGCGCCTCTCCGAGACCTCGTTCGCCACGATTGCGTGTCTGCCGCGGCGACCACGGCGCCCCCTTCACCGAAACCCGAGCAGCGATCTCGTCAGAGCGAGGCAACCACATCCCAGCTCGGTAACGCAAGCGTTAGTTACGGGAGCGTTAGCTATGATGGCCGCATGGCGATGAGGTTCGAGGAGCGGCTGAGCGACCGAGGCAGATGGTCGATCGGTGACGGGTGCTCGGCGGCCCGTGTGCTGGATCTGCTCAGCACGAAGACGGTGTTCCTGATGGTCCGTGAGTTGTTCTACGGCACCACCAGGTTCGACGACTTCGTGGAGCGCGCCGAGGTCTCCGCACCGGCGGTGTCGCGCGCCCTCAAGCAGTTGAAGGCGGCTCACGTCGTGGAGACCGTCACCTATCAGGCGCCGGGCCGCCGAGCCCGGGAGGAGTACCGGCTGACCGCAGCCGGTGAGGACCTGTTGCCGGTGTTTCTGGCGCTGATGCAGTGGGGCGACACGCATCTGCAAGACGGCCGCCCACCCCTGACATTCGTCGAAGCGGGCACAGGCCGTCGGCTCGGAGTGCGCGTCACCCCGGACGAGGTGCGGGAGTCGGCGTCCGAGGACATCGAGATCCGGGTGAACCCGGCCTGGCGAGGCGGATCGAAGTCCGCTTAGCAGGGCGGTTTCGGCGCGCCGGGTGCGCTGTTGCGGATGTTCACCCTGGGAGACATCTTCTCCGGTCCGAGCGGCCTGTGGACGCCCGTCAACGACCTTGCGCCGACCGCACGTCACGGGTATAACTCGTGACGTGAGCGAGATTCTCGATGAACCCGCATCCGTTGATTGTTTAGCCGTCGTGGAGTACCTGCGCAGCCTCGGCGCAGAAGACCTGCCGCACCCCGGCGGGACCCTGCTGGAGCACCTGGCCCGAGTGAGCCAACGCCTGGCGGGCTGGGGCGCGAATACCGATGTTCAACTCGCGGGCATGTGTCATGCGGCCTACGGGACCGACGGCTTCGCCGAGTCCCTGATGAGCCTCGCCGATCGCGCGTTCCTGGCCGACATGATCGGTGAACGGGCTGAAGCGCTGGTGTATTTGTACGGAAGCTGCGATCGGGCCGTGACCTATCCTCGGCTGGGCGCGTCCCCCCGACCGGCTTTCCGTGACCGGTTCACGCAGCTTGACGTCGAGCCGTGCACCGAGGACCTGCGCGCCTTCCTGGAGATCACCGCGGCCAACGAGCTCGACGTGTTCGAGCACAACGAGGATCTGGCGGTCCGGTACGGCCCGGGGCTGTACCGGATGCTGCGGTCCGTTCGCGGGCTGGTCTCCCCTGGCGCGTGGAGCGCGGTGCGCTCGCGCCTGGGTGACCACGCCCCCGACGGATGACGGCCGTCGGGACCGTGCTCCCTGGGCGCGGCTCAGGGCCGGGAGGCCCCGCGCGCTCATGGCCCGGGCCGACCACGTCGTCCTGACCGTCTACGACGTCGAAGCCGCCGTGTCTGGTCCGGCAACCGCTTCGAGCCTGCTACCGGCCGCCCTGCGCAGCCGAAGACCGACGACCGACGACCGACCCCACTCGAAACGAGGAACCACCCGTGAACGATGCACGACCCGGCACTGTCGCCATCCTCGGTCCCGGCGGTGTCGGCGGTCTGCTCGCGGCGCTGCTTTCACGCGCCGGTCATGAGGTGATCTGCCTGGCCGGCGAGTCGACCGTGCAGGTGCTGAACAGCAGGGGCATCAGCGTGCGGAGCAGACACTTCGGTGACTTCACCGCTTCGGTGACCGCGACGACGCACCTGTCCGAGCCGGTCGACATGTGCCTGATCGCCTGCAAGCAGACCGCCTTGAACGCGGCGCTGGAGCGTGTTCCCGCCGACGTGCTGACCGACGGCCTGACGGTGCCGCTGCTCAATGGCGTGGAACACCCCGCGCTGCTGCGGCAGCGCTACCGGCCCGAGCAGGTCGTGCCCGGCGTGATCCGGGTCGAGACCACACGTACGGCGCCTGGCGTGATCACCCACAGCAGCCCGTTCGTGCAGATCGACCTCGCCAGCACGACCGCACCGGCGGAACGGATCCGGGCGGCGGCGGCCATGCTCGAAGGCGCGGGCGTACAGACCCGGGTCTCGCCGGATGAGACCACGGCTCTCTGGACGAAGATGTCATTCCTCGCCCCCATGGCACTCCTGACGACTCGCTACGGCATCACGATCGGCGATCTGCGCACCCGGTACCGGGATGAACTGCTGACCCTGACCGGCGAGGCGACAGCAGTCGCCCGCGCCTGTGGCGCAGCGGCGGACGCGGATGCGGTCATGAATATGTACGACACCTTCCCCGCGGAGACGAAGTCCTCGATGCAGCGCGATGCCGAGGCCGGCCGCGCCCTGGAACTGGACGCCATCGGGGGCGCGTTGCTGCGCGCCGCCGACCGGCACGGCATGACCACGCCCTTGGCCGCCCGGCTGGTCGCCGAGCTGGAGCGCACCGCATCAGCCGGGCAGTGAGCAGCAGAGGCCCTTGGGGCACCGAGGAGAGGTGTACTGCGTGGAATCGCTTTTCGTACTGATACACAGCCCCTCTGTAGGGCCTTCCACCTGGACCGGCGTGGCCGAGCGGCTGACCGCGGCCGGGCATGCCGTCCGGGTGCCGTCGCTCTTGGAGGTGGGGAAGGGCGAGCCACCTTTCTGGCCACGCGCGGCGGCGGCTGTCCGGGAGGCTGTCGCCGACGTTTCGCAGGATCGGCCACTGGTGCTGGTGGCGCACAGCAACGCGGGGCTGTTCGTCCCGGCGGTGAGGGCGGCACTGCCTCACCCGGTGGCGGCCTCCGTCTTCGTGGACGCGGCGCTGCCCGCCCGCGGCGGCACGACCCCCGTGGCGGGCCCGGAACTGCTCGACTTTCTGCGGCCGTTGGCGGTCGACGGGGTGCTCCCGCGGTGGACCGACTGGTGGGACGAGGCCGATGTGTCGCCCATGTTCGCCGATGCGGTCATACGGCGGACCATCGTCGAGGAGCAGCCCCGGCTGCCGCTGTCGTACTACGAGCAATCCATTCCGGTACCGCCCGGCTGGGACGACCACCCTTGCGCGTATGTACTGTTCGGGCCGCCCTACGAGCACCAGGCCGCGGAGGCGCGGACCCGCGGCTGGCGGGTGGCACACCTGCCGGGCGAGCACCTGCATCAGACCGTCGACCCGGCGGCCACGGCTGAGCTCATCACTTCTCTGACGGATTTCACGGATCTGACGGAGATGACAGAGGGGAGCTAGGTTTGGGTGGGGTGCCCGCACGGCCACCGCTGTGGATGTGTCCAGCGAAATGCGGTGTGGGATCAGTGCAGTTGGGGTGCTCCGAGGAGCATGTGGAAGTCGCACACCTGTGCTCGCTCGGGGTGTCCCTTTGTGTCGGTCACCTGTACATGGGAGCCGTAGTCGTGGGCGGCGGGGTGCGGGGGCCGCACATCGACGCGCGGGTCGTATTCGCCCGAGACCTCGCACTCCCCGGACGGCGAGCCGATCGCGTCGTAGAAGACCGGAATCTCGATCCTGTGCCCCGGCGCGAGTACCAGATGCACCGGCATGGACCTCTTCGGTGCGGAGTCGGCCGACGGCCCCTTGCCCACGTACACACTGAGCGCCGGGTACCCGTCGAAGGCGCAGGGCTTCGAGCCCTTGTGCGCCGCGCTGAGCGTCGCCGCCGGTGTGTTGTGCGGCTTGCCCGGGTGAACGGTCATCCTCCAGCTCAGCTGGGGCGTCCCACAGGCGCCGATCCGGGGGGCCGCGGAGTCGTCGCTCCGACCGCAGGCGGTGGCACCCAGCAGCATCACCAGCCCGACCGTCCAGCCCACCGCTGTCCGCCACGACATGAGACCTCCCCCTGGGTGACATCACTTCCGCGGGACCGAATGCCGCCGCGCATGCCTCGCCGAACACCTAGATGCGAGCGACCGCACTGAGGTTCCCGGGCGAGCGGCCGCTGTCGGCCGTCCTCCTCGGGGGACGCGGAAGGGCGGCACCCGGTTGAGGGGTGCCGCCCTTGGTTCTTCTGCTGGCGTGAAGAGGTCCGCGTCTGCCTCAGTACGCGCTGTTGACGTTGTCCATCGAGCCGTAACGGTGGCCGGCGTAGTTGCAGGCGGCGGTGATGTTGGCGACCGGGTCGTAGATGTTCCACGAGGTGCCCGCCACGTGGTAGGCGCGGAACGTGGGGTCGATCACCTGGAGCAGGCCCTTGGAGGGGATGCCGTTCTGGGCGTTGATGTCCCAGTTGTTGATGGCCGCCGGGTTGCCCGCGGACTCACGCATCACGTTGCGGTAGATGCCGCTGTAGGAGCCCGGGATGCCCTTCTGCTTCATGATCGCGAGCGACTGGCGGATCCAGCCGTCGAGGTTGTTGCCGGACGCCTTGACGGCGGTCGGCTTGGCGGCGGCCTGGTGCACCGCGGCGGGAGCGGCCGCGGGGGCGGGGGCCTGGTGCGTGGGGGTCTGCGCCTGGCTGGGCGCGGCGCTGAGCGCGATCGCGCAGCAGCCGAGGGCGGCCACGCCGGCGGTGGACAGCTTCTGCGTCCTGGTCGGACGGATCTTGGTCAGAGCACGAGCACGAGCACGAATGTTGGTGTTCTTGAGCATTGACTAAGGAACCTCTTCGTAGAGCGCGGATGCCGCCCGGAATGCCTTCGGCAGACTGGTGTTTCCAGCACAAACGCCGTGGTCCGAATGACCGCGGCGCCGAGCAACGAGAACAATTCTTAGCGGCGGCAAAAGCTCCTGGCAAAGGTGTGACGTACTACGCCCGGTAGTCACAACAGGTGGGACGAAACAGGGCAAACCATGCCATTCGCCCGCTCACGAGGCTCCCCTTCATGCCCTAAGCGGCTTCGTATGTGACCTGGGCCCTATGCGTGCCCTCACATCGCGGGTCCGGGGATATCACCTTGAGTTGCCGACGCGAACTACGCGTGAGGAATTCTTCGCGGATGTCGGCGTGCATCCCGAAGCGAATCTCGGCGCGCATCGCGAAGCAGATCTCGGCGCGAATTCCGGCGCGAATCCCGGGCCGGGATCTTCACGGCAAGAAATCAGCGCGACCCGGCCGGGCGATGGGGAAAATTCGCCATCGCCTGTGTGCCGGATGCGTGCGGTGGTCAGCCCGCCCAGCGTCCCGACAGGAAGGTGATGGCGAAGACGGTGGTCAGGGGTGCGACCAGGCAGACATAGGCGGTCACGGTGTGTGGTCGGCGCCGGGCTGCTGCGGCCAGGGCGATCCACAGGGGCCACCACAGGAGCGTGGCGCGAGGTACGGACATGTACCAGTAGGAGGTGCCCAGGGCCCACAGGGTGAGGCCGATGTAGACGGCCTCGGGCCAGCGGCGCCGACGGAGGAGCAGGGCGAGCAGGAACAGCCCGGTGACCATGGCGAGGAGCTCGGCCTGGAACATGATGGCGTAGCCGGTGGTCATGGTGTGACCGAAGGCTCCGTGCCAGGTGTTGGCCCAGGCCTCCCAGGGGGTGTGGAAGGTGCGGTACCAACCGCGTTCCTGAGCGTGTTGCCAAGCCGTCCAGTCGCCGGTCCGGGCCCACAGGAATCCGGTGTAGAGGGCGGGCGGCAGCGCGGGCAGGACCAGCCAGGGAAACGAGCGCCAGTGCCGGCGGGAGCGGGCGGTCAGCAGGAAGTGCAGGGCGATGGCAGCGGCCAGGAAGAGGCCGCTGATGCGTACCGTCGCGGCCAGAGCGGTCAGGGTGGCGGTGAGGGGCCAGTTGCGGCGCTGGGCGGCGATCCATGCGGGAAGCGCGAAGGCCAGGAAGAGGGCTTCGGTGTAGCCGACGGCCAGGAAGATCGCGCAGGGGGACAGCAGGAAGAACAGGACCGTGCGCCGTCCGGCGTTCGTGCCGGGGAGGTACAGCTCGGCGATCCGGGCCAGGGCCACGACGGCGACGGCCCCTGCGGTGAAGGAGATCAGCAGCCCGGACGCCGTCCAGTACGGGACGACGGTGTGGACCGCGCGCAGCAGCAGCGGAAAGCCGGGGAAGAAGGCTTCGCGGTTGTCCCAACCGCTTACCCATGGACCTGCCCGGCCGGGGAAGTAGCCGTCGCGGGCTATGTCCAGGTAGTGGGTCCAGTCCCACTGCCGGAAGGGCGCGAGCAGTGGTCCGGAATCCCGGGTGGCCCGGTCGGCGGGGAACAGCCAGCTAGTGCAGTAGGCCGTGATCCATATGCCTGTTCGGGTCAGCAGATACAGCCAGAGCACCTCACGGTCGACGGCAGTCAGGCGGAGGGTCCGGCGGGCTGCGGGAGCTTGCGGCGAGGAGCCGGGGCCGGGCGCATCTTCTGATGGGGCATGCGGAGAGAGCCGGTGCCGTAGAGCCGATCGCTGGGCCGGTACAGGGGGGCACTCCCGCCGACCGGGCTGCCGATGGGGCTGCCGGCTGGCTCGCCGAGCGGGTCGCATTACCGGCATATCGGACTCCTAGGGGTGTGCGGGCATGCCCGGCCGCCCGGCGGCGGCCGGGGATCGAGAGGCGAGCGGGGAGAGACGGGGTCAGGAGGAGGGTGTGCGGGGGCTGCGGTTCACGGCCCTTCCGCGGGCTCCGCCTATGAATTCGGGGAAGGCGGAGGGGCCGTTGTGGTGTGGCCGGAGGAGGTGGTCGTGGACGTCGGCGGCACGGTTGTGCCCAGGGGCGACGGTGGCTGAGACGTCCGTGTGGTCGTGGAGGTGGGAGAGGGCAGCCGTGACGTCGGGTAATTCGTCGGCTGCTCGGGAGAGGGCGTGGTGGCCGGGACCGTCGGGGACGGCTCGCCGGGCAGCAGGGTGGCCGCGGCCGCGCCGCCCCCCACCAGGGCCAGGCAGGCCGCGAGGACCAGGGCGACATGGCGCCGGTGGGCCCGCTTCCCCCGTGCGGTGATGTCCGAGACCGGTGGAACGGCCGCCTGCCTGCCCCCGGACTCGGCCGCTTGCTTGAACAGGGACCGCAGCGGGTCCTGGGACTCAGGCACCGGGGGCCTCCTCAATACGCGGGTCCTGGAGACGGTGGGCGAGCGCGGTCCGACCACGGGTCAGATGCGTCTTGACGGTGCTGGGGGACAACCCGGTCTCGTGGGCGATCTGCTCCACGGTGAGGTCGCACACGTAGTGCAGGGTCATCGAGCGGCGCTGCTGGGCGGGCAGCTCGCGCAGCGCCTCGACCAGTGCCACCTGCTCGGGTCCGGGGCCCTCGACGTGAGGCGGGGCGCCGCTGCGCTTCCAGGCATCGGCGGAGCGACGGCGAAACCGCCATCGGCTCACCGCCAGACGCCAGGCGACGGTACGGATCCACGCCTCGGGGCGGCCGTCGCGGTCGAGCTGCTGCCGCCGTCCCCACCCCCTGACGAACGCCTCCTGCACCACGTCCTGAGCCTCATGCAGGTCGCCGAGCATCACGTACAACTGCCCCGTGAGCCGCGCGACCGTATGGGCGTAGAACTCTTCAAACTCCTCGACGGTCAACTGCCACTCCCGGATCATTCGCTTCACTGGGCATACGCCTGGCGCGGGGCGTCCGGTCGACACCTGAAGCGAAGAATCAGCGTGAGCGTCCTCACGGAACCGAAGACGGCGGACACGCGTCACGCGGCAGCGGGACCAGCCGCACGGCCCAGCCCGGTGTCCGCAGTACTCGGCTCGTGCAGGCCCCGCCGGTCAGGCTTCCTCGGTGTAGCGGGCGAGGAACTCCTTTTCGCCGTCGGAGAGGCGGCGGGGCCTGCCGGAGTCCAGGTTGTAGGCGGCCAGGGTGATCGTGGCTTCGGCGTAGGTGCGCTCGGCGTCCCGGATCGCGTAGCCGAGTTCGAGCGTCGCAGCCCGGGCGCGCGCGACCCAGACCTGCACCTCCACGGGCTCTTCGCGGTACAGCAAGGGGGCGCGGTAGTCGACGATCGACCGGCCGACCACAAAGGCGTGCCGACGGGCTTCAGCCTCGTCGTTGGGCAGCATCTCCTGGAACATGCGCGTCCGTGCCTCCTCCATGTACGTCAGGAACAGCGCGTTGTTGACATGCCCGTATGCGTCCGCATCGGCCCAGCGCAGCGGAAGGGCGTAGGTGTACTTGTTCATGGGGATCGTTCCGTTCCGAGGAGTGGGCGGGTGTTCCGGCGGAAGGCTTGCGGGGCCGGCGAATCGCCTCCCCGCCGGGTGCGTCATCGCCGCCGGGGGCAGCAAGGAGCGCATCTCTCGGACCCCACCGAGCAGAGCAAGGACACCGAGGCATGCCCGACAATGATCACATCGCCGCGCACGCCGTGAAGCGGTGCGGGCGCGTTTTCGAAAGGGGAGGTTTCCGACATGGTCCGCGAGCAGGACGGTGAGCGCCGGGAGTTCGTACTCGAAGCGGGACTGGCCACGGCGGAGATCGAGCAGGTGCATCGCGAGGCGCTCCGTGTGCTGCGTCCCGACATCGACATAGGCATCGACATCGATGTGCGCAACGACGAGCAGTTCGGTGTGTGTGGTGCGGGTGGGGCAGGTCGTCCGGTGGGCGAGGTGACGGTCAGTCGGTGGGGCGCGGTGGGGTTTCGGCGCCCAGCGCGTTGAGGATGTGAGGCCAGGCGGTCCGGCCCAGGAGCGCGTCGGCCTCCGGTGTGCCCCCGTAGTGAAAGCGCGGGGACGGCAGGGCGGGGCTTTCGCCGGGGAGGCGGGGGCGGTGACCGGCGTCGGGGTGGGAGATCAGGCGTACGGCCGCACCGGCCGAGCGGCGGCGCCCGGCCAGTTGTTCGGCGTAGGGAAGCGATGGCCACATGGCGTCGTCGGCGCCCGCGACCAGCAGCAGATCGGCTCCGGTCCGGTCCACGGGGATCTCGGCGGGCGGGAGCAGCTGGGCAAAGGTCTGCTCGCTGCGTTCGTACCATCCGCGGATGGCGACGGGGCCGGTGACCGGCTCGCCCGGGGTCCAGGAATCGTCCATCGGAACGAAGGGCAGCGGTCGGCCCCGCCAGGTCCAGGATGAGCGGTACGGATGCTGCGCCCCGTCGTGGCCCGGGCCCACGTTGCACCAGACCCGTGAGGTGGGCGACAGGGCGACGACCGCGTCCACGCGCGGGTCGTAGACCGCCGTGAGCAGGGCCGCTTCGGCTCCCTTGGAGACGCCGAGGACGGCGATGCGTTGTGCTCCGCCGTTCCGGAGAAGGTCGACGGCCGTCGTGAAGGTTTCCAGGGGGACTTCGCAGATGCCGGAGGGCTGACCGGGGCCGCCGAACCAGCGGATGGCCAGGGCTGTCACGCCGTGCCGGGCGAGGAGGCGCGCCCGTTCGTGTTCGATACGGCCGCTGGAGCCTGCCAGGACCAAAACGCCGACCTTGCTGCCGTGAAGGGGGGCAGCCAGGACGCCTTCCCAGGGGGCGGACAGTTCGCGTTCGGTGATGTCCATGTGGCTCCTGTGCTCCCCGTGTTCCGTATTTTCCCTGTACTTCCTGTGTTCCCTTGCGTTGCCGTTTCTACGATGCAGGGGTCGGGGCACTCCGGTCGGTGGGGCCCGGTGGTGTGGTGTCGGGGGGCTCGCTCGGTTCGACGATGGTGCGCAGCGCGGTGGCGAGTTGGGTGCGCAGCCAAGCGTGGGCGGGGTCGCTGTCGTAGCGGTGGTGCCAGGCGACGATGACGGGCACGGGCGGGAGTTGGAAGGGCAGCGGGCGGGCGACCAGGCCGAGGCTGGTCCAGAGCGGGCGGCACACCTGTTCGGCGACCACGGTGACGGCGTCGGAGCGGGCCGTCAGGTCGAGGGCGGCGCCCGCGGTGGGCAGGGCGGCGCACACCCGCCGGTGCAGGCCGAGTTCGGCGAGAGCGGCGTCGATGGGTCCGGTCAGGCGTCCGCGGCGGGAGACGGTGATGTGGCGGCCCTCGGCAAAGCGTTCGGGGGTGATCTCGCCGGTGGCCAAGGGGTGGTCGGGGCGCAGGACGGCGACCATGCGGTCCGTTCCGAGGGTCATGGTGGCGATCTCGGGCCGGTCCGGGGCTCCGGCGCCCACTTCCAGATCGGTCTGTCCGCGGCTGAGGTCGGCGACGTCGGCGGAGGGTTCGGCGAGGAAGCGGATCGCCACCCGGGGTGCCTGCCGGGTCACGGTGGAGATCAGGGCCGGTGCGAGCGCGGTGACCAGGGCGTCGTGGCAGCGCAAAGTGAAACTGCGGTCGAGTTGTTCGAGGTCGAGGGTGGTGACCGGGGTCAGTACGGCGGTCGCGCGGCGGACCAGTTCCCGGGTCTCCTCCCGCAGCTGAAGTGCGCGCGGGGTCGGGGTCATGGTGCGGCCGGTGCGCACCAGGATGTCATCGCCGGTGGCCTTGCGGATGCGGCCGAGGGTGCGGCTCATGGCGGGCGGGGTCAGATGCAGTCGGTCGGCCGCGGCGGCGACGCTGTTCTCTTCGAGCAGGGCGTCGAGGGCGATCAGCAGATTCAGATCCACATGCACCAGGGTAACCATTGGCCTTACAAGAGTGCACTGGCCATCATGTGTCGAGGGGCCTAGCGTCGTAGACGTCCGGACCGGAACGGCCGGTCCACCCCTGCTGATTGAGGTCTCCCATGTCCCTCACCCCTGTCTCCGACGCCCAGAGCCCGGCCGCGGAGAGCGCGCTGCTGTCCGGTGTCGTCGAGGCCGCCGCACAGGCGGGCGGCGCCCTGCTCAAGCGCTACTCGACCGCGGCTCGCCCGACGGGCCGCGAGGACATGTTCCGGGCCGGGTCCACCGACAGCGAGGTCTCGCTCGACATCCTGCGCCCCGCCCTGACGGCACTGCGCCCCGACGCGGGCTGGCTGACCGAGGAGTACGAGACCGCCGAACTCCCCGCGGGCGAGTGGTGGGTGGTCGACGAGGTCGAGGGCAACGTCAACCATGCGCACGGGCTGCCGGAGTGGGCGGTGACCGTGGCTCTGGTGCGCGACGGGGAGCCGGTCCTCGCCGTGGTGCGACAGCCGGTCGGCGACCTCACCTACACCGCCACGCGCGGCGGCGGCGCGCAGCTGAACGGGGCGCCGCTGCGGGTCTCGGCGAAGACCGACATGGGTGCCGCCATCGCGGTCACCGGGCAGGCCGAAGCCGGGCAGGACGACACCTATGAGCGCATAGGCCGCTCGATCACCGCGATGCTCCACCAAGCTCTGCTGGTCCGGGCGAGTGTGCCGTCCACCTTTCCGATGCTGCTGGTGGCGTCCGGGCACAACGACGTGTTCTGGCAGTACCACCCCACCCTGCCGGGTGTCGCCGCCGGGGTGCTGATGATCACCGAGGCGGGCGGCACGGTCACCCGGATCGACGGAAGCGCCTGGGGCCCGGGCGCGGACAGCATCCTCGCGGCCGCGCCCGCCCTGCACTCCCCCGCCGTCGCGGCCCTGGCCCCGCTCTCCTGACCACCACCACGTCGCCACGACCAAGCCAGAGGAGATCTCATGCAGTTGACCGTACTCGCCGCCTCCGGGGCCACCGGGCTGGCGCTGACCCGCCAGGCACTGGAGCGGGGACACACCGTGACCGCCATCGCCCGCAGCCCCGCGCGCATCCAGGTGCCCGACCATCCGCAACTGACCCGTGTCGCGGCCGATGTGCGCGATCCCGACTCGATCGCCGCGGCGCTGGACCGGAGCGACGTCGTACTGTCCGGCCTCGGCGTGGCCAAGGGGGACAAGCCCGGCGCCCTGACCGCGGGCGCCCGCGCGGTGGCCGCGGCCCGGCCCGGACGGATCGTCTGGCTGGGCGCCTTCGGCACCGGACCGTCCGCGCGGGCCGCCGGACTCGCCACCCGCACCCTGTTGAAGGCACTCGGTGAGGAGATGGCCGACAAGGTCACCGCCGACACCACCGTGCTGGAGGCCGGAGGCACCGTCTTCCACGCGGGGCCGCTGTCGGACAAGGATCTCAGCCCCACCAGGCGCACCGTCGGCCTCGACGAGGCCCCCAAGCGGCTCTTTCCCGCCTTCGTCAGCAGGCAGACCGTGGCCGCGGCCATGCTCGACGAGGCCGAGAACCCCCGCCATGCCGGACGGATCGCCCTTCCTCTCGGGCGCTGAGGGAGCGGGTGCGATCATGACGATGCCTGAATCCGTGGTGGACCGGCTGGCGATCGCGGAGACCGTCCACCGCCTCGCCTCCTCACAGGACGCCGGTGACTGGGCGGGGCTGCGCGCCCTGCTGGCCGACCGGGTCCAGCTGGATCTGTCGCGCCATCTGGGGATTGCGGCACGGGAGTTGAGCGCGGAGGAGTTCACCGAGCAGGCGCGCACAGTCGGGAGCGGCTTCACCGCCACCCGTCACACCCCGTCCAACCTGGTGATCGACCTCGACGGGGAAGGGCCGGGGGAAGAGCCAGGGGAAGGGGCAAGGGGACGGGAACGGGCGTACTGCCACGCGCACATCGTGGCCTTCCATCACCTCGCCGACGGATCCGGTGCACACCACTGCGTCATGCGCGGCACCTGGGAGCTCACCCTGTGCAAGACGGGGGGCCGCTGGCTGATCGAGCGGTTCACGGTGGTCAGGACCGCTCCGCTCGAAGGGGACCCGCATCTCTACGCCAGGGCGGCGGCCGCGGGGCACGCGCCGCCTCACCGGGATTGAGGGGCCGGGCGGGCGCCGAGCAGGTTCACCAGGCTGTCCTTGAGGAAGGTGTGGAGTTCCTCCCGGGCGCCCGGTTCATGGAGCGGCCAGTTGACGACGGCCTCCTCGCAGAAGGCCATCCACGCCTGGGCGGTCACGGCCAGGCGGGGCCGGTCGGGCAGCCCGGCGCGGCGGTGGTACTCCAGGACCCGTCCGGCGAGGGTCCTCCGGGTCTCGTCGACCACTTCCTGGACCGCCGGGTTGTTGGCGGGGGCGCCTCGGACGAGGGAGAGATAGACCGCGCGGTTGCCCAGCACATGACCGACGAAGCCGGTCATGGCGGCATCGAGCCAGGCGTCCGCGTCCAGCGAGGGATCGGGGGCGATGGCGGCGATCAGCTCACCGCACGCCTGGCGCACCACAGCCTGGTGGAACTCGCGTTTGCTCGCGAAGTAGTGGAAGAGCAGACCGCGGGAGATGGCCGCCCGGCGGGCGACTTCATCGGTGGACAGCTCGTCCAGCGACTGCTCGGCCAGCAACTGCCTTCCGATGGCAATCAGTTGCGCCCTGCGCTCCTCGGGGCTGAGGCGGGCCGCGCGTCTCTCGGGCACGTTGATCGTCCTCCAAGGTCCGGGCCTTCCCGGCCCTCCCGCCGGGAGAGGGCGGAAGGGGCGCTCGTCGGTACGGGCGCCCCTTTTCCGCATCGGGGCCGCCGGTCAGTGGGCGTGCTCCGCAAGGTGGTCCAGGACAAGCGGGACGACCAGGTCGGGAACCTCCTCGGGCAGCCAGTGGCTCGCCCCCTCCAGGCTCTCGAAGCGGTACGGCCCGTCGATGAAGTCCTCGGTGTTCTGCGCCGCTTCGCGGCCCAGGGCGATGTCCTCGCTGCCCCAGATGAAGAGCGTGGGGACGGTGATTCGGCCGGCGGGGACGGTCAGCGCGTCGTCGATGGCGCGGTACCAGTTCAGGGTGGCGGTGAGCGCCCCGGGCCGGGAGAGGCGGCTGATGTTGTCCTCGACCAGACGGTCCGGGATCCGGCCGCCGTAGACGCTGCGCAGCCGGGCCGCGTCGTCGGCGAGCAGGGCGGCTTCGGCCGCACCGTCGGGCTGGCGGAAGAAGCGCACGTAGTCGAGGCGGTGGTACTGCTCCTGGCTGGACTCGGCGGCCTGGTTCAGCGCCCGGGGGTGGGGGGTGGCGAGCACGGACAGGGACTTCAGCCGCTCGGGGTGGGTGCTCGCCAGGGCCCAGGCGACCATGCCGCCCCAGTCGTGTGCGACCAGGTGGAAGCGGTCGGCGCCCTGGGCGTCGGCGAACGCGAGGGCGTCGTCCACCAGGTGTTCCACGGCGTAGTCGGTCGGCTTCTCCGGGCGGGCGCCCGGTGAGTAGCCGCGCTGATCGACGGCGACGGCCCGGTATCCGGCTTCGGCCAGGGCGTGCAGTTCCTCGGTCCAGCAGTCGGCGAACTCGGGCCAGCCGTGGAGCAGCAGGACGAGGTCACCGTCCCGTGGTCCGGCGGCGAGGGCGTCGTGCCGGTGGGGGCCGACGTCGATCGTCAGTTCTTCCAGGCTGTGGGGGGTGGCGGCCATGGAGGCTCCTCCTGGTCAGCGGGGGCGGAACAGGGTCGGTCCGTCTTGTTGAGCCGTGCTCAACAGCAGCAGCATAGACCTCGGCCCATGAGGGTTGACGGTTGCTCAGGAGGCCGCGGCCGAGGGCCCGGACCGGGACCGGGCTCTGCGGGTGTCAGCCGCGCTTCACGCAGAGGGCGGTCTCGCCCAGGGGGCAGGTGCGCCAGCGGGCGGGGTCCGTCAGGTCGTCGGTCACCGCGCGGTCCGGGCCCAGGATGAGGTTGCCGACGAGCAGGGTGCCGCCGGGGCGCAGCAGGACGTGCAGGTGCCGTACGACCTCGTGGGTGCGCGTGAAACCGTCGAAGAAGGCCAGGTCGTAGGCGCACCCGGTGGTCCGCCCCGCTGTACGGGTAACGTGCCACGTGAACCAGGCTTCAAGGCAACGCGTGACAGGCGGGGTTGAGGAGGCGGCGGGTGGCGGAGCGGACACTCGACATCGGGGTGCTGGCCCGGCGGACCGGGGTCGCGCCCTCGGCGCTGCGCTACTACGAACGGCTCGGGCTGCTGTCCCCCGTGGGGCGCAACGGGCTGCGCCGGGCGTACGGCCCGGAGGCGCTGGACCGGGTGGCGTTGATCCTCAGTGCGCGGGCGGCCGGTTTCTCGCTGACGGAGGTGGCCGGGCTGCTCGCGGCGGAGGCCGGAGAGGTGCGCGGTCTGCTGGAGGAGAAGTGTCTCGGGATCGACGCGCACATGGCCGCGTTGACGCGGGCACGTGAGCGCATCGGGCACGCCCTGGAGTGCCGGCACGCCTCGCTGCTGGACTGTCCGACGTTCCGGGCGGGCCTTCGGGAGGCGCTGCCCGGCGACCGGCCGGGCCCGTGAGGTTCCGCGATCCGAACGGGGCGACGGCGGACCGCCCGGATCGCGGAGGTGTGCCCCCGGCGGGGTGCGTCAGGGCAGGGTCACCACTTGGGCCGCGTGGGCCAGTCCGGCGCCGAAGCCGATCAGGAGGGCGAGGCCGCCGCTGTCCACGGTGCCCTGGGACAGCATGCTGTCCATGGCGAGAGGGATGGACGCGGCCGAGGTGTTGCCCGCCTCGACGATGTCCTTGGCCACGACGGTGTGCTCGGGAAGCCGCAGCGCCTTGGCCGTGGCGTCGATGATCCGGGCGTTGGCCTGGTGCGGGATGAACGCCGACAGTTCCGAGGCCTCGATACCGGCCGCGGCCAGGGCCTGCCGGGCGACACCCGGCAGGACCCCGATCGCCCAGCGGAACACCTCGGGTCCGGCCATGCGCAGAGCGGGCCAGGGTCCGGGCCGCTCCCGGACGTCCTGCCAGGAACGGTCATGGGCGATGAGATGGTGCTGTCCGCCGTCGACGCCCCACACCACCGGGCCGATGCCCGGGGTATCGCTGGGGCCGACGACGACGGCACCCGCACCGTCGGCGAAGAGGAACGCGGTGCTGCGGTCCTCCGGGTCGATGATGTCGCTCATGCGTTCCGAACCGATCACCACGGCGTGGCGGACGCCCCCGGAGCGGACCAGGGAGTCGGCGAGCGCCAGGGCGTAGCAGAATCCGGCGCAGGCGGCGCCGATGTCCATGCCCGCGGCGGTCCTGGCGCCGATCAGATGGGCGACCCGGGGGGCCGCCGCGGGTGCCTGCTGGAGATAGGACATCGACGCCAGCAGCACGATGTCGACGTCGGTCGGGTCGACGCCCGACTGGGCCATGGCCTTGACCGCCGCCTCGACGGCCATGCGGATGACGGTCTCGTCGTCCTCGGCGAAGCGGCGGGTGACGATCCCCGACCGCTGGCGTATCCACTCGTCACTGGAGTCGATACGGCTGCATATCTCGTCGTTGCCGACCACCCGGGCGGGCCGGTCGACTCCGACGCCCAGGATGCGGGAGCCGGGCGTGGTGGGCGGGGCGCACAGCTTCGGCATCAGGTCTCCTGTCGGGACGCGGTGGACGCCGACAGCGTCGCGGGAGCGAAGGCGCCGTCCTCGTAGCGTTTCCGGCAGGCCCGGTGCTGCACCTTGCCGCTGGAGGTCTTGGGCAGGGCGCCCCGGCGGACCACGAGCAGTTCGTCCGGCTCCAGTTGCTGGTCCTGGCGGATCACCTCCCGTATGCGCGCGTGGAGTTCCCCTTCTTGCCGGGCCTTGAGCACCCGGCCGTCGGCCTCGACCAGTACCACCACGCGCTCCGCGCCGCCGTCGTCGACGGCGAAGGCGGCCGCGCAGTTGGGGTGCAGTCCCGGCACCGCGGTCTCCGCCGACAGCTCGATGTCCTGGGGGTAGTGGTTGCGGCCCCTGCGGATGATGACGTCCTTGAGCCTGCCGGTGACATACAGCTCGCCGTCGTGCAGGAAGCCGAGGTCGCCGGTGCGCAGACAGGTCTCCCCCGGTGTCTCGGGTGTTCCGTCGGCGCCGAGCACCCGGGCGCGGAAGGTGGCTTCGCTCACCTCGGGCCGGTCCCAGTACCCGGCGCCCACGCAGGGGCCGTTGATCCAGATCTCCCCGATCCGGCCCGGCGGGCACGGCCGCCGGGTGTCCGGGTCGACGATCCGCACCCGGGTGCCGGGGACGGTGCCTCCGCTGCCGGCGACGGGGGTCGCGTCGAGCGTCTCCTCGCCGACGATCTCTACGCGGTCCTCACGCAGGGCGTGCCTGGACAGCCACAGCACGGCGGGCTCCCGGTCCTGACTGCTTCCGGTGGCCTTCAGGGTGTTCTCGGCCAGGCCGTAGGCCGGGCACATGGCGCCCGGGCGGAAGCCGTGCGGTGCGAAGGCCGCGGTGAAGGCCCTCACGGTCGCCCAGCGGACGGGTTCGGCGGCGTTGGCGGCGAGCCGCCAGTGGGACAGGTCCCCCACCTTCGTGGCCTTCCCCTCCCAGGCCGCGCGGGCGCACAGATCGTAGGCGAAACTGGGGGCCGCGGTGTGGGTGCCGCGGAAGCGGGAGATCGCCTCCAGCCAGCGCGCGGGACGGCGGATGAAGGACTCCGGGGCCATCAGATACGACGGGATGCCCGCCCACAGGGGGATGACGATGCCGAGCAGCATCCCCATGTCGTGGAAGTGCGGAAGCCAGCTGACCACCGTGCCGTCGGGCCCGCACGGCCACAGTTCGTCGGTCTCCGCCGCGTTGGCCAGGAAGTTCGCATGGGTGACCATGACGCCCCTGGGGTCCTCGGTGGAGCCCGAGGTGTACTGGAGGAGGGCGATGTCCCCGGGTTCCGGGCCCGGGCCCGGGAGCCCGTCGGCCGCCTGGTCCGCGAGCGACTCCGAGTCCACGAGGGCGAGTCCGGCGAGTTCCGGCAGGCCGCCGAAGCGGTCCAGGAGGTCCTGCCGGACGGCGGCCGTGGTGAGCACGGTGGAGGTACCGGCGTCGTCGGCGACCCGGCGCAGCCGCTCCAGGCCCGCGCGGCCCCGGGGGACCTGCACGGGGGCGCCGGTGACCCGGGCGTACATGCAGCCCAGCAGGGCCCGTACGAATTCCGGTCCGGTCGGGTGGAGCAGCACCGCGTTGTGTCCGGACAGTCCGCGTGCCTCCAGCGCCGCCGCCCGGGTCCGGGCGGCGGTGTGGAGATCGCGGTAGGTCAGGGCCTCCTCCGGCTCCTCGCCGTCGCGGAGGAAGACATAGGCGGTCTCGTCGGGCTGCTTCTCGCTGCGCAGCCGCAGGGCCTCGGGGAGGGTGCGCACCTCACCCAGGGCCTGTTCCCATGGCCGTGGACATCCTGCACGCCAGTGATGCCCGGCTCGAACTGGCGCGCACCTTCGCCGACTTGAGCCAGGTCTACCATCTGCTGGGCACCTCAGACCGGGCGCGGATGATCGCCCGCCGGGCCTGGCAGCTGGCCAAGGCCTGCCGTGCGGAGCCGCTGTGCGAGCGGCTGATGCCCTGCTCGGGGCGGATTGTGCGCCGTCCCCATCCCGCGCCCCCGCCGAAGGCCCAGGGTGTGGAGTCCCTCAGTGAGGCGGAGCCCCGGGTGACCGCCCTGGCCAGCCAGGGGCTCACCAACCGGGAGATCGCCCGGAAGCTGCGCATCACGGTCAGTACGGTCGAACAGCATCCGACCCGGGCGTACCGCAAGCTCAATGTGCGTCGGCGCACCGACTTACCGGCCGAGACGCAACTCGACTTCGCCGGCGCCGCGTCCTGACCCACACATGGTCGGCAGGGATTGCCCAGGGGTGACCCGGACAGGAGGTTGATGCCGACCGCCAACAACTGATAGATTCTCTCATCAGTGAGAGATTCTCATTTGATTCGGGGACTCATGGGACTGCGCGAGCTCAAGAAGCTGAAGACCAAGAGAGAGGTGCAGCGCCAGGCGCTCCGGCTCTTCACCGAGCAGGGGTACGAGGCGACCACCGTCGAACAGATCGCGCATGCCGCGGAGATCTCGACGGCCACTTTCTACCGGTACTTCCGCGACAAGAAGGACGTACTCTTCAACAGCGAGTACGACCCCTTCCTGGAAGACGTGTTCACGAGCCGTCCGGCGGACGAACCGCTGGCCGGGGTCGTCCGCCACGTCTTCTGCGCGCTCGCCAGCCAGTTGCTGGACGCGGACCGCGAGGCACTGCTGATGCGGCACCAGCTGGTGACGAAGATCCCCGAACTGAGGGCTCGCCTCAACCAGGAGGCGACGGCGAACATCGAGCAGCTCACCGAGCTGATCGCACGCCGCACAGGCCGTGACGCCGACAAGGACCTCGGCGTACGGCTGGCCGCCATGACGGCGAACGCAGCCTTCGCGGCGGCCGTCCTCTACTGGCTGGACCGCCACGCCCAGCCCGACCTCACCGAGCTCATCGAGTTCGCCCTCCACCGCGTCGAAGACGCGCTCGACCTCTGACGAGCCACCGATGAAACACCTCTGCGCACCCACGCTCATGCCGAAGCCGCACCAGACTGAAACGAGAGACAGCGATGTACGCGGCCGTAGCGCGCACCATCGGTCAGCCGCCGGTTTACAGTGAGTTCCCCGACCCCACCCCCGACGAGGGCGAGGTCCTGATCAAGGTCACCGCGGCCGCGCTGACCAACCTCGGCAGGCTGGTCACCTACGACCCCGACTACTCCATCGGCGCGGAGCTGCCCTTCGTCGTCGGTGTCGAGGGCGTCGGCAGGCTGGAGGACGGCACCCGTGTCGGCTTCGCCGCCCAGCGCCCGCCCTACGGCTCGATGGCCGAACTCAGCGTCACCCTGGCCCCCTTGGCCTTCCCGATCGCCGAAGGCCTCGGTGACAGCGCCGCCGCCGCCATCATCAACGCCGGATTCTCCTCCTGGCTCCCCTTCGCCTCGCAGCTGAACATCAAGGCCGGTGACAAGGTGCTGGTCCTCGGCGCCACCGGTGTCGCGGGCAAGATGGCCGTCCAGATTGCCAAGCACCTCGGTGTCGGCCGCGTCGTCGCCCTCGGCCGCAACCCCGAGGCCCTGGAGCAGCTGTCGGCTACGACTTCGGCTCCTTCGAACGGACCGAGCCGCACCCCTTCGTCGGCGCGATGATCCGTACGCTGCGGTTCTCCACGGACCACGCGGTCGAACTGCCGCTCCTGGACGGGCTGCTGACCCGGCGGGCCCGGGAGCGCAACACCGAGGACATCCGGCTGATGGCCGAGATCATCGACGAGGTCGTGCAGAAGCGCATCGACAGCGGCGACACCAGCGTGGCCGACATGCTGGGCCTGATGCTGAACACCGGGCATCCGGCGACCGGTGAGAAGCTCGCCCCGGACAACATCCGCAACCAGATCATCACCTTCCTGGTCGCGGGGCACGAGACCACCGCGGGCGCGCTGTCCTTCGCCCTCTACTACCTGCTGAAGAACCCCGAGGCGATGGCCAGGGCGCAGGAGGAGGTGGACAGGGTCTGGGGCACCGAGGAGGACCCCGAGCCGGCCTATGAGCAGGTCACCAAGTTGCGGTATGTGCGGCGTTCGCTGGAGGAGGCGCTGCGGCTGTGGCCGACGGCACCGGGGTTCGCCCGCGAGGCCCTGCAGGACACCACGATCGGCGGCCGCTACACCATGCGCAAGGGCGCCTGGGCCGTCGTCTTCACGCCGATGCTGCACCGCAACACGGCGGTGTGGGGCGAGGACGCCGACGACTTCGACCCCGACCGGTTCTCGCCGGAGCGGGTGCGCGCCCGTCCCGGGCATGTCTACAAGCCGTTCGGTACGGGCATCCGGGCCTGCCTCGGCCGCCAATTCGCCCTGCACGAGGCGACGCTGTTCCTGGGCGCGCTGCTGCACCGCTACCGGATGTACGACCACGCCGACTACCAGCTGAAGATCGCCGAGCGGCTGACGCTGATGCCCCAGGGCCTCACGGTGCGGCTCACCCGCCGCCACACCCCGAGCACCCGCCGGACCCCGGCGGCCGGGAAGCCGACGGCGGTGTAGCCCGACGCTCCTGCCCCGCACACGCCGGAGGGCTCCCGGGCGGTCCTGCCCCGGGAGCCCTTCGCCGTGCGCCCGCCGTGACGGGATGAAGGCGTCACGGCCCAGGCGTCTGCGGTCCTACGACGTCACGGCGAGAGGAGCAGGGCGTTGCCGCGCTCCTTGGCGGCGGCGTAACGAGCCGCCACGTCCTGCCAGTTGACGACCTGCCACATGGCCTCGATGAAGTCGACCTTCTGGTTCTTGTACTGAAGGTAGAAGGCGTGCTCCCAGGCGTCGAAGACCAGGATGGGGGTGGAGCCCTGGCCGACGTTGCCCTGGTGGTCGTAGATCTGCTCCACGATCAGGCGGCCGCTCAGCGGCTCATAGGCGAGGACGCCCCAGCCGGAACCCTGAGTGGTGGCCGCCGCCTTGGTGAGCTGCGCTTTGAAACCGGCGAAGGAGCCGAAGGATTCGGCGATGGCGCCGGACAGCTCGCCCACACCGTCCTTGTCCAGCGGCTCGCCGCCGCCGTCGCCGGTCATGTTGTGCCAGTAGATGGAGTGCAGGATGTGTCCGGAGAGATGAAAGGCCAGGTTCTTCTCCAGGCCGTTGATCGAACCCCACGACTCCTTGTCCCGCGCCTCGGCGAGCTGCTCAAGCGTGTCGTTGGCGCCCTTCACATAGGCAGCGTGGTGCTTGTCATGGTGCAGCTCGATGATCTCCGGGCTGATCACGGGAGCCAGCGCCGAGTAGTCGTACGGGAGCTCAGGAAGCGTGTAGACCGCCATGTCCAGCGTCCTCCGACGTTATTGCGAATGGTATGCAGGTGCACGCTAACAGGCAGAACGGCAACTTGCGATCAGGCCTTGGACCTAGGCCCCCTCCCGTGTCGCCCCCGCACCGGGCTTCCCAACCGGGGCGTATGCATGCTCACACCCGGAACACCGCGAGCGACCCCATATGACATCCGGGTGCCCGCCCTTCAGCGGTGGGTGGGAAACAGGGCTCTCGGGGTGCCCCGACCGGCCGGTGCCACACGCTGGACTTTCGGGGGCACTTCTCCACCAAGACCCACGCCTACTCCACCACCCTCGTCCCCGCACCCTGGGCCTACGACGGCACCGACCTCACCCCGGACCTCGAACGCCTCGGCGGCATCCCAACGCGAGCAGAAGCGACGACCACTCATGCGTGACGACGAACTCCTCACCGTCCCCGAGGCGATGGCCCGCCTCAAGATCGGCCACTCCGCCCTCTACGACCGCCTGCGCACCCGCCGCCCGGCGTCGCTGACCATCGGCCGCGCCCGCCGCAGCCCCGCCCACGCCCTGGACGACTACGTCCAGCGCCACCTGGAAGGGGCCGCCCGATCAACGCTGCCAAGCGCAAGAAGGGCCGCAACAACGGCGAAGACACGAGCAACAGGAAAAGGAGCGAGAGACCGCAGGGGCAACCTGGAGAGAGCGGCTTCGTCTTCACCACACCGACCGGACGGCCCCCCGACCCGGCCAACCTCACCCGCTGCTTCCGCACCTTCCTCGACCGAGCCGGGCTCCGACGCATCCGCTTCCACGACTTCCGCCATTCGACGGCGACACTGCTCCGGGAACAGGGCGTCGACCTCGTCGTGATCCAAGGAGCTGTTGAGCCAGGCCCACGCGTCACCGCCGGCGTCTACGCCCAAGTACGCCTCCGACTCCAACGCCAAGCCATCAATCGGCTCGCTGCCGCGCTCATGGAAGAGGGCGGTGGCCCGGAAGAGCCACCGCCCCCATCATCCGTCCGCTGACGTTGCCGTCACGACCCGAGAGCAGGCCATGACGGCACGTGCGCCAATTTACCGCTCACCAAATTCCCCAAGCTCGTCAATTAGCCGCTGACGGGCAGCAGCCAACTGTTCTGAGTATGAGGAATCAAAGATCGATGACAACTGCGTCTCCAGTGATCCGCTGATTCTGAACAGAGCAGACCAAACAGCGCGATCGTCGACGAGCGCCGAGAAATCCTCTCGATGCATAATACGGTTCATCCACTCGGACAGGACGAGCGCCTGGTAGTTCGTCAATTCAATGTTCACGGAAATCTCTCTTCGGATCGCAGCTCTCACGTCGGCGGCCTATCACTACAGCTTCCCATCCCGTAGCAGGTACGTTAGCTGATCACCTGAGGATCGCCACCCGCCAAGGTACTCCCCGACGTTCGGACCGTTCGCGGCGAATGACGCGTGCAGCCCTGTGTCGTCCACGTAGTGGATAGCAGCCTGACCCCTGTACGTACCTTCAATCTGCCGCGTCCCTGGGTTCTTTACGAACTGCTCAATGGCTCGAATGAACGCTTGCCCGTTCGCCTTGTTGTAAGGCCCCTTTACGCCGAAGTCCTCAGCGTGCATAACACCCTGGTCGCTCGTTCGCATTAGTGATGTGGAAGTTTGCCGGACGACATCCAATTCGTTCCACATCCCGGCCCACTGTTATGCACCAGCACCGGCGTGGCCCCCGCCAGCACATAGTACGTGTGCAGGTCGTGGACGGTGAGGTTGTAGGTTCTGGCGGTCTTCTCGAAGGAGCGGTTGTGGCGGACGGTGACTGTGCTGCCGTCGACCGTGCGAAGGCTGTCCCCTGACCGCAAGTTCGCAGCATCGACCCAGGCGGCGGCCGACGGCGACCAGAAGGGGTGCTCGTTGGTGGCGGTGAGGTGCTCGGTGCCGCTACGGGACTCGATCGTGAGGTCGTTGAAGTGCTTGTCGTGCTCGGTGACGATCACGTTGGTCACGGCGCGGGCACCGGTGACCCCGGATACGGGGTCGGTCGCCAGGACGGAGTCGCCAACCTCGACGGTTTCGATCCTCTTTGTCGACTGGTCGGCCATGAGAACTCCGGTGCCGGCCAGGAAGCACTTGACACAGTATTCGGCGGCTTTTGCAGCACGGAAGGACTTGGCAATGGCCTCGACGCCCTCTTCCGCCTTCTTGAGGAGTTTCAGCTTGCCGATGGGGAGTACGCCGACCACGGCCAAGGTGCACCCGGAAGCCTCAGGGTGGTCAATGCAGTCCATGATGTCGGTGATACCGAGGACCGTCATGCCGCCGTCGAGCAGATGCTTGGCCAGGTCGGGGGCAACCTCCGGAGCCTCCAGAGGCTGTCCGGCCATCGCGCACGGCGGAACGCTGTCCCGGGACATGTAAGCGACACAGCGCTTCCTGGCCTTGGCCTTCTTTTCCTGCTCGCGCTGCTTCTGGCGCTCTTCCGCGGCCTGCTTGCTGGCTGCGGCCTGCTCCGCCAGACGCTTCGTCAGTACGTCGGACCAAGCCTTCGAAGCCTCGCTCCTGGCTTCCGAGGCACTCTTTCCTGTGGCTCTTGCACTCCACAGCGCATCGTCGGCAGCAGCGGCCGAGTCGCGCGCGTAGTTCGCGGACCATTCCGCCTGGGCGGCGGATTCCTCGGCGTTGGCGGCGTCCTGGTCGGCCCGGTCGGCGACGTTGCGGGCGGCGTTGGCGGATTGGGCGGCCTGGCTGGCGCTCTGCTGTGCCTGGTCGGCGGACTCCTTCGCATCCTGTGCGTAAGCGGCCGCCTGTTCGCCGGACTTCTTCGCCTCGGCGGCTGCCTTGTTCGCCTCGTCCTTGGCTTGCTTGGCCGTGGCGGCGGCCTGGGCTGCGAGGAAGCTGTCCTTGCGTGCCGTGGCAGCGGTGCCGTCGGCCTCGTGGAGCAGCCGCTGCATCTGCGCGGTGTGGGTCTGGGCGAGCTTGTCCTTGCGGTCGGCCATGTACTGGCCGACCTGGATGAACTCGTGCATCTGGTCGACCGGGCCGCTCATCGCAATCTTCCCGGCCGCCTTCATCTCCGGCCCGCCGTCGTTGATCAGCGTGGAGGCCTGCATGCGCTCGTCCAAAGCGCGGGAGACGTATTGGCCGCTATGGATGAACGACATAATCGCCTTGGGGCTGCCGTCAGCCAGGGCGGCCTTGGATGCCTCCTTCACCGCGGGGCCGCCATAGTTGCACCGCGAACACCGACGGCGGCTTCGGCGCACCCTTCTCCTCCTGGTCCAACACCAACGACGACTGGAAGCGGGAGAACCTGAAGTTCGTCGCCGGCGACTTCAACGCCGACGGCCGCGACGACCTCGGCGGCCTCTACGGCTACAGCGACGGCAAGGTGAAGATGTTCACCTGGACCACCCGTACCGACGGCAAGATCAATGGCGCCGCACCCGGCTGGACCAGCGCCACCACCACCAGCTGGGACATCAACCGCGGCACCGTCCTGCGCAGCGCCAACTGACGGTTGTGCCGTCGCACCTGCGGAGAGGAGCCCGGAAGCGGGAGACGGCCGTACCCCACGGGTACGGCCGTCTCCCGCTTTGGTGCTACTCGGTGGGCTCGGGGGCCGGTTGGGCCATGCCTGCTTCCCACTTCTCCTCGATGCGGGCGACCTTCCACACCACCACGGCGACGGCCCAGGTCGCGAAGAACAGGCCGACGATGACGTAGCCGATGGTGTTGAGGTCCAGGCCGGAGACCCAGTCCCAGAACGCGCCGTGCAGGTCGGCCTTCTCGGCCACCAGGCCGAGGAGTTCCACCGTGCCGATGATGAGCGCCACGGCGACGGAGAGGCCGGTCATGGTGAGGTTGTAGTAGACCTTGCGGACCGGCTTGGAGAACGCCCATCCGTAGGCGAAGTTCATGAAGGAGCCGTCGATCGTGTCGAGCAGGGACATGCCCGCCGCGAAGAGCACCGGCAGACACAGGATGGCGTACCAGGGCAGTCCGGCGGCCGCGCCCGAACCGGCGAGCACCAGCAGTGCGATCTCGGTCGCGGTGTCGAAGCCGAGGCCGAAGAGGAGACCCAGCGGGTACATCTGCCACGGCTCGGTGATGGACTTCATCAGTCGGCCGAGGATGCGGTTCATGAAGCCACGGTTGTTGAGCTGTTCCTCCAGGGCCGCCTCGTCGAAGTGACCGGCGCGCATCTGCCGGAAGACCTTCCAGATACCCACCATGATCATCAAGTTGATGATGGCGATGATGTAGAGGAACGTTCCGGAGACCGTGGTGCCGATCCAGCCGGTGATGTCGTGCAGTTCGGAGTTGTCGTTCTGCACGGGGCCCGCGAGTGCCTTCACGCCCAGGGAGAGCAGGAGGGCGAGGCCGAAGACGATGCTGGAGTGGCCGAGGGAGAACCAGAAGCCGACCGACAGGGGGCGCTTGCCCTCCCCCATCAGTTTGCGGGTGGTGTTGTCGATCGCCGCGATGTGGTCGGCGTCGAAGGCGTGCCGCATGCCGAGGGTGTAGGCGGTGACGCCGATGCCGATGCCGAACGTCTTGGTGCCCAGGCTGTAGTGCTCCGGCGCGACGATCGCGACCAGCGTGAACCATCCGATGACGTGCAGTGCGAGGATGAAGGCCGCCATCCCGCCTGCACCGGCCCACTCCTTCCGGGTCATCGACGTGCGTATGCGGTGCCAGGACATGCCGCGGTCGGCCGCCGGAGGGGCCGACCGGACCGGAGCGGAACCGGGAGAGGTGGTCATGGGGACGAGACCCTTACTTCTCGGCGATCGACTGTTTTCAGCCGCGCTCTCCAGGTTTCTGCGAACAGGTCGCAGCTACAAGTCCGTCGCAGTAAAGCCCACGTCCACATTTGGTCAAGGCCGCGAAAAGTGCACTGTTCAGTGTGGTCAAGGGGTCAGGACGCGGCCGGTGGTTCCGCGGTGGTGGGGCCGGTGAGCAGGGCGCGGGCGCAGGCGCTGAACTCCGCCACCAGGCGGCTGCGCTCGTCCGCCCTGGTCGCCAGGACCACATGGCTGGGCTCCACACCCTCCAGCGGGATCACGAGGAGGTCGGGGCGCAGACCGTTCGGGGAGACCCCGGCGAGAATGGCCACGGCCTCCCCGGCGGCGACGAGTTCGAGCTTGTCCTCCAGGGCGTCGATGAAGGGACCGCCGGGTGCCGGGCGGCCGTCCGGCCGGGGGTCGATGCGCCAGAATGCGCTCCAGGCCGGGTCGGAGCCGCGCACCTGGGGCAGCGGTTCGTCGGCGACATCGTCCAGGGTCACCGACTCCTTGCCCGCCAGGCGGTGGTCGCGCGGCACCACGAGCGACCGGGGCTCGGCGTACAGGACCGTGACATGCAGCCCGTCGGTGGCGAACGGCAGCCGGGCCACCACGGCGTCCACCCGGTGGTCCAGCAGTGCCGCACGCGCGTCGTTCCATTCGACGTGCAGGGACTGCACCTCCGCGTCCGGGCGGCGGCGCCGCAGCTCGCGCACCGCCGGGGTGACGATGAGATGGCTGAGGTAACCGACCACGATCCGGCTGGGCTCGGCGGCCGCCCGGGTGCGCGACGCGGCCTGGGCGGCGGACCGCAGCAGGGACTTGGCGAGCGGCAGGAAGACCTCCCCGGCCCCGGTCAGCCGGGTTCCCTGCGGGGCGCGGTCCAGCAACTGGGCACCCAACTGCTGTTCCAGGCGCCGGATCTGGCGGCTCAGCGACGGCTGGGTGACATGCAGCGCCTCGGCGGCCCGGCCGAAGTGCCGGTGTTCGGCGACGGCGGCGAAGTAGCGCACCAGTCGCAGGTCGAGATCGGGTGCGGTGGGTTCGGTCATGCGCGAAGCGTACGCCCGTCGTAATGGGGCAACAGCCGCCATAGCTGCTTCCACCTGCGGTGATGCCTGGGTCGTATGGCCTCATGCGAAACAGGCTTTGGACCCGTGGCCGCCTTGGCTCCGAGGATGGAGGCACCGGGACGGCCTCCCCCTCTTCCTCCCTCTCCCCCTCTGGAGTCAGTATGCGTGTCTTTGTCACCGGTGCCACCGGTTTCGTAGGTTCTGCCGTGGTCCAGGATCTCCTCGCCGCCGGACATCAGGTGGTCGGCCTCGCCCGGTCCGAGGAAGGCGCCACGGCCCTGAAGGCGGCCGGGGCCGAGGTGCACCGCGGTGACCTCGACGACCCCGAGGGCCTGCGCGGCCCGGCCGCCGCGTCGGACGGGGTCATCCACCTCGCCTACCGGCACGACCTGCTCACCGGCGGCGACCTCACCACGGCGGGCGCGGTCGACCTGCGGGCCATCGAGTCCCTCGCCGCCGCGCTCGAAGGCTCCGGCAAGCCCTTCGTCTACGCCTCCGGCACCGCCCTCATCCAGGGCTTCGGACGGCCCGTGACGGAGGAGGACGACCCCACGGAGGGGACGCACCGGACACCGGCGGAGAACGCGGTGACCGCGCTGGCCGGCCACGGCATCCGCGCCTCCGTCGTCCGCCTGCCCCCCACCGTGCACGACCGGGGCGACCACGGCTTCATCGCGTCCGTCATCGGCTTCGCCCGGGCAGCCGGGGTGTCGGCCCACATCGGTGACGGCGCGAACCGCTGGCCCGCCGTGCACCGCCTGGACGCCGCGCCCCTGTTCCGGCTGGCCCTGGAGTCCGCCCCGGCGGGCAGCCGCCTGCACGCCATCGGCGAGGAGGGGGTCCCCTTCCGTGACATCGCCGCCGTCATCGGACGCCGTCTGGGCCTCCCGGTCACCGGCCTCTCCGGGGACGAGGCCGCCGCCCACTTCGGCTGGCTCACCGCGTTCGCCGGTCTGGACGTCCCGGCCTCCAGCGCCCGTACGCAGCAGCAACTGGGGTGGCGTCCCGTCCATCCGGGGCTCCTCGCGGATCTGGAGGAGGGTCACTACTTCACGACCTGACCCGAGGAGTGACGAAGCGTCAGCTTTGCACCTGTTTCCACCCGCCCGGGACTAACGCGCCCCGGGCGGGTGTTCAAACCTTCTGCCGCAACAAAAGATCAAAAGACGAAGCAAAATTTCCTCAGATGAAGCTCAGACGGCCAAGGAACGTTCACCCAGCACCAACTTCAGGGGCTTAGGATCGGGCCACCGGGGGCCGCCACCTCCACCCGCAGTACTGACCAACACCCGTCGACGCGCCTGCGATTCGTCTCAGCGCACTGACATGCACGCGCCAGAGAGGTCTGCACATTGAGCACCGTGGTGGCCAAGCGTTCACCGCGCGCCGAGGGTCCGCAGCTCCCCGAAGGACAGGTCGAGCTGGCAGAACCCCCGGTGCTGGGCGAACCGGCAAGTGCCGACTTCGGGTCGGCGTTGATGTACTTGCCGATGGGTCTGGGCACCGGCGCCATGGTCCTCATGTTCTCCATGCGCAGCGCCGGGCCGACGACCTACCTCATGTCCGGCATGATGGGCATCGCCATGGTCAGCATGACGCTGACCCAGATAGGCCGGGCCAGCGGCGAGCGCCGTCGCAGGATGCGCGCGGAACGCCGTGACTATCTCCGCTATCTCGCGCAGAAGCGCCGCCAGGCCCGTCAGGCCGCCGCCCAGCAGCGGGCCGCCCTGCTGTGGGACAACCCCGATCCGGGGCAGCTGTGGGCGCTGGCCATGGGCCCCCGGCTGTGGGAACGCCGCCCGTCCCACGAGGACTTCGGCCGCATCCGCATCGGACAGGGCATCCGCCGCGCGGCACTTGAGTTCCTGCCGCCGCAGACCAAGCCGGTGGAGGACCTGGAACCGCTGACGGCCATCTCGCTGCGGCGGTTCACCAAGGCGCACCAGACCGTGCCCCGGCTGCCGATCCCGGTCGCGCTGCGCCGGTTCACCAGCGTGGAGCTGGCCGGTGAGCCGGAGCCCGCCCTCGCGCTGCTGCGCGCGGCGGTCGCGCAGCTCGCCGTATTCCACTCCCCCGACGAACTGCGGATCGCCGTACTGGGCGGGGAGTCGGCACGCACCGAGTGGGACTGGCTCAAGTGGCTGCCGCACAACGCCCACCCCAGTGAGGCGGACGACGCGGGCCAGGTGCGGCTGGCGTCCGAGGACCACGACACGCTGATGGACCTCCTCGGCACGGACGTCCGCGACCGCCCCGACCACGACCCGGAGGCCTCGCCCAGCGTGGCCGAGCCGTTCGTGGTGATCGTGGCCCAGGGTGTGCGGCTGCCGGAGAACTCCCGGCTGCTGCACGGCGGGCTGCGCAACGTGGTGCTGCTGGACGCGACGGGCGCGATGACCGGCGGACCCAAGGTGCTGCGGCTCACCACGCGCGGCACCACGGTGGCCTTCCCGTCCGGCGACGACACGGTCACCGCAGAGGCCGACACACTCAGCCGTACGGCGGCCGACACCCTCGCCCGCACCCTGGCGCCGATGCGCACCAGCGGCAGTGTCGACCTGGTGGACCGGGCCCTGGACTCGGACTTCGACCTCACCGCCCTGCTGGGCATCCGCGACCCGCGCACCTTCGACGTGGCAGGGAAGTGGCGCCCGCGCCAGGCCCAGTCGGCACGTCTGCTGGTGCCGCTCGGTGTCACCGACGAGGGCGAGGTCGTCGAGCTGGACATCAAGGAGTCGGCCCAGGGCGGCATGGGCCCGCACGGCCTGCTCATCGGTGCGACCGGTTCCGGCAAGAGCGAGCTGTTGCGCACGCTCGTGATGGGCCTGGTCGCCACCCACTCCTCCGAAGTCCTCAACATGGTGCTGGTCGACTTCAAGGGCGGCGCGACCTTCCTCGGGATGGACCGGCTGCCGCACACCTCGGCCGTCATCACCAACCTCGCCGACGAGATCCATCTCGTGGACCGGATGCGCGACTCCATCAACGGCGAGATGATCCGCCGCCAGGAGCTGCTGCGCGACTCCGGGTACTCCTCGCTGTTCGACTACGAGAAGGCCCGGGGCGCCGGGGTCAACCTGACGCCGCTGCCCTCGCTGCTGATCATCGTGGACGAGTTCTCCGAACTGCTGGCCAGCAAGCCCGAGTTCGTGGACCTGTTCGTCTCCATCGGCCGACTGGGGCGCAGCCTCGGCGTGCATCTGCTGCTCGCCTCCCAGCGCCTGGACGAGAGCCGTATCCACAAGGTGGAGGGCCACCTCTCCTACCGGATCGCCCTGCGCACCTTCTCCTCGATGGAGTCCCGCAGCGTCATCGGCGTCTCCAGCGCCTACGAGCTTCCCTCGGCCCCCGGCAACGGCTATCTGAAGGTGGACACCACCAACCTGGTCCGCTTCAAGGCCGCCTACGTCTCCGGGGCCGCGCCGGAGCCGGTGAGCGAGGCGGAGCAGAGCGCCGAACAGGCAAGGGCAGCCCAGGAGATCACCCTCTTCGGCCTGGAGCAGCAGGGCATGCTGCTGTCCGAGCGGGTCGAGGAGGATCTCGCCGAGGCGGCCGGGCGGTCCGCGCGGGCCGCCGAGCGCGAGGAGCCCACCGGGTCCGCGGGCACCGAGCAGAGCGAGGAGAGCCTCCTCGAGGTGCTGATCGGACGACTGGAGGAGAGCGGGCCGCCGGCCCGCCAGGTGTGGCTGCCGCCGCTGACCGAGTCCCCCAGCCTGGACCAGCTGCTGCCGGGCATCGTCCCCGACCCGGTGCGCGGCATGAGCGCCGCGGACCATCCGTCGACCGGCACGCTGCGCGTACCGCTGGGCATCGTCGACCGGCCCTTCGAGCAGTTGCGTGAACTGCTGGTCGCCGATCTGTCCGGCGCCGACGGCCACATCGGCCTCGTGGGCGCCCCGCAGACCGGCAAGTCGACCATGCTGCGCACCCTGATGCTGTCCCTGGCCCTGACCCACACGCCGGAGGAAGTGCAGTTCTACTGCCTCGACTTCGGCGGCGGCGGTCTGGTCTCCACGGCCGGGCTGCCCCATGTCGGCTCGGTCGCCACCCGTCTGGAACGCGACCGGGTGCTGCGGACCGTGGCCGAGCTGACCCAGCTCCTGGAGAAGCGCGAGGAGGAGTTCACCTCGCGCGGCCTGGAGTCGATGGCGGCCTACCGCCAGCTCAAGGCCTCGGGCCAGATCGACGACCCGTACGGTGATGTGTTCCTGGTCGTCGACGGCTGGGGCACGCTGCGCCAGGACTACGAGGACCTGGAGCCGCGGGTCATCGAGATGGCCGCGCGCGGACTGTCCTTCGGTCTGCATGTGATCGGCTCCGCCGTGCGCTGGTCGGAGATCCGGCCCCGGCTGCGCGACCTGCTGGGCACCAAGTTCGAACTCCGGCTCGGTGACTCCATGGAGTCCGAGGTCGGCTCCCGCACCGCGGCGACCGTGCCGCACCAGCCGGGCCGCGGCCTGACCGCGGGCGGCCACCACTTCCTGTCCGCCCTGCCCCGCCTGGACAGCTCCGGCGAGACCGCCGACCTCACGGCCGCCACCAAGGCGGCGGTGGCGGAGATCGACACCTTCTGGACCGGCCGCCCCGCACCGGGCGTCCGGCTGCTGCCGACGCGTCTCCCGGTGAACCAGCTCCCGGCGGCCGACGGCGATCTGCGGGTGTGCCTCGGCTGGGACGAGCAGCGGCTCGAACCGGCCTGGCACGACTTCTCGTCCACCGCGCATCTGATGGTGTTCGGTGACGGGGAGACCGGCAAGACCAACGCGCTGCGCCTGGTGATCCGTTCCATCACCTCCCGGTACAGCCCCGACGAGGCGCGGATCATGGTCGCCGACCCCGGCCGCGGCCTGCTCACCTCGGTGCCCGAGGAGTACCGGGTCGGCTACGTCGTCGACAGCGACGCCCTCGCCCAACTGGCCACCAGCGCCTCGGTGTCGGTCGGCAAGCGGGTGCCGGGACCGGACATCAGCCCCGAGCAGCTGGCCCGCCGCGACTGGTGGGAGGGCCCGCGGCTGTTCGTCCTCATCGACGACTACGACCTGTTCTCCGGGTCTCCCGGGGCCCCCTCGCCGATGGCGCCGCTGGTGCCGCTGCTCGCGCAGGGCCTGCACATCGGCATGCACCTGGTCGTGGCCCGCAGCACCTCCGGTGCCGTGCGCGCCATGATGGACCCGGTCCTGCGCCGGCTGTGGGAACTGGGCAACCCGGCCCTGCTGTTCTCCTACCCCAAGGAGGAGGGCAAGTTCCTCGGCGAGGCCAAGCCCCGCACCCTTCCCGCGGGCCGGGCCCAACTCGTCACCCGCCGTTCGGTCAAGCTCGTCCAGACCGGTCTGGTGACCCCGTGAGCCCCGCCGCCGGACCGCGCCGGTCCCCCCTCGCACCGCACGGCCCCGCGCCGCGTCCGTCCGTCCCGAACCACCGCATCACAGGAGCAGCCCGATGACCACAGCGCATGCGGTCACCGCCCCGGCCTCGGAGGTCTGCCGGGTGACGGTCGTGGGCCCCACCGGCCAGGCCGACCTGGCGATCCCGCTCACCACCGCCGTCTCCGCCCTGCTGCCCGTCCTGGTGCGCCATGTGACGGCGGACACCGCCGACCGCGGAGCGCCGTGGGTGCTGCAACGGCTCGGCGAGGACCCGCTCGACGTCGAGGGCACCCCCACGACCCTGGGTCTGCGCCACGGCGACGTCCTCCATCTGCGGCCCGCCGAGGAGCCGTTGCCCGCGCTGCACTTCGACGACATATCCGACGGCGTGGCGCATTCGGTGGCCGCGCTGCCGGGCGGCTGGCGTCCCGAGCTGACCCGGGGGCTCGCCCTGGGCATGGCGGTGCTGGCGCTGCCCGCGCTGGCCGCCGCGCTGCTGGGGCTCGGCCCCGGCTGGGGGGCCGCGGCCGGTGCCGGGGTGATCGCCGCGCTGCTGGCCGCCGGATGTGTGGTCGCCGCCCGGCTCGGCGCCGACCGGGGCACCGTGCTGGTCGCGGGCCTGGGCTCGATGGCCTTCGGCGCGCTCGCCGGACTGGCGGTCCGTCAGGGGCCGCACGGGGACTACGCCCCGGGGATGCCCGGGGTGCTGGCCGCGGCGGCCTGTGTGGTGGTGCTCGCGGTCACGCTGCTGGCGCTGCGCCCGCTGCCGCTGGTCGTCCCCGGCACCGTACTGCTGACCGCGCTCGCGGCGGCCGTGGGCATCGGACTGATGCGGGCCACCGACTGGCACGGCGGCCAGGCGGTCGCCGTGGTGGCGGTGGCCATGTTCGTACTGGGCCACTTCGGGCCCCGGCTGGCGCTGCGCATGGCCCGGCTGCGCATCCCCCGGCTCCCGCACAACGCCGAGGAGTTGCAGGAGGACATCGACCCGGAGCCGCAGGAGCGGGTGGACGGCCGGGTCAGGCTGGCCAGCGCCTACCTCGACACCCTCAGCCTGTCGTCGGCGCTCGTCTACGCCGGGGCCTTCTGGTACATGACGCGTGAGGGCGGCTGGATCGGCTGGCTGCTGCCGCTGGTGTTCGCCGGTGCGATACTGCTGCGCTCGCGCGGTCTGAACCGCTCCGCGCAGCGGGTGCCGATGGTGGTGACCGGGGCGATCGGACTGATCACCGTGGGACTGACCCGGTTCGCCCCGGCGGGCACCGGGGCCCGGATCGTCGTGGTGGCGGTGCTGCTCGCGGCCGTGGCCGCCCTGCTGGTGGCGGCCTGGCGGCTGCCGCGCGGCCGGCTGCTGCCGGTGTGGGGCCACAGCGGCGACCTGCTGGAGACGGTCACCGCGATCGCGCTGCTGCCCCTGCTGCTCCAGGCGCTGCACGCGTACTCCTACTTCCGTTCCCTGACGAGCTGAGGGGGGCCGGAGCGTGCAGACACGACGCGACCACATGCAGGCGTACCAGTTCGCGATGGGCAGGCTCGCCACCGCCCTGGTCAGCGGCGACCCGGGCCGCGGCGACAGCCCCACCAAGCGGGCTGCGCTGGGCAGTTTCTTCGGCGCGGGCATCGTTGTCCTGCTGTGCGTGGGATTCCTCATCTACGGGAAGCTGTCGCCGGTGACCACGGCGGAGTGGCGGAAGCCCGGCTCCATCATCGTGGAGAAGGAGACCGGCAACCGCTATCTCTACCTGGACGGCCAGCTGCGTCCGGTACGCAACTACGCCTCCGCCCTGCTGCTGACCGGCAAGGGCACCGTGCGCACCGTGGCGGCCAAGGCGCTGAACGATGTGCCGCACGGCGCACCGGTCGGCATCAACGGCGCCCCCGACGCCCTGCCCACCGCGGCGACCCTGCTGCCGGGGACCTGGACCGACTGCCTGCGCCCGGACCTGGCGTCCGGCCGGGTCATCGACTTCGCACCGGGCGGCCGGGCCGGTGCCTTCCCCTCCGGCCGCCAGCTGCTGCTGAAGTCGCCCGAGGGCAAGCGGTATCTGCTGTGGCGGGGCGCCAAGTACCCGGTGCCGTCCAACGCCACGCTCATCGCGCTCGGCCTGGACGGCGACCGGCCCGTCCCCGCCCCCTCGGCCTGGCTGTCCTCCGTGCCGAGCGGCGTCGCCCTCGCCCCGGCGAAGATCCACGGGACGGGACGGGCCGCCGGACAGGTCGCCGGACAGCCGGTGACCGTGGGCCAGTTGTTCACCACCGCCGCGGCGGGCACCAAGCGGTCCTACGTGATGACCGGTGACGGCCTGGCCCCGGTGAGCGCCACCGAGGCCGCTCTGCTCGCGGCGCAGCCCGGCGCCCCCGCGCCGCGTCAGGTGTCGGCGGCCGACATCGCCGCCGCCCATGTGTCCGCCGACCAGTCCTCGGGCAGCGCCCTGCCGGACGTCCTCAACGCCCCGTCGGCCGGTGCCTCCGGGCAGACGGTGTGTCTGCGCGAGACGGCCCACGGCGGCACGCTCGATGCCACCGTGGTGGTCGAGGGCGGCCCGGCGGCGACCGGGAACCGTGCCGTGCTGGTGCCGCCGTCGCACGGCGTCTACGCGGTCGACCAGGAGCAGTTGGCGGCCCAGGCCTCGAACCCGCGGACCTATCTCGTCACCGACCGGGGCATCGCCTATCCGCTGGGCGACTCCTCCGCCCCGCAGGACCTGGGCATCGACGGCGGAACCCGGGCGCCGCTGCCGGAGAGCCTGCTCGCCGTGCTGCCGCGCGGGCCCGAGCTGGACCGTACGGCGGCCGCGTTGACAACGAAGTCGGCGCCGCTCGGCGGTCCTGCGGCCGCGCCGTCGGCCGCCGGGACGCCGGGCCCGTCCGGCGCGTCGGGCACCTCCGGTACCTCGCAGGGCTCGGGTACGTCGGGTACCGGCGCGGCGGCGGGCACCGCTCCCGCCCCGTCGGTGAGCACCGATCCGTCGCCCACCGGCCACGCGGCCCGGGTGGGGTGAGCGGATGCGCATCCGACTGGGAGCCGTCCGGGCGGGCGGGACAGCGTTGCAGTGCCGCGCCACGGGCACTTCGCTGCTGATCCATCCCAAGGGCGACCCCGACCCGCAGGCGGCCGCGTTCGCCGCGGGACTCGCGCCGGACCCGCAGCACACCGTGGCCGTGGTGGACCTGCCGTTCGGCGCGCTGGAGGACTCCGCGGACGCGGTGGCACGCCTGCTGGCGCACCGGGGGAACAGTCTGCGCCTGGTCTTCGGCCGGGCCACTCCGCAGGAGTCGCGGAGCGCCGCCCAGCGGATCGCGGACCGGCTGGACCGGCTGGTGCTGGCGCCGGACGGCGAGGTGCTGCTGACCGACGGCGGCGGCCTGTTCATCCCCAGCGACCACGGCGCGGGCTGGCTGCGCTTCCGGCCGGGCCGCGCGGCGGAGCGCGACTCGCGCCGTTTCCCCAAGCCCCGCTGGGAGTTCTCCACCTTCGACCGGCCCTGGGTGACCAGCGGCCACGGTGTCGTCGAGCCCGTCCCGAGCGGGGTGTGGGTGCACAGCCCGCACACCGCGGCCTCGCACGACAGCGGCCAGGACCTCGTGGACCGGCTGCCGAGCCACCCCGAGATCCTCACCGTGGTCCTCGGCAGCCCCGGCGGACCGCCCGTGCCGCTGTCGGACGTGGCCCGGCTCTGGGACACCGTGCTGCCCTCCGCGCGTTCCTGGGTGCGTTTTCTGCACCTCGGGCCGGTCGCGCTGCCCGAGGGCAGCGGGGCGCTGGGGCAGGAACTCGCCGACGCCCTCGGCCAGCAGGTGGTCCTGTACACCGGTGTGCCCGTCAAGGCACGGGTGGGTCTTGACTCCCCCGAGGTGCTCGCGCTGCGGCCGGACGGCACGCCCGGCCACCGGCCCTTCGTCAGCGAGCTGATGTACTTCCCGCGCACCGGCGGCACCCCTGCCCCGCCCGCCCTCTTCGGCCTGCGGCGGCCCCTCGCCGAGGTGCCGGAGATCTCCGCGGGTGTCTACGAGTACGCCCATGACGCGGTCCTCGAAGTGGTGCAGTGCGGCCTGTGGATGCGGCCCCCTGCGGAGCCCGCCGACGGTGACTCGGTACGCCGTATACCCGCGGCGCCGGGTGCCGCGGCCATCCTCTACGACCGCAGCACGCCCGGCGTCGAGGAGCGTATGCGCGCGCTCGCCGAGGACATGCTGTGGAAACTCGACCCGGCCAGCCGCGAGGGCTTCACGGTCGTACCCGCCGACGAGCCGGGCCGGGCGGCCGGGGTGACCGACGAGGCCTATCTCTGGTCGCCGCAGGAGCCCGAGGCTTTCGGGCCCCAGGTGGCCGCGGCGCCCCTGACCGCCAGGAAGAGCCGCCCCTCCGAGATCGCGCCCTGGGCACCGGAGTCCTCGGCGCGGCCGCAGGACGCCCCGGAGCGCGCGGCGGCGCCGGTCACCGGCCGCGGGCAGTCGCCCGCGCTGGAGCGGCTCGACCTCGACGACTCCCCCGCGGTCCGCGTCGGCCGCAGCGCCGCGGCCGCGCCGGTCGCGCCCGCTCCGGCGCCCCAGGCCGCCAGGACCGAGTCCGACGTGCCCACGGCCGCGCTGCCGCGCACCGAGTCCGACGCCGGGCGCCCCGCCGGGCACGGAGCGGACGCGGACGCGGCCCGGGTCGCCACGGCCGCGGCATCGGGGCGGCCCGGCGTGCCGGGGCCCGGCCAGGGCCCGGAGATAGCACCGGCCCTGACTGCCCCTGCCCAGGGCCCGGACACTCCGACGGACCGGGCGGCCTCCGCCCCGGGTCCGGACGGCCCGTGGGCTCCGCCCCACCCTGCCCAGGGGCCCGACGGCCCGTGGGCTGCGCCTGCCGCCGCACAGGGTCCGGGCAGCCCGTCGGCTCCGCCCGCCCTTGACCAGGGGCCGGGCAGCCCGTCGGATCCGTCCAGCTCCGTGCAGGGTCCGGGTGCACTTGGCCAGGGTCCGAACAGCCCCTCGGTCTCGCCTGCTCCTGCCGAGGGCCCGTCCCCCTCGGGCCCGCTCGCGCCCGGCTCGGGCCCGTCCCCTTCGGGCCCGCTCACGCCCGGCTCGGGTCCGGGCATGTCGCAGGGCGGCCCCGGCACTTCGCCCGACCCCGCTCTCCGTCCCGACCTGCCCCCGGTGCCGCAGCCCGCTCCCACCGCCCCCGGTCGCCCCAAGCTGCCCCACCTGCCCCCCGCCGCCGAACCCGGCTTCCCGGGACAGCCCCCGCAGAGCGGCCCGCGCCCCGGCGACATCCACGAGCCTCCCGTCCCGGACTCCGGACGCCGGCCCACGCCTGACACTCCGTCGGCTCCGCCCACGCCAGGCCAGGACCCCGAGGCCCCCTTGGCTACGCCCGCGCCTGCCCAGCGTCTGGACAACCCCGGGGCGCCGCCTTCGCCTGCCCAGCGTCCGAACGCCCCCGCGCCCACCGCGCCCGGCCGCCCCAAGCTGCCCAACCTGCTTCTCGCCGCCGAACCCGCCGCGCCAGGACAGCCCCCGCGGCACGACCCGGCCCCCGGCGGCACCGGCGAACGTACCGACGCGGACCGCCCCGCCGAGCGGCGCATACCCGACGCACCGTCAGCCCCACCCGCGCCCACGCCCACCCCGGGTTCGGGACCGGCCCCCGCGTCCCCGGACGCCCCGCCCGCACCGGCGGCCCCGGCGGCACCCCCCGTCACGGACGCACCGAACCCACAGGCCCCGCAGGCCCCGCCCCCGGGTGTCCCCGGCCCCGCCGTGCCGAACCCGGCGGAGGCGCCTGCGGCGTCGGCGTCCCGGCCCGCCGCGGCGAAGGCGGCGGGCGGTGCCCCCGCCCCGGCCCGGCTGATCCGGCTGGAGTCCGACTTCTCGGCCGCCGGACCCGTACGTCCCGACGACGCCGCCCCGGTGCCGGACGGCTCCGGGAGTCCGGCCGCGTCCGACGCCCCCGGCAGCGGCGCCGCGGCACCCCCGGCCCCGAAGGCGAGTGCCGGGGTACGGGTCCAGCCGGTGCCCAAGGGCTCGGCCTGCGCCGTACTGCCGGAGCGCGGTACGGCCAAGGAGCGCGACTGGGTCCGCAAGACCTTCAGCACGCAGTACAACGCCGTCGCGGGCACGGTCTCCCGGGTCATGTCGGAGTCCCCCGGACTGCGCGGCGGCAACCGCGGCGAGGCGGCCGACGCCCTCACCGATCTGGTCGCCGTACGGCTCTATCTGTCCGGCGAGAGCGGCCAGGTGGACGAGGCGGTACGGTCCGCGGCGGTCGGGCCGCATGTGCCGCTGGCCCGCTGTGTGGCGGCGGGACTGCGCAGGCTGCCGTCCTACCGGGGCGCGGCCCTGCTGCGGGCCCGGGCCACGCCGATGGAGCGCGAGTGGTACCGGGAGGGACGACTGGCGACCGAGTGGGCGTTCTGCACCGCGTACAGCGCGCCCCACCCCGGTCCGGACAACGGCACCGACTTCCTCATCTGGTCGATGACGGCCCGCCGTACCAGCCTGATCGAACCGGCCGAGCCGTACCGGGTGATGTTCCTGCCCGGCACCACGTTCAAGGTGCTGCGCCCTTCGGACGGCGAAGGTCCGGTCCTGCTGCGGGAGTTGTCGCCGTCGGAGATCGCCTCCGACGGCAAGGTGGATGTCCAGCGGGTCCCGCTGGACGAGATCGCCCTCGACGGGTTGGAACGCGCGGCGGGCGCGCTGCGCGAGAACGACTCGGCCCAGTCCGAGGGCGGCGATCAGGGCGGCAAGCGGCCGGAGGAGCGTTTCGGAACGCCCCCGGGCCTGATCGGTGGAGCGCGGCGGCAGCGTCCGCGCGGCAATGGCGGCGACAAGAGTGCGCCTGACAAGGGAGCGAAGCTGTGACCCGGCCCGTGCTACTGGTGTCCCCGGACCGTCCCGGGGCCTACCGCGCCATCGCCGACGCCTTGGCGGATGCCGCCGACGGCTCACTCATCACCGTCTCTCCGGGCCGGTACGACGAGGCCCTCTACATCACCCGCGCGGTGACACTGGCCGCCGAGGGGGCGGGCGGCACGGTGGAGATCGCCTCGTCCTCGGGCAGCACGGTGGTGCTGGACGCGGAGGCGGTGCAGCTCACCGGTCTGACGCTGTCCGGCTCCGACCGGGAGGCCCCGGTGCTGGATGTGCGGCGCGGTCAGGCGGCGCTCGACGGCTGCCAGATCGCCGGGGAGGCCTGGGCGGCCGTACTGGCCTGGCAGGACGGCGTGGTGGCGCTGCGCGACTGCCAGGTCACCAATTCCCAGGGCGCCGGAATCGTGGTCACCTCGGGCGGCGGCAACGCCGTGGAGCGGTCCCGTATCCACGAGGTGGGCTCCTCGGCGGTGGTGGTGGCCGAGCACGGCCGACTGACCCTGCGGGACTGCGAGTTGGACCGGGCCCGCGGCAACGGGATCTGTGTGAACGGGCAGTCCACGGCGGTGGTGGAGGCCACCCGGATCTCCGGCAGCGGCAAGCCCGCGCTGGCCGTGGAGCAGAGCGCGCGCGCCGATCTGACCGAGGTCGAGGTCACCGGCAGCGCGGCACTGGACGCCTATCTGACGAGCACGGCCGAAGTGACGCTCACCCGCTGCTCGTTCTCCGGTTCGGGGGGCCAGGCGGTGCATGTGGGCGGCGGCAGCGCGCCGGTGCTGCGCGCCTGTACGGTCTCGGGTGCGCGCCGTGAGGGCATCCATGTGGCACCCGGCGGGCGGCCCCGGCTCGAGGGCTGCCGGATCGGCTCCACCCCGACCGGTCTGCTGGTGGAGGCCGAGGGGCACGCCGAGTGCACCGAGCTGACCGTGGCGGGCGCGGACACGGCGGCAGTGCAGACGTCCGGCGAAGTGGTCCTGGAGCAGCTGACGACCGAGGGCGGCAGCGGTGCCGCGCTGCGGGCGTCCGGCCAGGGGGCCCGGCTGACCGTGCGGGAGGCGGACCTCGCCCCCGGCGGCACGGCCGGTGTCGAACTGGAGGAGGGTGCCTCCGCGACCCTGTCGGCCCTGCGGCTGCGCTCCGGCGGCGGTACCGGGCTCGCCCTCGCCTCGGGCGCCCGTGCCGAGATGGACGGCTCGGCGTTCTCCGGCTGCACCGCGGTTGTCGGCGCCGAATGTGAACTGACCGTGCGGGACAGCGAGTTCACCGGATCCGACAGTGACGGTCTGCGTGTCACCGGGGGTGGCGCGGTCACCGCGGTGGGCTGCCGTGTCAATGGCGCGCGCGGCCACGGCGTCACCATCCAGGCGTCCTCACGGGCCGAGCTGACCAACTGCACCGTCTTCGACAACGGCGGCGACGGTGTGCGCTGCAACACCGACGAGCCGGTGCGGGTGCACGACTGCGAGATCCGCGACAACGGCGGCATCCCGGTGCACCAGCTCAAGTCCGGTCAGGTGTCGGTGGAACGGGTGGAGACCGGCGGCGACGCCTCCGGCCGTACGGTCAGCGCCGCGGGCGGCATGGGCGGCCAGGACGGTGGCGCCCAGCCGCACCAGACCCGGCACACCGGGACGGGCCCGCTGGCCGAACTGGAGGCGCTGGTCGGTCTGGAGAGCGTCAAGCGCGAGGTCACCGGCCTGATCAACCTGAACAAGATGACGCAGCGGCGCCTGGAGATGGGCCTGCCGATGCCGCCCATGAGCCGGCACCTGGTCTTCGCGGGGCCGCCCGGCACCGGCAAGACGACCGTGGCCCGCCTCTACGGCGCGGTCCTGGCGGAGCTGGGCATCCTCAGCCAGGGCCATATCGTGGAGGTGGCCCGGGCCGACCTGGTGGCGCAGATCATCGGCGGCACCGCCATCAAGACCACCGAGGTCTTCAACAAGGCACTCGGCGGTGTGCTCTTCATCGACGAGGCGTACACCCTGACCAACCAGTCCCGCGGCACCGGTCCCGACTTCGGCCAGGAGGCCGTCGAGACGCTGATGAAGCTGATGGAGGACCACCGCGACGAGGTCGTGGTGATCGTCGCCGGGTACTCCGCCCAGATGGACCAGTTCCTGGCCTCCAACCCCGGTATGGCCTCGCGGTTCGCGCGCACCGTGGAGTTCCCGAACTACAGCGCCGAGGAACTGGTCACGATCGTCCGGGGCCTGTGCGCCAAGCACTACTACGAGCTGTCGGGCTCGGCCCTGGAGGCGCTCGACCGGTACTTCGAGGAGGTCCCGAAGAGCGAGACCTTCGGCAACGGCCGGGTCGCCCGCCAGGTCTTCGAGGAGATGATCAGCAGGCAGGCCTCCCGTCTCGCGGCCGAACCCCCGGACGACGACGGCGAGTTGTCCCGGCTGACCGGCGCCGATGTGATCACCGTGCCCGTCGACCCCGGCGGCGCGGAGTCCCCGGCACCCCGGACGGCGGGCCCCGCCCCGGCACGGCAGGCGGTGGCGCCCGCCGCACCGGCGGGCGCGTCCACGGGACTGCGGAAGCTGGCGGCGATGACCGGCCTGGACACGGCGCGCGCCGCGCTCCGCACCCGGCTGGAGGCGCTCACCGGGGCGGGGGCGCCCCAGGGCCGTCCCGTCTCGACGCAGGCCAATGTGGTCCTCGAGGGCCCGCTCGGCAGCGGACGGCGGGCCCTGGCCCGGGTCTACGGGCGGTGCCTGACGGAGGCCGGGCTGCTGGCAGTGGGCGCCGTCCACGAGGTGCGTCTCTCGGCGCTGCCGGTGCGCTGGCCGGAGCAGCCCGCCTACCGGCTGGCGACCGCGCTGGAGGAGGCGGAGGGCGGGCTGCTGGTGCTGAACCTCGACGACGGCTTCGGCCGCCGCCCCCAGGCGGAGCGCACCGCGGTGCTCGACGGGCTGGCCCGGCTGGCCGGTACCCCGGGCGGTACGGTGCTGGCGCTGTGCGGCTCCCCCGCCGAGCTGCGGGAGCTGATGCGCGAACGCGGCGAGATCGTGCACGAGTTCGCCGAGTATCTGCGGCTGGACCCGTACACCGCCGACCAGGCCATTGAGTTGATGAGGCATCAGCTGCGGGGCTTCGGGTTCAAACTGTCCGACGAGGCCGCCGGGGTGCTCGCCGCCTCCTTCGAGGCGTCCCCGCCGCACGGAGGGGCCTGGGAGGCGCACCGGCTCGCGGAGCGGCTCGCGGCCTCCTCCCGTACCCGCACCGTCTCCCCGTCCGATCTCCCGGGCCCCCCTGCGGCTCCTGGCCGGGAACCCGCAGCTCCGGCGGCCCCCGACGCATCCGGGGACTCGGCGCCCCCGGATGCGGAATCGGCGGAACCACCGCACCAGCAAACGGAGTCTCTGGTGCGGACATGAGAAACGTCCGCCCCCGTCGTGACGCGCGGACTCTCCGCACGATCCGGCGGCATGCGGGTGAACCCCCCACCATCCGGCGCGGATACGCCCCCGCAACGGGAGCGGTATCGCTGTTATCGGCCCCAGCCGGCGCCGCAGAACGAGAGAGGACCACACCATGGCACTGACGTCAGTTGAACTCCAGGGAATGACCGCTGCCCAGGGCAGCTTCCAGACCGCCCTGGACGAGACCACCGGCTCCTACGCGCAGATGGACGGCCAGATCGAAGGCCTGCGTGCGAGCTGGAGCGGTGACGCCGCGAACGTCTACCACAACGCCATGCAGGACTGGCTGACCGACTTCGACAAGGTCAACCAGGCGCTGCGCACCATGCTGGAGAAGCTGGCGCAGAACACCAACGTCTACGCCAACACCCACGAGAACACCCAGCAGCAGGCGCAGCAGGTCGCGCAGCAGATGAGCTCCGGCAACATCGGCCTGCCGGGCTTCCCCTCCTGACGCAGCCTTTCCCCCGACACACCCAGCCGTCCTCACGAAGGAGCCGGACAGAACATGGCTACGTACACCGTTCAGATGGAGCAGGTCGACTACATCGTCGGCGAGATGAACTCCATCACCCAGCGCATCAACCAGACCCTCGCCGACCTGGACAACCAGGCGAAGGTGCACCTGAGCGAGTGGACCAGCGACGCGCAGCAGACCTACGCGCAGGTCAAGGCGCAGTGGGACGCGGCCGCCGCGGACATGACCCAGAAGGCCGCCGCCGCCACCCAGATGCTGGGCACCATCAACGAGTACTACTCGACCGGTGAGCGCCAGGGCGTTCAGCTCTGGGGGTGACCTGACATGGCAGACCGCCCAGCGTACGACCCGAGCTCTGATGACCATCATTCCTCGACCCCTACGCCGACGGCCCAGCACTACGACGGCGGGACGACGATCGCGGCGGGGCACGGCACTGTGCCTCCGGCCTCGACCTTCAACGCGCCGAACGTGCCGGGCGGTTCGGGCAACCCGGGCAGCGGGACCAGTGTGGACACGCCGTCGATGGTGTTGTTCGCCAACAACATCGACAAGCTGATCCAGCCCACCCGGGACGCCGCCTCCGTTCTGCAAAAGGTGCAGGTGGAGCCCGGCGCGTTCTACCACGCAAATCAGATCCGGACGAAGGTCAACGGCCCGAACGCCGATGCCGGACTGAAGGATCAGTACATCAAGGTCTTCCAGGACCTCGCCCAGGGCCTGGGCGATCTGCGCGACGGCGTGAAGCAGCTGGCGCAGCAGTACACCACTCTGGAAGATGCCGGGCGGATGAAGTCGACGGATCTGCAGAACGCCATGCAGACCACGACCAGCGACTTCACCAGCCTGGTGACCGACGCCGGCGGACACGGCGGCGCAGGAAGTTGACCGGCGGTCCTCCCGTCCCCCGGTGCCGGCAGCGGCACCGGGGGACGGCGGGGGCCCTGACACAGGCGTGAGCGGGAGACAGGGGCACTCATGGGCAGCCCGGATTACAACAGCCACGGCTTCGACAGCAGCAGCGGCGACGGTGTCTTCGCCGATCCCGGAACCGATCCGGGCTCGATCGACGACTACAACTCGTGGGACTGGAAGCAGATCATGGCGGCCATCAATGGCATGTCCGCCGGTACCGGTTCCGATGCGAACCTGGAGCGCGCCAAGGGCATTTCCGACCCCCAGTCCCTGATGGACGCGGCGGGCCACTTCCTCAACGCGCAGGTGGTGCTGTCCGGGATCGCCAAGAGCATCGCGGATCAGGCGAAGGCGCTGGCGGGGGACAACGGCCCGTGGAAGGGCGATGCGGCGGACGCCTTCCTCGACATGATCAACACCTTCTCGCGCCAGGTGAAGGCGACGTCGGACGTGCTGTCCGGCGGCGAGGCGGGCAACTCGGTGCCGCAGCAGCTCGCGGACAACTCGGTCAACCTGTACAACGCGCAGGTCAAGATCTCCGACATCGACACCTGGTACGCCAACCAGGCCATCAAGATGGGCGTCAAGCCCATGAGCAATGGCCTGATCCCCATCCATGAGAAGCCCGAACTGGTGCAGATGATGACCAGTGACATGCGGGCCGTCCTCAAGAGCCTGGCGGGCGAGTACCAGGTCACCATCGACTCGGTGCACACCCCTCCGCCGGTCACCAGCCCCACGAACAATCCCAATGTGCCGGACAACCTGCCGGACAGCCCCAACCCCGACCTGACCGAGCAGCACCTGCCCAATCTCGACCCGCTGGACGCACGGCAGTTCTCCGCCCCCGACACCTCGGCGATGGACGCGCCCACCATGCCGAACCTCGACCCGACGGAGGCATTCGCCAAGCCGGCCCCGTTCAGCGGGGGCACCGACCTGGGCGGCGACATGCCCAAGCTGGGCGGTCCCGGTGAGGACGGCCTCGGCAACGACACCCTCGACCCGTCCGCGCTGGACCAGGCGCTCAACCCGGCGGCGTTCCCGGGCGGCACCGGTCTGAACGGCGGCGTCCCGACGCTCGCGCCCAGCCCCTTCCCCAGCGCCCTGAACACGGACGGGGAAGGGCTGCCGACGGGCAGCAAGCTCGCGGAGGCTCCCTCCAGCTGGGCCGACGACGTCGCTCCGGAGGACTTCCCCGGCGACACGGGTGTCGGCGGCGCCGGTGGCCTGGGCGCGGGGAAGGGGCTCGGCGATGTCTCCCCCGAGGGGTTCCCGGGCGGCCTCGGCATGGAGTCGGGCCTGCCGAACGGGCTCAAGACCCCGTCGTCGCTCAACGACGCCCTGGAGTCGCCGGCCCTGGACGAGAAGGCGCAGGCCTTCCCGGGCGGTCTCGGCACCGGGGACGGTGTCGGCAGCCCGCTCGGCGCGGGCGGCATGCCGATGATGCCCGGCATGGGATCCGGCGCACCGCAGCAGAACGGCGCCGTGGACCCCAGCGACGCCAGCGGACTCCTCGACTCCGACGCCAAGCCCTGGAGCGGCGATCCCAGCGTGGCCGACGAGATCGGCGGCAAGGGCGCCAAGGCGGGCGGCGACGGACTCGGACTGCCCCTCGACGAGCACGAGGCGCAGGCCTTCCCGGGCGGTCTCGGCACCGGGGACGGTGTCGGCAGCCCGCTCGGCGCGGGCGGCATGCCGATGATGCCCGGCATGGGATCCGGCGCACCACAGCAGAACGGCGCCGTGGACCCCAGCGACGCCAGCGGACTCCTGGACGCCGACGCCGAGCCGTGGACCGGCGATCCCGACATTGCCGACGAGATCGGCGGCAAGGGCGCCCTGGCGGGCGGCGACGGACTGGGCCTGCCCTTCGACGGGGAGGAGGCCGAGGCGCTTCCGGGCGAACTGGAGACCGCGGAGGGCGGTCCGCTCGGCGCGGGCGGTATGCCGATGATGCCGGGTGCGGGCGGCAGCAACCCCGCCGCGTCGGCGAGCACCGATCCGAGCGACGCCTCCGGTCTGCTGGAGCCCGACGCCGAGCCCTGGACGGGCGACGTGGACGCCCCCGACGAGATCGAGGGCGGGGCCGAGGCGGGCGGCGAGGGGCTCGCGCTGCCCGGCGCGGTCGCGCCGGGGCCCCTGCCCGAGGGGGTGATGATCGGCTCGGACGGGCTGCCCATCGCCCCGGAGCCGACGACGGCCCCGGCGGCACCCCTCGCCACGGCCGCAGAGCCCGGCATGCCCGGCATGATGCCGGGCGCGTCCGCGGCCCCCGGCGGGCAGCAGCAGGAGGAGCGGTCCGACGCCTCGGGCCTGCTGGCTCCCGAGGCGGAGCCCTGGTCGGCGGAGGCCGAGCCCGACGGGGACCGTCCGGTCGTGGGCGCCCATGACGGCCTGGGCGAGGGCGTGCTGCCCGCCGCCCTGCTGGGCGCGGCGGCGGGCGCGGCGGCCGGTGCCGCCCTCGGCGCGGCCTCGGCCCCGTCCGATGAGGAGCCCGCCGAGCGGCGCCACCGGCACCGGGACGAGGACGGCGCGGCGGTCATCCTGCTGCCGGTGGCCGGCGGCCAGGACCGTTCGCGGTCCGCGTCCGCGGAGCCGGGCCCCGAGGACCCGGACGACGAGGACGGGAACGAGGAGGCGACGGAGCCCGTACCACCGCAGCAGCTGGTCTCCGAGGAACCCGACGAGGACCCCTACGACCAGGAACTGCCCGACGACCATGTCGCGGTGGCGCCCGCCGGGGGCCCGGAGGCGGAGGACACCGAGGCGTGGGACAGCGCGGGGGCGTCGTTCGTCCCGCTGCTGTGGTCCGTGCCGACCGAGGACGAGGAGGAGGTCCGGGCGCCCGGCTACGCCACGGAGGAGGCGAGCACCTGGACCGGCCGGACGGGCGCCCCGGTGGAGGGCGAGGAGGACGGCCCCCGGCTGTCCACCTGGCGGCCCAACCGGACGGCGTCCACCGCGCCCGGTGAGACCGTCGTCCCCGCCGTACCGCTGCGCTCCTTCTCCGGCGATCCCTCGGAGTACGCCGCCGAACTGCCCCCGCACGAGCCGGTCGAGGAGGATGCGGAGTCCGAGGAGGAGCTGGAGAAGCCGAGCCGCGGCATCGCCGACCTGCTGGTCCAGGAGGGCGACACCTGGGGTTCGGCGGCCTCGGACGGAGCCGGGGCGGTGCTGTGACACCGCCCGCCCCGCGGCGCCCGCGCGCCGCAGCACCATCGCACCACACAAGGAGATCCACGTGAGCAGTCCCTACGACCAGGAGATCGAGGACCTGCTCGCGCTGTACCGCAAGCAGCGCGAGGAGGCCGTCGAGGCACGGCGCCGGATCAACGAGGTGACCGGCACGGCCACCGCGCCCCGGCAGACCGTCAAGGCGACCGTGAACGCGCAGGGCGAGGTCACCGCGATCGAGTTCCCCACCGGCGCGTACCACCGGATGACGCCGAAGGAGCTGTCGGAGGCGCTGATGTCGACCATCCGCCAGGCCCGGGCCAACGCACTGGAGGCGGTGGCGGAGGTCGGCTCGCTCGGCCTGCCCGCCGGTGTCACCATCAACGACCTGGTGGAGGGCAAGGCCGACCCCACGGCGATGCTGGGTGAGGAGCCGGGCATGCCCGAGTCGGTGCGCGACTACATCGCGAGCGGTCGCCCGGACGTGCGGCGGGGTGACGTCCGGTGACGCCGGGCGCCGCACCCCGCCACGACCACAGGACCTCGGGAGGAACACATGGGTAACGGCGAGTTCTACGTCGACACCGACGGGCTGCGCAATCAGCTGCCGTATGTGCAGCAGCTGGCGGCGCGGTTCCGTGACATCGGCAAGAGCCTGGAGGGCAGGCTCGGCGAACTGGGCGACTGCTGGGGCGACGACGAGTCGGGGCGGCAGTTCTACGAGCAGTACGCCACGCCCAGGAAGCAGATCATCGACAGCACCGGGCAGATGGGCCAGCTGGTCGACAGCATGCACGACGGCGTCCACACGATGGCCGTCAACCTCGAGCGCATGGAGGACGAGAACGTCGAGGCGACCCGGCGGATGCGCACCTCCGAGACTCAGCCCGTCGAGACCAGGGTGAAGAAAACGAAGTCATGAGCATCAACCTGCCCCCGGAACTTGGCTGGGTCGCCAAGCTGGCCGTCGGCCAGGACTGGCCCAAGGGTGACGAGGACAAGCTGCGCAGCCTCGGTCAGGCCTGGGACGACGCCGCCCAGCAGCTCGTCGCCATCAGTCGCGAGATCGATCCCGCGACCAGCGGAGTGCTGAACAGCATCGGCGGACAGGTCGCCGACGAGTTCTCGAACTTCACGCATCAGCTCAAGTCCAACATCCCCGACATGGCCGAGGCGGCCGGTCAGCTGGGCGAGCTGGGCAAGAACACCGGGTTGCAGGTTGAGTACGCGAAGTACATGATCATCGCGCAGCTGATCTGGCTGGCGGTCGAGATCGCCGAACTCGCCTTCTGGGCGCCGGAGGTGATCCCGGCCCTGGTCACCGGGGTGCGGGCGATCGTCAAGATGCTGATGAAGCGTCTGCTGGTGTCGATCGCCACCGGTGTCGGGTTCATGGTCGGCATGGACGCGGTGATCCAGGGGATCCAGTTCCTCAAGGGCGACCGCACCAAGTGGGACACGGCCGCCACGATCCAGGCCGTGGAGGGCGGCGCGATCGGTGGCGCGATCGGCGGTGTCTTCTCCGGGCTGGGCGGCGCGTTCGTGCCCAAGTTCGCGTCCTCGCTGATCGGCAAGGGCGTGATCGGCGGCGCGTCGAGCATCGTGACCACCGAGGTGATGTCCCAGATCTTCGGCGGCGAGAACGACATGGGCTCGGCGCTGACCTCCGGCATCATCGGTGCGATGGGCGGGGGCGGCGGCCGCCGCAGGTTCGGCGGCGGCGAGCACACCGAGGTCCACACCCCCAATATCCATCTGCCGGGAGAGGGCGACTTCCATCTGCCCAAGATCCCCACCGAGAACGAGCCGGGGGTCACCGGGGCGGAGAACTTCGACACCGGGGGCCTGGGCAAGGGCGACGGTCACGGCACGACCGGCACCAGCACGACCGGCGGCGGCAAGGGCCTCGGCGAGGACGCCGTCATCGGGAACGGGGGCACCCGCACCTCGGGAACGGGCGGCACCCGGGGCACCGGCTCGAACCGCGGCACGGGCTCCGGCGGCACGCGTACGGGCGACACCCGGACGGGAGCGCCCCTGCCCGCCACCGGCACCCGGTCGGGCGGCAGCACGTCCGGGAACAACGGTTCCACGCGCGGCACTTCCGGGAACAACGGTTCCACGCGCGGCACTTCCGGGAACAGCAACTCCTCGCGCACCACCGCCGAGACCACCGGCGGCAACCGCACCACCACGACCGGCGGCAGCCGCGGTGTCACCACCGGGGACCAGACCGGCCGGCCCACGACGGAGTCGACCGGCCCCGGTACGACCGCCGGCGCCGAGCACGGCACGCACACCCCCACCGAGTCCGAGGCCCCGCCGCATCTGTCCGCGTCCCCCGGCGCCCAGCAGTCGCCGGGCCGCTCCGGTGGGCTGCCCGGCTTCGAGACCACGCTGAACGGCCACGGCGGGAACCACACCCTCCCGGCCTCCGGTGAGGCGGCGCCGCACTCGGGTACGCCGGTCCAGCACGACAACTCGCCTGCACAGCAGCCGAGTACGACCACACAGCACCCGAGTACGACCACCCGGCCATCCGGCACCACCGACCAGGGAAGCGGCCCGGCCGACACCGCCCGCGCCACCCCGCCCGCCGCCTCCGGTGGCCCGTCCCCCACCGTGACGGACCGTCCGCAGACGACCAACACCGTGACGGACCGCCCCCAGGCCCCGAGTACCACGGCCGACAGCCAGCGGGCTCCCGGCAGTACGTCCGGCCCGGCGCAGACGTCCGGCACCGGAACGAACCAGCCGGGCCCCGCCGCGACCGGGTCCAACCGTCCGGCCACCGAGTCCGGGGGCTCCCCGCGCCCCTCCCTGAACGTGGAATCGCCCGCCGCGCCCCGTCCCGGCACGGAGTCCGCGCCGCGCCAGGAGACCGGCCAGAACGCACCGCAGCGTCCGGCCACCGTGACCGGCGACGGCCGCTCCCCCGCCACCAGCGGCGGCAACCGCATCGGCCAGGACGAGGTCGCGCCCCGCGCACCCGGCCCGCGCCCGGTCACCGAGGGCGGAACGACCACCCCGCAGCACCAGGCCGCCACACCCCCGGTCCACCCGTCCACCGGCGACGGGCACACGCCCGCCCTGCCGGAGGCCCCGCAGCACACGCCCGGTACGCCGCCGCACCTCCAGGAGCAGCAGGACAACGCCCCCGGCGGACACCACGGGACCACGGACGAGCGGATCCAGCGGCTCGACGACCTCGTGGTGCCCACGCACGACCCCGACCCGCCGACCCCGCTGCACGGCGCCCCTTCCCCGCCGACGAACCGGCCGGTGGCACCCGACGCGGGGATCGTCCGGCGCACCGCGGACCTCGACCGGGCCGCGCGCGCCGCCGGGATGTCCAAGGACGACCGCGACACATACACCCGTGCCATCCAGGAGGCCACCGCCTCCCGTGACTGGGAAGGGGCCGGACAGCACCTCGCCGACTTCCGCTCCCATGTCGAGACCCGGAGCACCAACCAGCGCTACGACGCGTTCCACGCGCACGCGCAGGGCGGCTTCGACCGGTTGACGCACTTCACCGGCTCCAAGGAGGAGTGGCAGAGCAAGGTCGACGCCGTCGAGAGCGCCCGGCGCTCCGGCGACCCGGATCTGCTCGACAGCAGGCTCAACGAGTACTCGGCGTTCGTCGAGAGCCATGTCCCCTCCGGGGTGCTGACCGGCCATGACGCCCCGCGCCCCTTCCACCAGGACGTGGAGGACGTACGCCGGCGCCTTGCCATGACCACCGACGGACCGACCGCCGACCGGCTGCGCTCCCAGCTGGACGAGCTGCGCCGGAACACCGAACTGCGCGACCGTTTCGACCAGTTGCGCTCCACCGGGGAGCACGATTCCGAGGCCGCGGCCCTTCGTGAGCGGATCGACAACGCCAGGACGCCCGAGGACGCCGACCGCGCCTTGCGGGATCTGGAGGAACACCAGGAGCTGCACGACCTTCAGCAGCGCCTCGACCAGCTGAAGTCGGACGAGCCCACGCCGGAACGCACCCCGGCGCGGGGCAGCGACGAGGATCTGCACCGCCGTCTGGCCGCCCTCGACGACGGTGCCGACGACCGTGCCCGTGAGTTGCGCGAACAGGCCGACCGGGCCGCCACCGCGGACGAGGCCGACCGTGCGCTGCGCGAACTCCAGGAACACCGTGAGGAGCAGCAGCTCCAACAGCGGCTGGACCAGCTGAAGTCGGACACCTCCGAGCACCCTCCCTCCGAGCGGGAGCTGCGCGACCGCATCGACGCGCTCCACGAGGACGGGAAGGACCCCCGCGCCGAGCAACTGCGCCGCCAGGCCGACGAGGCGAAGTCCGAGAGCGAGGCCAAGGAGGCTCTCGACAAGCTCGACCGGTACCGGAACCAGCGCGAGCAGGACCGCCAGGAGCGCATAGGCGATCTGACGGACCGTCTGGAGCAGCTGCGGCAACAGCACAGCGAGCAAGTGCTCGGCGGCCACACCGGCGACGCCGCGGACACCGCCCGCCAGATCGACGACGTACGCGAGCAGTTGTCCTCGCACCAGACACACGACGAGCGAACCGCGACACTTCGCCAGGAACTGTCGCAGCAGACGCATGCCCCCGAGGCACCCGGCCACCTCGACCGCATCACCACGGGATCCGGCCACCCCGGCGGCGACGAGCACACCCCGGCAGACGAGCACACCCCCCTCACCGAACACACCCCTCTCACCGAGCACGCGCCGCTCGCCGACCACACACCGGTCGACACCCATACCCCCGTCGGCACCCACACTCCGATCGACCAGCAGCACACCCTGCCCGCGCACGAGGGGAATGCGGGTGGAGACCACTCGGTCAAGGGGCCCGCGGACCACACCCCCGCCGAGGACTCCGGTCGGCAGGAGGCGAAGCCGGGCGCCGGTTCCGGGCAGCCGCACGAGCAGCAGTCGCACGAGCAGCAGCCGCACCACCAGGACCACACCGACGGGGACCTCACCGCCCAGCGCGAGGACGACCGCAGGTCCGACTCCTCGGACGAGGACCTGACCGACCCCGGCCGCCATCCGGTGCCCGACACCAAGGGGCTGGACGAGCTGCGCCGCCCGGGGCCGCCGCCCCGGATGAAGCTCAACCGCACCCCCCGCTATGTGGTGCGGTCCGGCTTCGACCAGCGGCGCTTCGCCGTCGGCGACACCTCGTACACCGATCTGACCGTCCGGGTGGCGCTGCGCGACGACGGCTCGGGCGCGCACAACCCCGGCGACACCTGGACCCGGGCGCAGCAGGGCGTCAAGCAGTACTTCAACGACCCCAAGTACACGCTGCCCAACGGCGACCGGCTGCATGTGACCATCGAGCGCGTCGGCCCCGGCGACAAGCCGCACCTGACCGTCGACCTGGTGGGCTCCGGCCACGGCATGGACCAGCGCAGCTGGACGCCGGGCGCCAAGCCCGTCGAGTACGCGCACGAGATCTCCCACCAGCTGGGCCTGCGCGACGAGTACGCGGACGAGACCGCTCCGCAGCGTCCGCACATCCCCGGCAGCCTGCTGGGCGACGTCCATCAGCAGCCCGAGCACGAGGGGCTCCCCCATGGCGGTCTGCGCGACCGGCACATCCAGCTCCTGGGCGCCCTCACCGCGGGTCACGACGATCTGCTGGCCCAGCACGGCCACGGCGGCGACCACCGGACGCCGGACCACTCCCCTGCCATGACCTCCGACTCGGTCGCGCCGAGGGGCCCGAGGGAGGGAACCCTGCGCGACTACCTGCCCGAGAAGGAGTGGTGGAAGTTCTATATCGACCCCAAGAACCACACCCAGGCGCAGGAGGCGTTCCCGCACGATCCGGGCTCGTACTACGACCACGACCGGTCCCCCGGCTTCCAGAAGGGGATGGTCGCGGCCTACACCAAGTTCCTGGGTGACCCGGACACGGTGAAGGCGCCGATGGACTCGTCGTCGTACCGGGAGATGCACGGTCTGGCGACCAGCCATCTCGGCCGGGACCTCGACTGGTCCGGCGGCCGGCCGACGCACTTCCCGCTGCGGGGCGAAGTGCTCTCCCCCGACATCTTCGACGAGAAGGTCGGCGACCGGTCCCTGGTCTACGACATGACCACGCACGACTGGTCCAAGGGCCTGCCCAAGCCGCAACCGGCCACCATCCTCACGCGCTTCCTGCACAACAACCCGGCGCTGTCGACCAACTACCGCAAGGGCGAGGCCCCCGGCCTGGTCGACACGGTGTTCCGGCAGCACTACGAGCGGGTCGGTGAGCCCGGCGTGGACGACAGGGCGAAGCTCGCCTCGATCGCCCGTACCGTCCGGTCACTGCATGTGATCCACCCCTTCGAGGACGGCAACCTCCGCTCCAACGTCCAGGTCCTGCTGCCGAAGCTGCTGCTGGAGCAGAACTACCGGCCGGTCGTGCCGGACGACATGTACAGCCTCTTCCAGGGCGGCCGCTCGGTGAACGAGATGGTCGACTCCCTGGTGCGCAACGGCGCCCTGGACACCGCCCTGCCGCATCCGCACGAAGGCCAGGGATCCTCGGACCAGGTCGCGCCGAAGCTGCCCCCGTCCTCCACCGATGACACCGCCTCGCACAACGGCACCCAGCACCGGCCCCCGGTGGTGTCCGACGACCAGAACCACGGACAGCACCAGCAGCAGCACGACGACCCGGTGGACGATCCCGCCTGGCACCAGTCGCGCGCGCAGGCACCCGCGGTCCCCCGGCAGCACGCCTGGGTGGACCCGGTCTCCGACCCCACCCGGCAGCACGCGCCGGTCGCGCCGTCGTACGAGGAGCAGATGGCGGCCCACCCGCCCAAGCCGGGTGAGGTCGACATCCCTACGGCGCGCGGGACCTACGGCATGCCGGAGAAGAACTTCAAGGGTTTCCGGGAGATCGCGCGGGAGAAGAACCTCGTCGTCGACGTCCGCCCCACCAACCCCACCGCACCGAAGTGGCTCGACGAAGGAGCCATGGCCAAGCCGCAGGACATCAAGGCCAAGACCATCAACGCGGCCGATGTCCATCTCGGTGCCGACCACAAGAAAATCGGGCTCGTCGGCTACTTCAAGCCCACCCTGCCCGACCGGTCCAGCGTGCCCGAGGGAGACTGGGACGAGGTCGTCTCCCGCCACAACCAGCGCTCCACCGAGTACCGCGAACTCGCCGCCAAGATGGCGACGTACGAGGCGGAGAACAAGTTCACCGTCAAGGACGGCGTGGTCTACGGGTTCGACGAGGAGGGCACCCAGCGCCCCATCACCGGCGACCACGACCTGTACGACATCTCCACCCCGGGCGGCACCCGCATCCCGCACCCCCAGCACGACGAGCTGATCAGGGAGATGCAGGCCAAGGACATCGCCGTGATGCACGGCGCGCACATGTTCTGGAACCCGCCCTCCCCCTTCAGCAAGTCCGTCTTCGACAAGATCGTCGACTCCCACCAGGGCCCCGACGGCGAACCGCTGCTCCGCTTCCGTCCGGAGAACGAGAACGCCGAACTCACCTGGACGAAGCCGCTGAAGCCCGGCGAGGTGAACTCGTACACCGCACGCCACGACTACGGGATCCCGGAGAAGAACTTCAAGAACTTCCGCCAGATCGCGCGGGAGAAGAACCTCGTCATCGACGTCCGCCCCACCAACCCCACCGCACCGAAGTGGCTCGACCAAGGAGCCATGGCCAAGCCGCAGGACATCAAGGCCAAGACCATCAACGCGGCCGATGTCCATCTCGGTGCGGACGCCAAGAACATCGGGCTCGTCGGCTACTTCAAGCCCACCCTGCCCGACCGGTCCAGCGTGCCCGAGGGAGACTGGGACAAGGTCGTCTCCCGCCACAACCAGCGCTCCACCGAGTACCACGAACTCGCCGCCAAGATGGCGCTGCTGGACCAGAAGAAGAAGTTCACCGTGGTGGACGGGGTGGTGCACGGCATCGGTGAGGACGGCACCTCGCGGCCGATCACCGGTGACCACGATCTGTACGACATCTCCACCCCGGGCGGCACCCGTATCCCGCTGGAGGAGCACGACGCGCTGATCCGGGAGATGCAGGCCAAGGACATCGCCGTGATGCACGGCGCGCACATGTTCTGGAACCCGCCCTCCCCCTTCAGCAAGTCCATTTTCGACAAGATCGTCGACTCCCACCAGGGCCCCGACGGCGAACCGCTGCTCCGCTTCCGCCCCGAGAACGAGAACGCCGAACTCACCTGGACCCAGCGTCCGGAGGAGACCCGTGGCGGCGACGACCACGCGGGCGGCGGCGACACGGACAAGGGCAAGGACACCGGCGGCGACCGCGACCACCAGGACCACAGCGAAGACCATCAGGACCACACCCAGGACCATCAGGACCGGGGGGACGACCGCAAGGAGGGGGACCAGGGGCACCGGGACCACGGCGACGACGAGTCCTCCGACCGTCGCGAGGAGACTACGAAGGACGACGGGGCCGAGGGCCACAAGGGCCACACCCTCCAGGACGTCCCGCGCGAGTCGGCCGAGCACCCCGTGACCCAGGAGGCGCCCCAGGAGAAGCCGCAGCAGCAGCCGGTCGTCCAGGAACCGCCGAAGACGCACACCCCGGAGGAGCCCGAGGCCCCCGTCAAGGACGCGTCCGAGGACAAGACCAAGCACACGGTGAAGGACGTCTCCGAGGACGAGACCAAGCACACCGACCGGGACGACACCAAGAACGAGACCGAGGTCAAGTCCCAGCACACCCGCGAGCACGAGTCCAAGGACGAGCCGGAGAAGCACCACACCCCGCCCAAGGACGACACCCCCGAGACGGTCGGCCTCAAGCCCGGCGACGAGCAGGAGCAGAAGCCGCCCGCGCCCCCGGCCAAGGACCCGGCCCCGGTCCTGAACGGCCGGCACACCGAGTCCCTCGCCGGAAAGAAGATCACCGAGGACCCGGGCCCGGACGGTGTCCGTACGCGTATCGAGACCCTGCTCGGCGACCACGGCAAGGACACCTCCGTCGCCCAGCGCCTGGACGCGGCCCTCGACCCGGCCAACTTCCGCAAGCAGCACGACCCGATGGTCAACGGCGGCTGGCGCTTCACCGTGCATGTGGACGGCAGGCCCTACGAGGTCGAGGTGAGGGCCACCGCGGCCCCCTGGCGCCTGGACACCTCCACCGACGTGGCCAAGGACAACGACGGCGAGGGCTTCGACGTACCGTCGGAGTCGACCCGGGACTCCGACCCCCGCAAGACGGAGATGACCTCCTCCGAGGCGGGCCTGGAGATCGGTCCGACCATCATCCATCCCGTCAACGACAAGCTGTCCGTCCTCGTCACGCCCTCGGGAAAGCTGGGCGGCGCCACCCACGGCCGCGAGACCACGGTCAAGTCGTCGACCCAGAAGGCGAACCAGATCGCCTTCACCGGCAAGACCGACAGCTACACCTCCGACTTCACCTACCAGGTGAAGGTCACCGACCACCAGGGCAACGCGCTCGGCGGCAAGGGCACCCGTCCGGACATCACCGGCACCATCCGCGCGGATGTGCCCCGGCCGGAGGATCTGGCCGAGGGCAGGCCGCGCGCCTGGCAGGGCTGGGACCACTCCCCTACGGACCAGTCGAACAGCTCCGCCGTGCAGGCCCCCCGTCCGCCGAGGGCCGCCTCGGGTCACCCGGTGTCGATCACCGGCCTGGACACGGCACGGAACGCGGTCTACGAGGCGCTGCCGCGGGAGGCGCGCCCGGACGGCACGGCACACCAGGACATCGAGGACTTCTTCCAGCCCTCCAACGTCATCAACGAGTTCGAGCACGCCTCCGGCTGGGGTCTGCTGTCGAAGCCGCTGACCCTCAGTGACGGCAGCAAGGCCCATCTGCATCTGACGGTGGAGCCGGACGACTCCCGGGCCCTGCACACCGTGGACGACAAGGCCACCCTCGGCTCGAAGTCCTCTGGCGAGCACGGCCAGAACCGCACCGAGAACAGCTCCTGGTCGCTGGGGCTCAGCGGCGGCGCCACCGGCGAGGTGTGGAAGTCGGCGAACACCTCCGAGTCCACCTGGCTGACCGGCACCGCCGGTTACACGGGTTCGAGCAACCTCACCCACGGCGCCAAGGGCAAGAACGCCATCGGCACCGAGTCCAGCCATGAGCACACCGGCAAGGCCGACCTGGTCGCCACCAAGGTGCGGCTGCGCGTTGAGCTGATACGGCATCAGTTCCGGCCGGGGCTCGACGGACTGCACCACACCACGACCACCAAGATCGGTGACCACTCCCCGGCGCCCTCCGCATCGCACTTGGCGCACACGGCCGACCATCTGGCCCTCAGCATCGACCCGCAGGACGGCGAGGTCCTGCGCGCCGTCCCGCACCACGAGCCCGCACCCGCACCCGGCGATCACCCGCAGCTAGACGCCCACCGGCTCACCGATCCGGTCGCCGCCCAGCGCACGACGTTCCTGGACTTCCCCGGCTCGTCGGAGCTGGAGAACCACATCGTGCGGGAGATGTGGAAGAGTTCGCCCGGCATCCTGCCGCCGCCCGAGGCGGTCCACCACGGCACCCCCGGCGCCCACGACGGCAAGAGCACCGCGCAGCCGCCCCGGATCACCCCCGAGGCATGGGAGAACCTTCGTTCGCTGCGCCAGCAGCTCACCCCCTCGCAGCTGCGCGACTCCGGGCAGAAGCTGCTGGACGGCACCTACCGGATCACGCTGAAGAGTTCCCATCTGCCGCTGCGCGAGGGAACGACCCACGAGATCCTGATCAAGGCCGAGCCCGGCAAGGGCGACCATGTGCACTCCGGCAAGTCGACGACGAAGGCGGTGAGCACCCGGACGACCGGCGCCGACAAGTCCGTCGCCCGCAGTACCAAGCATGTCGTCAACCTCGCCGGTAACCTGCGCCGTTCGCTGGATCACCCGGATGTGACGCGCGGTTTCGTCATCGGCAACGCCGACATCACCGCTCACAACCCCTCACACGGGCTCACCATGGGCGCCGAGACAGAAGTGAAGCGGCAGTTCTCCCTGGAGGCGGACACCGACACCTACGAACACCCGGTGACGTACCACGTCATGATCGGGACCGAGAACCCGAAGAGTCCCACCACCCAGCTGTCCACACACGCGCCCTCGGCGCACTTCCAGCACATCCAGCAGGTGAAGCCCGACGGCCATCTCACCGTCGAGGTCGCCCGCACCCCGGACAGCATGCCGGAGAGCACGCCGCCGCCCGACATTCCCACGATGGACGTGCTGCCGCAGCGCCACGCGATCGGTCACATCACCGACTCCGACGACTTCCGGGACACCGCGAAGCAGTCACTGACCAGCGCCTTCCAGAAGAAGATCCAGGCCTCGCCGACGGCGTCACTCCAGGCCAAGGCGACGGAGTCCGGCTCGGCCGCGGTCCAGAAGGTGACCGGGCGGACCGACGACCAGACCGGCGACAAGCACACCGGGGTGCCCGACCTGAAGGACGCCCTGGACGGGATCACCGACCAGGACCATCTGAAGTCCCTGGTCACCGCCTCCCACGGCGGCTGGGCCAACAGCGGTGACGAACAGGTCGGTTCGGGCCGCAACCGCGACACCGTCGGTCTGTCCACGCGGACCCGGCTCAGCAACTTCAGGTTCCGCGAGACACTGCCCGGCGAGGGCAAGCTGGAGATCGAGACCAAGTCCAGCGTGTCCACCGCCGTGGCGGACAAGAGCTCCCGCGGCATCAAGGGCGGTGTCGGCTTCGACGCGGGCCGCTTCCCGACCAAGAACAGCCCCGACGCCTCCCTCCAGGTGCGCGGCGGCGTCAAGGGCAAGGGCGGCGTCGGCGTCAGCAGCGGCGAGAACGTCAAGCAGAAGATGACGACCTCGCGCAAGGCCGCCTACCAGGGCACCTGGCACGTCTACGAGGCGGACGCGGACGTGACCGTGCAGGGCAGGGTCACGGACGCGAAGGGCAAGGTCACCCTCGGGGATCCGGGAACCAGCAGGCACCGTGTGGTGGTGCTGCTCTCCGACGACGACGTCCGCAAGCTCGGCACCGACGCGACCACCGACACCACCGATCCGGCCCCCGCCGGGACGCGGCAGGCGCCGCTGCTCAGCTCCGGGCTGCTGGGTGGCGCCACCGCCGACATCCCGAAGTCCGACGAGATCCTCAGCGAGATCGACCGGCAGATCAGGGGTCTGGACACGGCCGCCGACGTGCCTGAGACGGCGCTGCCGTTCGCCGACACCTTCTCGCCGGACAACCTGTCGGCCAACTACGAGGATCTGGTGGGCCGGGGCATCCTCGACTACCACGTCCACGAGTCCCGCACCCAGCGTGTGGTCACCGAGGTCCTGGTGCGCGGCATCCCCCAGGACAAGTGGACCGACCAGGGGGACCACTCCACCGGGGACACCACCCGCAAGGTCGGCTTCTCCCAGACCGTCAAGGGCAGCGCGGGGCACAACTGGTCGCTGGGCGCGGACGGCAACTTCCGTATCTCCTACGCCCCGGTGGTCAAGCCCAAGCCCGGCCAGGACGCGGCCGCCGTCAAGGCCGAGGAGAAGAAGACCGGCCTGGGCAGCATCGGATGGGCCCCTTCGGCCGGTGGCGAGGGCACCCGGAGCAAGAGCGCCGAGACCGGCGTCACCACCAAGGTGGAGCACAAGACGTCGAAGTTCGGCGACACCGTGAAGTTCGGCAACCGGATGCGCTTCGAGGTCACCGTGACCCAGCGCACCGAGTACGGGCGCTTCGTCAACCTGGTCAAGCCCAGGCCCGTGGACCCGAAGTGGCCGGTCCATGTCTACGTACCCACGTCACTGACCGAGACCGCCGAACAGGCCGCGGCACACCAGCAGCAGCCCTCCCACCAGCCCCCGCAACCGCCCCAGGTGCACGACGGCGGCAACACCATCGGCATGCAGCCGACAGGCGGCTCCCAGGCGGACCGGGACCGCTGGCAGGCATCGCTGGACTCCGCCCACGACCTGGTGGGCTTCGACCATCCCGACGCACTGCTCGACCACGCGCAGACCGTGCTCAGCGCGCCCCGGCCCTGGGGCGACGGCGTGCTCGGCAGGGCGGGGTCGGCCATCTCGTGGGGGCTGGGCTCCGCCGCCTCGACCCTCGGCCACTGGGCCGGTGCCATGACACCGGAGGCCGCGCACAGGCTGGTCAGCTCCTTCATCTCGGACCCGCGGCTGGACGGCAGCACCAACCCGCTTGTCCGGGAGCAGCGTCTGCCGCTGGAGCAGCAGGTCTCGCTGCGCCAGGCGCTGTCCCCGGGGACGCTGCCCACGGTCTTCCACCATCTGAAGGACTCCGGCACCGGGTACCGCACGGTGCCGCTCGGCGCGGACGGAAAGACCGGTCTCGAGGTCCATCTCCGGCCCACCGGGGAGGCCGAGGAGATCTCCACCCGGGACAGCGGCAGCGACGAGATCACCGTCTCCACGGAACACGAGTCGGCCACCACCGCGACCACCAGCGCCAATGCGAACCTGACGCCGCTGACCGTCCCGGTGATCACCAAGAATCCGGCGGTCGTCGTCCCGCTCCCGACGGGCGCGGTGAAGGTGGACCGCGACCAGACCTTCGACAGCGACTCACCGGTGACCCGCAAGCCCGGCGTCCCGACCCGCACCCTGACCCCGCCGTCCGTACCCCACGGCAAGACGGAGTCCGAGCCCGGCAAGGCCACCCTCAAGGGCCCCCAGGTGCTGATGCGTCAGCCGGTGCGGCTGTCCACGCAGAAGTACGACGAGAACGGCACCTACGGGAACACGGAGCACACGGACGGGCATGTCTACTACTGGACGGCGAAGAAGACCGAGGACACGGCCACTCCGCCCGCGGTGACCGACGACTCCGCCAAGACCCCCGACCCGCTGAAGCCCGCCGACGAGGACGCCACGAAGGCGAAGCCCGCGGACGACGCCGCCCAGCAGGTGAAGGACGCGCAGGACACCAAGCAGCAGGACAAGCCCGCCGAGGAGCCTCCGGCAGCCGTCAAGCTGCCCCCGGAGGCGAAGGAGACGGTCAAGCCCCCCGCGGAGCCGTTGGATTCCGCCAAGCCGCCGGTGAAGACCGACGCCCCGGTCAAGCCTCCGGTGAAGACCGACACGACGGTCGAGTACCCCGTGAAGAACGACGCGCCGACGGACACCACGGTCAAGCCGACCGTGAAGACGGACACCGACGTCACGCCCCCGCCGAAGACCGACACGGAGGTCAAGCCGCCCGTCAAGACCCCGGCAGCCCCCGCTCCCGTCGTCCCGCACGGGTCGACCGCACACGGGTCGACCTCACACAACTCCACCACGCAACACGCCACCCACAACGACACGGACAACGACACGGTCAACGTCCCGCAGCCCGGGGCCCGGGTGCGGGTGCCCGGTGACGGCCGGTGCCTGCTGTACTCCGTGCTGGCGAGCACCCCGCCCGAGCACTGGCCCGCCGCCCTGCACCAGGGTTCGTCCGGCAGTGCGCGGGACCAGCACCAGGCCGTGGTGCGTCAGATCGCCACCCAGCACGGCCCCGTCGGCTCCGGGACACCGCTGGGCCGCGCGGCGGAGAGCCTGCGCCAGATGGTGCTGCACAACGTACGGACGACACCGCGGGAGCATCTCCCCTTCGACGTCACGGAGTTGTACCGCCGCAGCCAGGAGAACCGGCTCCGGCAGCAGTTGGAGACGGAGGACTTCAACGCACTGAACGCCCGGCTGGAGGCCTTCGGCGTCGACGAGGTCATGTCTCCGGACTGGCTCCGCCCCGAGCTCCTGCGCCATCTCTACGTGGACGCGCGCATCCAGGAGTTGATGAGCCCTCCGCACCGCCTCTCCCGGCAGGACGCGGCCGAGCGCGCCGCCAATGAGGTGCCGGAGAGCACGGACCACCAGGGCCAGTGGACCCTCGGGGACGCCGCCCTGGCTCCCCGCGCCCAGTTCGCGTATGTGACCGACCGTTATGGCCCGCTGACCCTCGACTACATCGACAGCCACGACCATCTGGTCAGCGCCGTCGTCGACACGTCGCTGCACCAGCCGCTGACGCAGGGAGAGCACCAGGCCCTCATCCGGGCCCTGGGGAACTGGGTCCCGGGCAACGGCGCCTGGAACACCAACGAGGGCGAGATGTTCCCCGCCCTGGTCGCCCACACCCTCGGGGTGCAGTTGCGTACGTTCCAGCCGGTCAACGGCGGCACGGCGCATCTGCGGACGGTCGGACCGCGGAACACCGGCCGTACGACGGACGTGTACTACAACGGCACCAACCACTACGACGCCAGCTCCGCACCCACGCGGCAGCCGTCGCACGGCGGCGCCCCCGACGAGGTCGCACCCAAGGCGCCCAAGGCCCCCACGGCACCCCGGCCCGCCGCCACCACCCCCACCACCGGCCGTCCGGAAGCCAACACCAGCCATCCGGAAACCACCACCGCACACACCACCACCGGCCGCCCGGAAACCACCACCGCACACACCACCAGCACCCCGCACCTCACCACCGGGAACACACCCACCAACCGCCCCCACACCCCCACTTCCACCGGCCACACCACCACCCCCCGCCGCGCCCTCAACCACGCGCCCCGTTTCGTCGTACGATCCGCCTTCGACGCACGCACCTTCCGGGTCGGGGACACGCCCGTCACCGATCTGACCGTGCGTGTCGCCTTCCGGAGCGGCTCGGGCCATGACGCGGAGACGCCGTGGCAGCGGCTGCAACAGGGGGCCGAGGAGTACTTCAACCGGCCGGAGCACCGCCTCCCCAACGGCCATGTGCTGCATGTGACGGTGGAGCGGGTGCCCGAGGACGCCGAACCCCATCTCGTGGTCGACCTCGCGGACCGCGACCGGCCCATGGACCAGCGCACCTGGTGGCCGGACGCGGATCCCGTCGCCTACGCCCATGAGCTGAGCCACCAGCTGGGTCTGCGGGACGAGTACCGCGAGGACGGCGAGGACTCGGGCCGGGCGCAGGTGCCCGGCAGCCTCCTCGGCGACTTCCATCAGCAGGCGCCGTACGGTCTCGCCCAGGGCGGGCTGCGCGGCCGCCATCTCCAGTTGCTGGGCGCGCTCGTCGGGGACGTTCCGGACCGGACCGCCGACCACGGTGCGGAGCACTCGGGGGCTCAGCAGCCGCGGACGTCGTCGGACTCCCCCGGCGAGACCTCCGCACCGCGGGCCCCGCACCGTACGGACTCCGAGCCGCTGTCGCGGGACCCGCGCTGGCACGACGCCCGTACGGCCGCCGAGCCGGTGACCCGGCGCCACACCTGGGTCGACCCGGTCACCGACCCGTACCGCGGTGAAGCCCCGCCGCACGACACCCCGGCCCACGACCCGCACATGCCGCGGCGCCAGGACGACACCACCGGGACGGACCGGGAGGAGGAAGACGACTGGTCACGGATCCTGGACGAGTACACGGACGAGAGGAACCGCGAGTACGAGTGGCTGGACCGGCTGTACGGCAACTCGCTCGGCCATGAGGCCTATGAGCAGGCGCACGGCGCGCTGCTCACCCTGCGTGCGATGGATCTGCCGCGCACCGCGCCGGACGCCCCCGACCGTTCGCATCTGGAGATGCTGGCCCGTCATGTGCTGCATCTCGATACCGCGCCGAGCGAGGACGACTACCGGTATCTGCTGTCGCTCACCGCGCACGCCGGGCCCGAGTCGACCGCGGACGCCTCCGCGCTCGGCGCGCACTACCTGGAGACCGCACACGGCGCGCTGGACGACCACACCGCACTGGCCGACCACTCGGGCTACGCGGCGGGGCGCGACTGGACGGGTTCCAGGGCGGGCCTGCCCGATCTGAGCAGGTACACGGCGAGCGGCCCGGACGGGCAGCCGACGGAGCACACCCCGCCGTGGAACGACCCGTATGTGGTCACCGCCCAGGGGACCCCGGACCATCTGGTCCTGATGGCGGGCGGCCGTACGATCCATGTGACCGACCCGGAGGAGTTCGCCGCGCTCGTCGCCCGCGACCCACTGCGCGGCGACGGGCAGGACATCCTGCTGGTGGTCTCCCAGGGGCAGGACCACGGGCTGGCCCAGCTGATCGCGAGCCGGGCCGGGACCGGGGTGTGGTCGACCGACTCGACCGTGCGCACCGTGGTCGACTGGCAGACCGGCACCGAACATCTCGACCTGGTCGGGGGAAGCGGCGCCTGGGCGCTGCATCTGGGCGGCGAGGGCGGTCTGCTGGACCTGTTCGACGGGCTGGGTTCCGCTCATGACTCCACCGGGAGCGGCCATGGGTCCCCGGTGCCGGAGCACCACGACCCCGGCGGCCCGGACTACGCGGACAAGCTGAACCCGCCGCGGCGGGAGGACGAGCCGCCGCTGTCCCCCGGCGATGTGGTGGACCGCCTGCGGGCCCGCCCGTTGACGACCACGGACTACCGGGTGATCGGGACCACCCCCGACACCGTGCTGTTCAAGGAACCGACCGGCATGCACCAGGCCGGGATCGACTACCGGGCGTCCGAGTCCGACAATGTGCCCCTGCTGCGGGTGCCCGCCCAGGGCATGCGGGAGACCACGGTGGACCAGCATCCGCCGCTGCATGTCTCGTCCGACCTGTCACTGGCGCACCGTCAGTACGGTTACGGCCAGCAGGTGTTCGCGACCAAGAAGGCCATGGAGGCGGCCAACCGCCAGTTGGCGCTCGCGGGCAGCCTGGTGCGGCTGAAGACCGACGACCTCGCGCTGCATGTCGACGACGGCAAGGGCGGCCATCGCGAACTGGTGCGTGTCACCCCGCAGTTCCTCACCCGCTCCGGCAAGTCGGAGGAGGAGGTCTGCCGTGACTTCGCGCAGATGGTGTCGGGCGGTGTGCCCGCCTCGCACGTGGTGTTCCGGCAGGAGGACGGCTCCGGGGTGGCCACGGGCCCGATCAACGCGCTCGGCCGCACCGAGGTCACCGGCATCCATCACCTGGCGGAGTCCCTGTCCCAGGTGGCCGACGGCCGGGAGCCGACGGGAGGCACGGATCCGTCGTGGGCCTCGCGGCAGGTGCTGCGGGACGACCGGCTGATCGCCGAGAGCGACGGTCCCACACCGGGCAAGTCCTACGGCAGCGCGCTGAGCTTCGACCCGCTGGACAACCCGCGGCGCGAGGCGCTGTCCGACGCGGCGCGCATGATCGGTATCAATGAGCACGCCTGGGCGAAGGTCGGCGAGACCTATCTCGTGCACTCGATCAACGCGCTGGACGACGAGGGCCACGCCAGCCTGGCGCGCAACTACGCCAAGCCGAGCGCGCCGGAGGGCCGCCACTTCGGCTACCACTTCGCCGCCGTGGTGCTCTCCAGTGAGGACGGCAAGCACCAGATCACGCTGGAGAACTTCGCGCGCCGTGCCCAGATCGCCGGCATCATGAAGTCGACGGTGGCGGAGAACCTCAAGAGCACCTCGCCGAACGGCTTCCGGCGGCTGCATGCCGCGATCAGCGACGAGCGGGACCACCAGCGGGCGGCGGGCGCGGACGAGGCCGCGATCAAGCGGCTGGACCGCCATCTGGCGCTGACCGACTCGCTCACCAAGGCGGCGGATGCGCGGCGCACGGCCGCCGGGGCCCCCGAGGGGAGCCCGGAGCGCCGTACGGCCGTGGAGGAGTACGAACGCGCCGTCAAGGTCGCCGAGGCACGGATGAAGCAGGCAGCCGAACTGCCCAAGGGCAGCGACCTGTGGCACTTCCGGATGTTCTCCCAGCGCCCCGGCGAGACCATGCACGAGGTCAGCGCGGATCTGCTCAGCTCCAATCCGTCGGCCGAGGCCAACCCGCTGACGTCGGTGATCGTGCACGGCCACAAGCTGCCGAAGGTGGACATCGGGTTCACGGAGGGCTCCCGGCAGATCGACAAGATCGAGGCCCGCAAACTGAACTATGTGGCCGAGCATGTGGTGCGGGCCGGTCTGTGGAACCACCGCAACGGGCTGCCGCTGCCCGAGGTCACGGTGACCGGGCGCGGCAACACCCGGCGTCCGACGCTGGGCGGGGTCTTCCCCGACGGCGCGCAGTCCCGGGCCGAGACGGTCCGGGGGGAGTTCCGTGACCGGCTGGACCGCTATCTCATCAACTACCAGCACGGTTCGGCCCAGCCGCATCTGACCGCGGCCGACTTCCCGCTCAGGACCGCCACCGAGCACACCCCGTCGTCCGGTGACCGGACGCACGGCCGTACCACCACGGTGACGGTGCACGATCCCAGCCGGAGCGTCGCCCCCGCGGTTCCGCCGGCCCGCCCCCGCGGGGGGCCGGGCGGCCCGGAGGACGTGGCGCCCCGCGCGCCCCGGCCCCACCAGGAGCAGCAGCACATGGCTCCGCCGCGGCCGGCACCGCACCCGCACGCACACGGCGCCGGAACCGGATCCCATGACGCCCCCGTGGCACCCGGGCCCGTCCCGCACCAGGGCACCCCGCAGCTGCCGTACCGCAGCGAGCGGCTGGCCATCGGGGGCGTGGACTTCCCGGACGGCTCGGCCGAGTTGACGGGGGGACAGCGGGAGACGGTGCACCGGCTGGCCGCCGAGGTGGCGTGGGCGTCGCTGGCGAATGTGCGGGCGGGTTTCCCGCCGCCCCGGGTGGAGGTGGTCGGACACGCCAACGGGATGCGCAACGGGCTGCCGCACTTCGGTGAGGCGCTGCGGCGCGGGCAGGCCCGTGCGGACGGTGTGGCGGAGATGTTCCGCTCGGCGCTCGCGGTCCACCTCACGCAGCTTCAGAGCGGTGCAGAGAGTGTCCTGTCCCCCGAGGACATCGACATCGCGACACGCTCCGAGGGCAATGCGCTGCCGGGCGGCGGGAGCGAGGACGGGGACGCGGCGGGCGCGCGCCGCCGCGCGTTCGTGGTGATCGACCTGCCCCGCCCCGAGAACGCCGGGGAGTGAGGCCGTCGGCCGGTCCGTGCCGCCCCTGCCGGGCGCGCGCGGACCGGCCGTGGTCGACGGCCGTCCCGCACGGCCGTCGCGGCCATCGTGGCCGAAAACAATCCCTACGCCCTTTCCATAAAAGGCTCTTGAAGAAGCCTCAACTATTGCTTATGGAACAGAACCCGGCCTCTTTGTGACGACCGTCTCCCCATGAAGAGGGAACCGGATTAGGCCACCGTGCGCCCATGCAAAACTCCGAATTGGTATGCACAGTAGGACGGTTGGCGCAAGAGTGTTCCGAATGATGAGATATCCTTCGGGGGTGGACGCACCGGCAATTCCGGGTGCGCCGATGCATCACATCGTCAGTGACACACGCTTCTTCGCTGTTTCGTAGCGAACCCCGTCCGTCGCACCACCGTCGGCCTTTCCCTTTGCCGACGGTTCACCGAGCATGCCTTCGAGCAGGAATCGATGCCAGTTCAACCTTTTGCGGAACTCATACGCTTCGCGCGCCACAACTCGCCTTTCTACCGGGAGCTTTACGCCCATCTTCCCGAGGATGTGGCTCACCTCACGGATCTCCCGGTGGTACCGCAGACGGAATTCTGGCGGGCCAACTCACCGCGCGACAACACGCTGCTCACCGCGCCGCTGAACGAGGCGGTCGTCTTCCGCAGCGGAGGCACCACCGGGTCCCCGAAGTTCTCGTACTACACCCGTACGGAATGGCGGGAGTTCACCACCGCTTTCGGTGCCGGACTCCTCACGGCCGGACTGCGTCCCGGTCATCGCGTGGCCGACCTGTTCTACGCGGGTGATCTGTACGCCAGTTTCAACTTCGTTCTCGACTCGCTGCACCGCTCCCCGGTGGCCAATGTGCGGCTGCCCCTCGGCGGTGCCGCGCCCTGGGAGTCCACCGCGGACACCCTGGAGGAGTTCCGGGTCGAGGTCGTCGCCGGAACGCCGACCACCCTGTGCTCGCTGGCCGAGCGGCTGTCCTCGGCGGGCCGCACCCTGCCCGACGTGGAACTGCTGCTGTTCGGCGGCGAGTGCCTCTTCGGCGACCAGCTCCCGCTGCTGAAGGCCGCGTTCCCGCACGCCGAGGCCCGCTCCCTGGGATACGCAAGCGTGGACGCGGGACTGCTCGGCGAGGCCGTGCCCGGCGGCGATCCGCGGGTGCACCGGGCGTTCACCCCGCACACGGTGGTCGAGATCCTCGACGACGAGACGGGACTGCCCATCGAGAAGGAGGGCGTGCCCGGCCGACTGGTCGTCACCGATCTGCGCCGACGGCTGATGCCGATCCTGCGCTACCCGGCGGGCGACCGGGCCGAATGGGTGGCACCGGACGAGGGCCTGTTCCGCATCCTCGGCCGCGCCGAGGAAGGGGTGCGCGTCGGCCCCGTCTCGCTCTACACCCAGGACGTGCACGACATCGTCACGGCCGCCGACGCGGCCGGTGAGGTGAGCGGGCTGCAACTGGTGGTGCGCCGTCAGGACGGCCGGGACGGCCTGGTCCTGCGCCTGGCGACAAGTGAAGTCTCCGACCGGCACGCCCCGTTGGCCGAGTCCGTCGCCCGCGAGGTGCTGGCCCAGCGCCCCGCCTATGCGAGCGCGACGGCCGCCGGACATGTGAACCCGCTCGCCGTGGAGTGGGCACGCCACCGGGACCTGGCGGTCAACAACCGCTCCGGGAAGCTGATCCGCGTGGTCGACGAACGGCCGCACGCATGAGTACCCCCGTGTCCCCCGCGCGGCGGCTGCCCGTGGTGCTGCGCAATCCGTCGTTCGGCACCGTCTGGGTCGGCCAGCTGCTGACCCAGATGGCGAGCCGGATGTTCCAGGTCGGTGCGGTCTGGTGGCTGGTCGGCTTCGCGGGCGGCGAGCGCCGCGGGCTGGCCTCCGGTCTGTTCCTGATGGTGAGCACCCTGCCCGCGGTCGCCCTCGCCCCGGTGGTGGCCCGTGTCGTGGCCCGGTACGCCCACCGCACGGTGCTGGCCGTGGCGGCGGCGACGGCGGGTGTCTGCGCCGGGGCCGCGGCGGTCTGGGCGTACACCGGGACGCTGCCGGTGCCCGCCGCCTACGCGGCCGGACTGGCACTGGCGGCCTGTCAGGCGCTGTTCGACCCATGTCTGACCACCTCGGTGCCCGAGCTGGTGGAGGACGCGGACATCGAGGCGGCCACCGGCTTCGAGCTGGCCACCCAGTCCATCGCCGGACTCGTCGGGGGCCTGCTGGGCCCCCTGGTGGTCGACGCGGGCGGACTCGCGGGCGTCGTCGCCGGATGCGCGGGCGCCTATCTGCTGGCGGCCCTGCTGATCGCCTCCGTCCGGTTCCCGCACGCCACCGCCCCGCAAGGCCCGGTGGCCGAGGCGGCACCGGAGCGGCGGACGCTGCGGAGCATCCTGGGCGGACTGCCGTTCGTCCGCCGGGTGCTGGTGTGCTTCGCCGCGGCCAATGTCTTCACCACGGCCGTCTATGTCGTGATGCCGCTGTACACGCGGGGTGTGCTGCACTCCACCGGCTCGACCGTCGCCTCGCTGGAAGTGGCCCTGGGGGCAGGCACGCTCCTCGGTTCCTTCACCGGCGGACGGCTGCCCGGGCGTCCGACCGTCCTGGGCAGCATCTGCCTGGCCGTGATGGCAGGCGCCCTGGCGCTGCCAGGTATTTTCACCGGGCATCTGCCCGCGGCCGGTGCGCTGGTGGTGGCCGGATGGTGCGTCGGCGTGATCGGCGTCCGATTCGTCGCCCTGTTCCAGCGGCTGGTGCCCGCCGGGGACAAGGCGGGCTTCTTCGCGGCGATGCAGGCCCTGCTCGGCGCCACCTTCCCTGTGACCTCGCTGGTCTTCGGCGCGCTCGGCGACCATCTGAGCGCCCGCGCCCTGTGCCTGGTCCAGGGCGCGGGCCTGGTCCCGGTCGCCGTGGCGCTGTGGTGGCTGGGCGGCCGCGCGGACGACTCCGAACCCGAACCGTCCGCCGGATCCGGGCGTCCGGTCGCACTGGCGGGAGACGCCTCATGAACACCGTCCTCGCCCCCGCCGCGGTCCAGGACATCGCGGAACTGCGGCAGTTGTACTTCGATGTGTACGGGCACGGCTACCCGGTGCCGCTCGGCAGCGACCCGGCCGTGATGCGCCGGCTGATCACCGACGGCAGCGCGCACTGGCTCACCGCCCGCACGGACCGCGGCGGCCTGGTCGGCTCCGCCGTGGTGCAGACCGACCCGGGCAGCCGGGTCGGCAAACTCGTGGGTCTCGCCGTGCACCCCGGACACCGCGGCGGCGGCCTGGCCTCCGTGCTGACCGGCGCGGTGTGCGAGGAGGCCTTCGGCAGCGGCCGCCTCGACTCGGTCTACGCCACCGTCCGGGTGGTCACCGAGGGCCCCCAGCACGTGGTGCTGCGCAACGGCTTCCGGCCGCTCGGCCTGATGCCCAACGCCGTCGAAGTGGAGGGCTGCGAGAGCCTCGCGCTGTTCGCCCGCTACGCCGACGGGGTGCTGGAGCGCCGCGCCCCGGTCGAGCGCGTACCGGAGCGCCTCGCCGCGCTGCTGTCCGCGGCGTCCTCGGGGGTCGGCATCGGCTTCGGCACCCCGGAGCCGATCGCCACCCGCCCCGCGCTGCCGTCCGCCGCCGGTGCCGAACCGATCGAGCTGATCGCCGCCTCGTCCTTCGTGCGCCGCCGCTTCCTGGAGCGCGTCCCCGATGCCGGTGACCGCTTCTTCCCCCTGCACACACCGAACGCGGTACTGGTCGCCGCCGACGGCCGGTTCGAGGCGTACGCCGATCTCGACCCCGTCGCGAACAGCTGCGCCCTGATCGCCGTACATCCGCGTCCCGCGGCCGTGTCCGGCGCGCTGGAGGCACTGATCTCCGTGGTCACCCGGGCCGGCGCGGACTACACCGAGACGCTGCTGCCGCTCGCCGACACCGAGGCGCTGGAGGTCTTCCTCGCCTCGGGGTTCGTGCCGAGCGCGGTCTATCCGGCGATGCGCCGGGTCGGCGACCGCTTCCACGACTATGTCGTGCTGTCCCGGACCAGCCGTCAGATCGACTTCCGGACCACGGCGGTCAGCGCGCTGCTCCAGCCCTATCTGAGCGCCTATCTGAGCGCCTGGACCGCCACCTATCTGCCCCTTCACGAGGTGTCCCGATGAACCCCCATCTCGCTCCCGTCGAGGTCCCCGACCCGGCGGAACTCGGCCGGGTCCAACAGCTGTGCGACCTGGAGTCGCCCTACGCCACCGGGCCCGACGCCGATGCCCTGTTCGCGGCCGCCATGGCCGAGGCCAACGCCTGGCACGCCCGGCGTTCCCCGTTCTTCGGCGCCCTGCTCCAGGACCCGCCGGAGGCGCCCGCGCCGACCGTGGGCGAGGAGGTGCGCACCCCGCTGGTGCCCGCCGCGTTCTTCAAGCGGCACGAGGTGCTCTCGATCCCCCGCGAGGACGTCTTCCTCCATCTGACCTCCTCGGGCACCACGGGCCAGAAGTCGCAGATGTTCTTCGACGAGTGGACCATCCGCTCGGCCCAGCGCATGGTGGCCCGCATCTTCGACCACTACGGCTGGATCACCCCCGACCAGCCCGTCAACTACCTGCTCTACAGCTACGAGCCCGCGCCCTCGCTGAAGCTGGGCACCTCCTTCACCGACAACTACCTGTGCGACTTCGCACCGGCCCGGCACACCACGCACGCCCTGCGGCACACCGGTTCCGGCCATGAGTTCGACGTCCACGGCTGTATCGCGGCGCTCCACCGCTACGCCGAGGACGACGTGCCGGTCCGCATCCTGGGCTTCCCCGCGTTCCTGCACTTCACCCTGGAGCGGATGGAGGCCATGGGGCTGCCGCCGCTGCGGCTGCCCGAAGGCTCGCTGGTGGTGCTGGGCGGCGGCTGGAAGGGCCACACCGACCGGCAGATCGGCAAGGAGGAGTTCTACGCCCGGATCTCCGAGCGCCTGGGCATCCCCGGTGAGCGGGTGCGCGACACCTTCGGGTCCGTCGAGCACTGCGTGCCCTACATCGAGTGCGCCGAGCACCGGCTGCATGTGCCCGTGTGGTCGCGCGCCGCGATCCGCGACACGGCAACCCTGCGCCCGCTGCCGTACGGGGAGCGCGGCTTTCTCCACCTGGTCAGCCCGTACATCACCTCCGTACCGGCGCACAGCGTCCTGATGGGCGACATGGCGTCGCTGCACCCCGGCGAGGAGTGCGGCTGCCCGCTGTCCACCGACTGGTTCACCGTGCACGGCCGCGCCGGGGTGAGCCGCAACCGCAGCTGTGCGGTCGCCGCCGCCGAACTCCTGAAGGGAATGTCGTGACCACTTCCGCACTCCACCTCTGGCAGGGCGAGTTCGTCGATGACGCCGAGGCGGCGCGCCGCCTTGCCGGGCTGCCCGAGCTGACCGGCCGGATCCTGGGCCGTCCGCTGCCCGCCGATGTGGTGGTCGCCGCCTGCGCCGCGGTGAGCGCCCAACTGGCCGATCCCGCCTCGGACCTGCACACCCGGCTTGCGGCGCACCTGCCTGCCGAGGAGGCCGGAGCGACCCTCGCCGAGCTGGGCGCGGCGCTCACCGGGCCCGCCCTGGAGCGCAAGCTCCGCCGGGAGCTGGGCGGGCTGCGGCCCCAGCAGCTGACCCGCCCGGACGCCCGGCAGACGGTGTTCGAGGCCTGGGCCCCGGTCGGCCTGCTGGTGCACATCGCGCCCGGGAACGCCGCCACCGTGGCACCGCTGAGCGTGATCGAGGGACTGCTCGCCGGAAACCTCAACGTCCTCAAGACGAGCAGCACCGACACCGCGCTCGCCCTCGATCTGCTGGCCGCGCTCGGCGCCGCCGACCCGAGCGGTCTGATCGCCGAACGCGTCGTCGCCCTGCGCTTCCCGTCCTCGCGCCGGGAGTGGCTCACGGCACTGTGCGGGCAGGCCGACGCGATCGCCGTGTGGGGCGGCGAGGACGCCGTCGCCGCGGTGCGCGACCTGGCACCGCCCGACTGCCGGATCGTGGAGTGGGGGCACCGGATCTCCTTCGCGTATCTGACCCGGGAGGCGGCCGCCGACACCGCCGTGCTCGACGCGCTCGCCGAGGACGTCTGCCGGTTCGAACAGCAGGCGTGCTCCAGCCCGCAGGTGGTCTATCTCGACACCGAGGACACCGCCGAGACGTTCGCCTTCGCCGAGCTCTTCGCCGAGCACCTCGCCAAGGTCTCCGACACCCGGCCCGCCCCGCTGCCGGACACCGCCGAGCAAGCCGAGATCACCACCGTGGAACGGCTCGCCCGGCTCGAACAGCACCTCGGTCTGACCCGGGTGATCGCCGCCGAGGACGGCTCCTGGCGGGTGCTGGCCGACACCCGCCCCGCGCTGGACGCCTCCCCGCTGCACCGCAGTGTCCGGGTGAAGCCGCTGCCCCGGCACGCCGTCACGGCCACCCTGCGGCCGATGCGCCGCTACCTCCAGACCATGGCGGTCGGCGGCGGCACGGCAGACGTGGCCGAGGTGGCACGGGCCGCGTTCGCCGCGGGCGTCACCCGCGTCACCCCGGTCGGCTCCATGCTGGAGGGCTACGAGGGCGAGCCGCACGACGGGGTGTACGCCCTCCAGCGCTACAGCCGCCGGGTCGGCGTCCGCACCTCGGACGAGGCGTTCCGCACCGTGGCCTGCCTGGACGACCTGGTGGCGCCGCCGGTGCTGCCCCCGGCCCCCGGCGGAGGGCTGCTGGGCAAGGAGGGCGTCCAGCAGGCACTGGCCTCGCTGGCCCCCGAGCACGCCCAGCTGTACTTCCGCAGCGGCGGCTCCACGGGCACGCCCGCGCTGTCGGTGTTCACCTGCGAGGACTACGACCACCAGATGCGCGCCGCGGCCGACGGGCTGCTGGCCGCGGGCTTCGACCCGGCCCGCGACCGCGCCGCCAACCTCTTCTACTGCGGCGGCATGTACGGCAGCTTCATCAGCTTCTTCTCCATCCTGGAGCGGCTGAACGCCACCCAGATCCCGATGGCCGCGGGTCCCGACCACGCCGTGGTCGCCGAGGCGCTGGTCACCCACCGGGTGGACACCGTCTTCGGCATGCCGTCCTATCTGTGGCAGCTGTTCCACGCCGAGCGGGACCGGCTGCGCGCCTACGGCGGCATCCGCACGGTGTTCTACGGCGGTGAGCACTTCACCGCCGAGCAGCGCCGGGTGCTGACCGAGGAGTTCGGCGTCGAGGTGATCCACTCGGCCGCGTACGGCAGCACCGATCTGGGTCCGCTCGGCTACCAGTGCGCCGCGTCCGAGGGCTCGGTCCACCATGTGCTGACCGATCTGCACACCCTGGAGATCCTCGACCCGCACGAGGACCGGCCCGTGACGCCGGGCGAGCCGGGGCGTCTGGTCTTCACCTCCCGGGCGCGGACCGGGCAGCGGCTGCACCGCTACGAGATAGGCGACCTGGGCCGCGCGGTCGAGGGCCCCTGCCCCTGCGGCAGCCATGTGCAGCGGCTGGAACTGCTCGGCCGCTACGGCGACGTGGTCCGCGTCGGCACCTACTTCGTCAACTACCGGCGCATCCTGCGAGCGGCGCAGGAACGGCTCGGCTACCACGGCGAGGTGCAGATGCTCGTGACCCCCGGCACCGGCCGGGAGCTGCTCACGGTCCGCCTCGACGAGAGCTACGCCTCCGATCGCGCCGCCGCGCGGGACGCCCTCGCCGCCGAGGTGGCGGAGCTGGCCTCCGCGGAGGAGGAGGGGCTGCTGACGTTCGCGGTGGAGACCGTGGCGAGGGAGGCGTTCGAGCGCACCCCGACCAGCGGCAAGCTGCGTACGGTGATCGACCTCCGCTGACCGGCGGGCGGCGTGCGGGCGGCGGACCGCCCGCACGCCGGGCACCGGGGCGGACCGCGTCCCACCCCGGTGCCCACCCGCTCACCCAAAGAGAACAAGGTCACAACCGCGCCCTCTGCTGCTCAGGTGCCCACCTGCCCTAGCATCCGAGCATGACCGTCCTGCCTGACGAAGGACTCTCCCTGGCGGCGGAGTTCCCTGACGCGACCCTGGAACAGTGGCAGCACCTGGTAGCGGGTGTGCTGCACAAGTCGGGCAAGGAAGTCCCCGTCGCCGAGGCAGAGGACGCCCTGTCCACCGCTCTGGAGGACGGGCTGCGCACCCGGCCGCTGTACACCGCGCGCGACCACGCGCCCGATCCCGGGCTGCCCGGTTTCGCGCCCTTTGTGCGCGGGGGGCGGCCGGAGGGGAACACGGCGGGCGGCTGGGACGTGCGCCAGCAGCACACCGTCGCGGACTCCGGCGCGGTCCTCGGCGACCTGGAGAACGGCGTCACCTCCCTGTGGCTGGGCGTCGGCGACGCGGGCATCCCCGTCGCCGCCCTGGACCGCGCCCTGGAGGGCGTCTATCTGGACCTGGCGCCCGTCGTCCTGGACGCGGGCGCCGAGACCGGGCCCGCCGCACGGCGGCTGCTGGCGCTCTACGAGGAGCGGGGCGTCGCCGCGGACGCGGCCCGCGGCAACCTGGGCGCCGACCCGCTGGGCCACCAGGCCCGCACCGGACAGCCGTACGACTTCGCTCCGGTGGCCGAGCTGGCCCGGCTGTGCGCCGACCGGTATCCGGGGCTGCGGGCGCTGACCGTGGACGCCCTGCCGTACCACGAGGCGGGCGGCTCCGCCGCGCAGGAGCTGGGCTGCTCGCTCGCGACCGCCGTCGCCTGTCTGCGCGAGCTGACCGCGGCGGGCCTGAGCGTCGAACAGGCCTGTGCGCAGCTGGAGTTCCGGTACGCGGCGACCGCCGACCAGTTCCTCACCGTGGCCAAGCTGCGCGCGGCGCGCCGCCTGTTCGCCCGGGTCGCCGAGGCCTGCGGGGCACCGCAGGCGGGCGCACAGCTCCAGCACGCGGTGACCTCGCCGGTGATGATGACGCGCCGCGACCCCTGGGTGAACATGCTGCGCACCACGGTGGCGACCCTGGCCGCCGGGGTCGGGGGCGCCGACGCCGTGACCGTGCTCCCCTTCGACCAGGCGCTGGGCCTGCCGGACGCCTTCGCACGGCGGATCGCCCGCAACACCTCCACCATCCTCATCGAGGAGTCGCACCTCGGCCGGGTGATCGATCCGGCGGGCGGCTCCTGGTACGTGGAGCGGCTGACGGACGAACTGGCGCACGCGGCCTGGGAGTTCTTCCAGGAGATCGAGCGGGCCGGGGGCCAGGGGGCCGCCCTGCGCTCCGGTCTGGTCCGCGACCGGCTGGCCGGGACCTGGTCCGCGCGCAGCGCGCGGCTCGCCAAGCGGCGCGAGCCGGTGACGGGCGTCAGCGAGTTCCCGCACCTGGACGAGAAGCCGGTGGTCCGCGCCCCCGCGCCGGTACCGCCGTCCGGGGGCCTGCCCCGGGTGCGCCGGGACGAGGCGTACGAGGCGCTGCGGGCCCGCTCCGACGCCCACCTCGCCGCGACCGGTGCCCGGCCCCGGGTCTACCTCGCCGCGCTCGGCCCGGCCGCCGCCCACACCGCCCGGCTCACCTTCGCCGCCAACCTCTTCCAGGCGGGCGGCATCGAGCCCGTCACCCAGGGCACCTTCGAGGAGAGCGGGGCGCGGGAGGCATGCCTGTGCTCCAGCGACCCGCTGTACCAGGAGCAGGCCGAGACCACCGCACAGGAGCTCCGGGCGGCGGGCGCCGAGCAGGTGTTCCTCGCCGGACGGCCGGGCCCGTACGCGGGTGTCGACACCTATGTCTTCGCCGGCTGCGACGCGGTGGCCGTGCTCTCCGCCACGCTCGACCGCATGGGAGTGTCCTGATGTCCATCCCCGACTTCTCGGCGATCGAGCTGGGGACACCGGCCGAGAGCCACGGCCCCGACGAGTGGCGCACCGCCGTCAAGAAGGCCGCCGACGGCGCCGACCTGCTCTGGGAGACGCCCGAGGGCATCACGGTCAAACCCCTCTACACCGGGCAGGACACGGAGGGTCTGGACTTCCTGGACACCTTCCCGGGGATCGCCCCCTATCTGCGGGGCCCGTATCCGACGATGTACGTCAACCAGCCGTGGACGATCCGGCAGTACGCGGGTTTCTCCACGGCCGAGGAGTCCAACGCCTTCTACCGCCGCAATCTGGCGGCCGGTCAGAAGGGCCTGTCCGTCGCCTTCGACCTGCCCACGCACCGCGGCTACGACAGCGACCACCCGCGGGTGACCGGTGATGTCGGCATGGCGGGCGTGGCGATCGACTCGATCTACGACATGCGGCAGCTCTTCGACGGCATCCCGCTGGACCGGATGACGGTGTCGATGACGATGAACGGCGCCGTGCTGCCGGTGCTGGCGCTGTACATCGTGGCGGCGGAGGAGCAGGGTGTGCCGCCGGAGAAGCTGGCCGGGACCATCCAGAACGACATCCTCAAGGAGTTCATGGTCCGCAACACCTATATCTATCCGCCGAAGCCGTCGATGCGGATCATCTCCGACATCTTCGCCTTCACCTCCCAGCGGATGCCCCGCTACAACTCCATCTCCATCTCCGGCTACCACATCCAGGAGGCGGGCGCCACGGCCGACCTGGAGCTGGCGTACACCCTCGCCGACGGTGTGGAGTACATCCGGGCGGGCCGGGACGCGGGCCTGGACGTGGACGCCTTCGCCCCCCGGCTCTCCTTCTTCTGGGCGATCGGCATGAACTTCTTCATGGAGATCGCCAAGCTGCGCGCGGCCCGGCTGCTGTGGGCCAAGCTGGTGCGGCAGTTCGACCCCAAGAACACCAAGTCCCTCTCGCTGCGCACCCATTCACAGACCTCCGGCTGGTCCCTGACCGCGCAGGACGTCTTCAACAATGTGACGCGCACCTGTGTGGAGGCGATGGCGGCGACCCAGGGCCACACCCAGTCCCTGCACACCAACGCCCTCGACGAGGCGCTCGCGCTGCCCACCGACTTCTCGGCCCGGATCGCCCGCAACACCCAGCTGCTGATCCAGCAGGAGTCCGGCACCACCCGGGTCATCGACCCCTGGGGCGGCAGCGCCTATGTGGAGCGGCTGACCTACGACCTCGCCCGCCAGGCCTGGCAGCACATCCAGGAGGTCGAGGGGGCGGGCGGCATGGCGCAGGCCATCGACGCGGGCATCCCGAAGCTGCGTGTGGAGGAGGCCGCGGCCCGCACCCAGGCCCGGATCGACTCCGGGCGGCAGCCGGTGATCGGGGTGAACAAGTACCGGGTGGACTCCGACGAGCAGATCGAGGTGCTGAAGGTCGACAACTCCTCGGTGCGCAGCCAGCAGATCGCCAAGCTGCGGCGGCTGCGTGAGGAGCGGGACGAGACCGTCTGCCAGGACGCGCTGGAGGCGCTCACCCGCGCGGCGGGCGGCGAGGGCAATCTGCTGGAACTGGCGGTGCGCGCGGCCCGGGCGAAGGCGACCGTCGGGGAGATCTCGTACGCCCTGGAGAAGGTGTACGGACGGCACGCGAGCCAGATCCGTACGATCTCCGGTGTGTACCGCAACGAAGCAGGCGAGTCGCCGAACGTGGACCGTACCCGGGCCCTGGTCGACGCCTTCGCCGAGGCCGAGGGGCGCAGGCCGCGCATCCTGGTGGCCAAGATGGGCCAGGACGGCCACGACCGCGGGCAGAAGGTGATCGCGACCGCCTTCGCCGACCTGGGCTTCGACGTGGACGTCGGCCCGCTCTTCCAGACCCCCGGGGAGGTGGCGCGGCAGGCCGTCGAGGCGGATGTGCACATCGTCGGGGTGTCATCACTGGCCGCGGGGCATCTCACCCTGGTGCCCGCGCTGCGGGAGGCGCTCGCCGAGGAGGGCCGCGACGACATCATGATCGTGGTCGGCGGGGTGATCCCGCCGCAGGACGTGCCGACCCTGCTGGAGATGGGCGCGGCGGCGGTCTTCCCGCCCGGCACGGTGATCCCGGACGCGGCCCATGACCTGGTGACGCGGCTGGCGGAAGCCCTCGGCCACGGCGACCTGTGAGACCGTGATCCCATGGCCTTCGACCTCGACACATACGTCAAGGGCGTGCTCGACGGGAGACGGGCGGTGGTCGCCCGGGCGATCACCCTCGTCGAGTCCACCCGCCCCCAGCACCGGGCGCTGGCGCAGGAGTTGCTGACCGAGCTGCTGCCGCACAGCGGCCGGGCCCGGCGGATCGGCGTCAGCGGGGTGCCGGGGGTGGGCAAGTCGACCTTCATCGACGCCTTCGGCACCATGCTGACCGGTCTGGGGCACCGGGTGGCCGTACTGGCCGTGGATCCGTCGTCCAGCCGGACCGGGGGCTCGATCCTCGGCGACAAGACGCGGATGGAGCGGCTGGCCGTCGACCCGGCGGCCTTCGTCCGCCCCTCCCCCACCGCCGGGACGCTGGGCGGGGTCGCCAAGGCGACCCGGGAGTCGATCGTGGTGATGGAGGCCGCGGGCTACGACGTGGTCCTGGTGGAGACGGTCGGTGTGGGCCAGTCGGAGACGGCCGTGGCCAACATGGTCGACTCCTTTCTGCTGCTGACCCTGGCCCGCACCGGGGACCAGTTGCAGGGCATCAAGAAGGGTGTCCTGGAGCTGGCCGATGTGATCGCGGTCAACAAGGCGGACGGCCCGCACGAGCGGGACGCCCGGGCCGCGGCGCGTGAACTGGCTGGCGCACTCAGGCTGATGCACGGCAGGGACGCCTTCTGGACGCCGCCGGTGCTCAGTTGCAGTGCCAGGGAGTCGACGGGCCTCGACATCGTGTGGGAGCGGCTGGAGCAGCACCGCGCGCTGCTGGACTCCTCGGGGCGCCTGGCCGAGCGGCGCAGGGACCAGCAGGTCGACTGGACCTGGACCATGGTCCGCGACGAACTGCTGGGCCGGCTGTATGCCGACCCGGCAGTCCGCTCCCTGGCACCGGCCCTGGAACAGCAGGTCAGAAACGGCGAGTTGACGGCCACCCGGGCCGCGGAACGCCTGCTGGACGCCTTCGGGGGCCAGGAGGACTGAAGAGGGGCCGTGGCACTACAGCCCCACGTCGCGGCTGCGGATGTCGTCCAAGGACTCGCGGCGGACCAGCAGCCGGGCGTGCCCGTCCCGCACCGCGGCCACCGGCGGGCGGCCGACCAGGTTGTAGCCGGAGGCCATCGACAGCTGGTAGGCACCGGCGACGGGCACGGCGAGCAGGTCTCCGGGCCGTACGTCCTCCGGGAGGGGGACCCCGGCCGCGAGGACGTCCCCGGCCTCGCAGTGGCGGCCCACCACGGTCGCCGGGAGCAGGGGGGCGCCGCTGTCCCGGCCCACCAGGCGGGGCGCGTACCGCACCCCGTAGAGGGCGGGCCGCGGGTTGTCGCTCATCCCGCCGTCGACGGCCACGAAGGTGCGGCCGCCGGTGCGTTTGACGGCGAGGACGCGGTAGAGGGCGACACCGGCCGGGCCCGCGACGGCCCTGCCGGGTTCGATGATCAGCCGGGGTACGGGCAGTCCCGCCGAGGCACAGGCCTCGGTCAGCTCCGCCCGGACCTTGCGAGCCAGCGTGGTGAGGTCGAGGGCCTGCTCGCCGGGGCGGTAGGCGATGCCGTGGCCGCCGCCCAGATCCAGTTCGGGCAGCACCAGGCCGTGCTGCCGGTGCAGCCGGGCCATCAGGCCCACCAGTCTGCGCACGGCCCCCAGATAGGGCTTCACACTGGTGATCTGCGAGCCCAAGTGGCAGTGCAGTCCGGTCAGTTCCAGCTGCGGCTGGTCCAGGATCCGGGCGATGGCGTGCTGGGCGTAGCCGTCGGAGACGGACAGGCCGAACTTCTGGTCCTCGGTGCCGGTGCGGATCTTCTGGTGGCCGCCCGCGTGGATCCCGGGCACGACCCGGACCATGACCTTCTGATGGCCCCCGGGCCCGACCGCGGCGGCCAGCCGCGCGATCTCCGAGGGGCTGTCGATGACGATCCGGCCGACGCCGAGCCGCAGCGCGCACTCCAGGTCGTGCGGGGACTTGGCGTTGCCGTGGAGCACGATCCGCTCGGGCGGGAAGCCGGTGGTGACCGCGAGTTCCAGTTCTCCGGCGGAGCAGACGTCGAGGCCGAGGCCCTCCTCGTCCATCCAGTGGACCATGGCCCGGCACAGGAACGCCTTGGCCGCGTAGAGCACTTCGGCATCGGGAAAGACCTGCCGGTAGGTACGGCAGCGCCCGCGGACCTCGGCCTCGTCGAGAACGTAGACGGGGGTGCCGAAGCGGTCCGCCAGTTCGGAGAGTGCCACGCCTCCCACGGCGAGGTCGCCGGGGCGGGGCTCGGCGGTCGAGGCGGGCCACACCGACAGGTCGGGCGCGGCGGTGGTGGTCACGGCGGGTTCATGAACGGTGGTCATCGGGTCCTCCCTGTCGGCCGGCCCGGAGCGACAGGGCGGGGACGGCCACGGGGGCACCGGTCGCCGGGAGTACTGCGACGGCCTGCGGGTCCCGGGTGCCGACGGTCCGGCGGCGCGTGCCGGGCTGCTTCCGGGTGCGGGGCGGCTGCCCGTCGCGGGCCGGTACGGGAGCGGTGGACCGGGGGTCGACCGTGACGGTGCTGACGCCGAGCGGTGCGGTCAGCGCCCGCAGCGCAGGTTCGGCGATCCTGATCCACGCCTGGGACGGTCCGAGCGACGCGGTCAGCCTGCGCTCGGAGGTGAAGCCGACCGCCGTCCGCTCGCCGAGCGGAGTACGGAAGAGCCGGGCGGCGCACCGTGCCGGTCCCGGCCGGACCGGGACGTACAGGGGTCCGGCCGGGAACCGATCGGCGGGTTCGGGGTCTTCGTCGTAGCGGGGTTCTGCCATGGGATGCCTCCCGGAGGATCCGCGGTCGTTCAGGACGAGCGGTTGGTGCTTCAGGGGTGTGCTGCTTGCCGGGGTGTGCTGCTTGCAGTGGTGTGCTTCTTCAGGGGTGAGCCGGGCGGCGGCGCCGGGGTCGTACCCGCTGCGCGGTGCGGCGGACCGGGGCTCGCCGTTGACGCTATGCCCGTACGGCCCGGGCGCCGGACCACTCCTGACGGGACGCTGACGGCGGGCGGGTCGACGCTGACGCGTTGCTGACACGCGCGGCCCGGGGCGCGGGCGGGCCCGTCAGAGGGGTGTCAGGAATGGACGCGGGGCCTGTTCGGGGCCCGGTCCGGAGCGTGGGATGGAGACGGTATCGACGAACGTCCCCGACAGGAGGGAGCCTCCGGGATCCGCCCGGACACTCTTTCGGGGTGTGAGGAACGGTGTGTGATGTCCGAGTCCGACGCCTCCCCGGCCCTCCGTGTGGTGGTGGGCGTGAGCGGGTCGCCGGGCAGCGTGGCCGCCCTGCGCCGGGCGGCCGACGAGGCCCGCCTCCGTGGTGCGGAGCTGTGGCCGGTGCTGGCCTGGGAGCCGCCCGGCGGGGACCCGGCCGCCCGCCGGTCGCCCGCGGCGTGCGGGATGACCGGGGAGTGGGAGCGGCTGGCGCGGGAGCGGCTGCTGGAGTCGCTCCGCGGTGTGTTCGGCGCCCTGGGGCCGGGGCTGCCGATGCGGGCGCTGACCGCGCGCGGAGCGCCCGGCCCGGCGCTGGTGGGGATCGCCGCCCGGGAGGACGACGTCCTGGTCGTCGGGGCCGGACGCCGCTCCCGGCCGCACCGCGCGCTGTGGCCCTCGGTGGGCCGCTACTGCCTCGCCCACGCCGTCTGCCCGGTGCTGGCGGTGCCGCCGTCGCCGCTTCAGGCCGCGCTCACGGCCGCCCACCGCCGCAACGTCTGGCGGCTGCGCCTGGACCCGGGCCGGGTCGCCCGGGAGTGGGAGACCGTGCCGCCCGCGGACCGGGGCGGGAACTCCGGCGGCCGGTGACGGCTTCTCAGGAGGCGGCGGCCCGACCGGCCCAGGGGGCGGGCAGGCCGCAGCGGGACAGCAGGCCGCTCAGCCAGGCCAGTGGGGCCGCGGCCAGGACGGCCGCGGCCGACGACGGCAGCGGCGCCCCGCCCGGGACGTCGGTCTGCTCCCCCAAGGAGGGCAGCAGGCTTGTACCGGCCAGGCGGCGGGTCAGGGGCTCCAGTCGCCCGTGCAGCAGGGTGGCCGCGGTGATGGCGGCGAGGGCGATGCCCCAGCCGGCGGGGCCCAGCGGGGTGGATCCGAAGAACTGGCTGATGCCGGGGGTCTGGATGATGCCGACCAGCACCGCAGCGGAGCCGAAGGTGGCGATGAGCACCTGACGGTCGGCGCCGCCGCTGATGAGGGTCTGGGCGAGCTGGGTGCCGACCACCGCGGCCAGCGCCACCGTACCGGCGCGGCGCTGGGTGCCGGTGAAGCGGGCCGCCGTCCAGGCCAGCCCGGAGCCGAGCGCGGTGGTCAGCCCGCGTTGCAGCATCTCCCGGGTGAGCGAGGTGCCCAGCGACTGGTGGGGGCCTTCCTGGAGCAGCTGTTCCCCGGTGCTCTCGGCCGGGGTGCGCACCGCGATGGCGAGGGCGGGCGCGAGGTCGGTGAGCAGGTTGACCAGCATGATCTGACGGGCGCTCAGCGGTGAGCTGCCGGAGAGCGCGGAGGCGAGCACACTGAAGGTGACCTCGCCGAGGTTGCCGCCGATCAGGATGGCCAGGGCGGTCCTGACCGAGGTCCACATCGCCCGGCCCTCGGTCAGCGCGGTGACGATCGTCTCCAGCCGGTCGTCGCCGATGACCAGGTCGGCGGCGGCCGTGGCCGCGGGGGTGCCGCGCCGCCCGAGGGCGATGCCCACGTCGGCGAGCCGGATGGCGGGGGCGTCGTTGGCCCCGTCGCCGGTCATCGCCACCACCCGGCCCAGGCGCTGGAAGGCCTCGACGACACGGACCTTGTGGTGCGGGGTGCACCGGGCGATCACATCCACCGTGGGCAGCAGCGCTTCCAGCGCCTCGTCGTCGAGCTGGTCCAGCTCCGGCCCGGTGCACACCGTCTGGTTCGGGTCGCCGGTGACGGAGGCCGCGATGGCCTCGGCGGTGGCGGCGTGGTCCCCGGTGAGCAGGACCGTGTGCACCCCGGCCGCCCGCAGTCGGCTGGTGGCCGGGGCGGCCCCGGGGCGTACCGGGTCGGCCAGCACCACGAAACCCACGAAGACCAGGTCCTGCACCGCGTCGTCGGTGAGCTGCTCCCCTGTTTTCATGGTGCGTTCGGCGACGGCGAGCACCCGGCGGCCCGCCCCGGCCAGGTCCTCGGTGGCCCGGGTGAGCGCCTTGTACCCGGCGTCGTCGAGGGTGCTCTGCACTCCGTTCAGCCGCCGGTGGCGGCAGCGGTCGAGGACGACCTCGGGGGCGCCCTTGACGCTGAGCAGGGTGCGTCCGGCGGTGCTGCCGGTGGTGGCGTGATAGGCGCGGGACGGGTCGAAGGGCAGGGTGCCGGTGCGCCGCCAGCGGGGTGCGCCGTGGCCGACGGACACCCGCAGCCGACGGGCCCCCGCGGCCACGGCCCGGTCGGTCTGATGAGCCATCGGCTCGGACTGGCGGGCGGCGGGGGTGGCGCGGAGCGCGGCGGCGAGGACGGACCGGTGGCGCGGGCCGAGCCGGTCGACGGGAAGCGTACGGTCGCCGTCGCCGACGGCGGCGAGCTGGAGATTGCCCTCGGTGAGGGTGCCCGTCTTGTCGAAGCACAGCACATCGGCCCGGCCGAGCGCCTCGATGGTGCGGGGGTTGCGGACCAGCGCCCCGTGTTCGGCCAGGCGGCGGGCGGAGGCCAGCTGGGCCGCGTTGACGAGGAACGGCAGCCCCTCGGGCACCGAGGCAACCGCGAGGTTCACCGCCGAGGCCAGGCTTTCGGCGAGCGGGCGGCCGTGCAGCAGTCCAGCCCCGGCGACCGCCGCCGCGGAGATCGTCGCCACCGGCAGGCTCGCCTTGGTCAGCGAGGACAGCCGGGCCTCGACCCCGGTGACCGGCGCGGCCTCGCGGGCGGTGGCCATGGTGCGCCCGACCTCGGTGGCCGCCCCGGTGGCCACGACCACGGCCAGCGCCTCACCGGCGGAGACGGTGGTGCCCTCGTAGAGCATCGACAGCCGGTCGGTGAGATGGGCGGCGACCACCGGGGTGGGGTCCTTGGCCACCGGCAGGGACTCCCCGGTCAGCGACGACTCGTCGACCTCCAGGCCCTGGGCCGTGAGCAGACGGCAGTCGGCGGGCACCACGTCCTCCGGCCGCAGCAGTACGACATCGCCCGGCACCAGTTCCTCCGCGCTGACCAGCCGTTCGACGCCCCCGCGCCGCACCCGGGCGCCCACGGCGGAGCGCGCGGTCAGCTCGGCCAGGGCCCGTTCGGTGCGTACCCGCTGGACGCCGCCCACCAGTGCCGAGGTCCCGGTGATCAGGCCGACCAGCAGGGCGTCCGCCCGGGACCCCACGGAGGCGGCCAGGGCGGCCCCACCCGCCAGTACGGGGGTCAGCGGGTTGGCCAGTTCCTCGACGAAGGCTGACGGCAGGGTGGTCCGCGGTGCCACGCCCGACCGCGACGGTCCCTTGGCGCGGGCCTCCGCCTCCTCCGCGGACAGCCCGGCCGCGGTGGTGCCCAGCCGCTCCAGGGCCCGTTCGGCGGGCATCAGATGCCAGGGCACGGTCTCCACGGACGGGGTGACCGGGCGGGAGCACAGCTGCCGGGCACGCCAGACACCCATGGCGAAGGCGATTCCTCCGGCGGTGTTACAGGCCGCCTGGCCCCGCGAGCAGGCCTCGGCGGCCGGGGCGCGCAGCGCGGCCACGGCGCCGATGCCGCTTCCTCCGGCGGCGAGCACCGCGCTGTCCCGGTCGACCTGGCGGGCCACCCCGACCGCGCTCAGGACGAGGGCGACCGAGTCCAGGTCGGTGCCGACCAGCAGATGGGCACCCCAGGCGGGCGGTTCGCCCTCCCGGTGGACTCCGAGGCCGCAGTCCGAGGCTCCCAGTGCGCGCCGGTTCCCCGAGACGACCAGTACCACCGCGCCGTCCGCCTGGAGTCCGCGCACGGACGCCACCAGTCGGCTCCCGGTCGGCACCATGGCGTCGACGAAGCCGAGTTCGGGATAGGGCTGGTCACCCGCGAGGACCACCCGGATCCCGGAACGGCGCGCGGCGGCCGCCAGGGCCTGGGCGCCGGGCAGGGTGCGGGTCGCCACGCCCGCGACGGCCATCAGACGGCTGCCTTGGGCGAGGCCGAGCACCTGTTCGCTGCCCCGGTGCCGCAGCCGGTCCTCGGCTCCCCGGCCGGTGGGGCCCTCCAGGTCGAGACCGTCCAGGGGGCCGAGCGTCCAGCCGTCGCCGTCGTGGCGCACCCGGGCGGGGGCGGCCGGGTCGAACAGGGCGAACAGCCGGTCGGAGACCTCTCCGGGTCCGGCGCCGTCGAGCAGTTCCAGATCGGTCAGTTCACGGCGGCCGCCGCGCAGCGCGTCGACGTCCAGGAGCACGGTGTCCACCTGGCCCAGGCGGCGGAGCGCGCCCCGGTCCATGGCCACCACGCCCCGCAGCGCGAGCACCCGGCCCAGGCTGGTGGCGAAGCCCTCCCGCCCGGCCTCCGGCGCCTTCGGCATGCTGGCCAGTGCCACCGCGAGGGCGCGCCTCGGGCCGACGCCGGGCGCGGTGAGGGCACCGACGGCCGCGCCCGCCCCCATGGCCCGGGTGGCATAGCGTTCGGTCACATCGCGGTGGGCCTGGGGCCGTTGGGTGAGGGTGGGCTCGGCGGACGCGTCCTCCGGTCCCCGTACGAGCCGGGGTTCGGCCTCCCCCCACGCCTGGAGGGCCGCGTTGCCCTCCCGCCACTGGGCCAGGCGCTGCGCCGCGTCGAGGACGAGGCCGCCGCCGCGGGTGGCCACACCCTGGACGATGGCGTTGAGTGCCGGAACCACCAGGTCCGGGGATTCGCCTTCGCCGAGCACCGATCCCACCAGCCTGCGCAGCAGGGGATGGCACTGTACGGCCGTGGCGAGCGCCCCCACCTCGGCGGGCAGCGGGGTCCACGGGGACAGCCGGGTGACCACGGTGAGCAGCAGCCCCGCGACGTCCGCCGCGAGGACCGGAAGCGCGGGCCGGGTGCGGGGCGCCTCGCCCGGGTGGTGCGGCTCGGGACGCCACCCGTCGGGGCCGCCCTGCTCCGCGCCACCGGCGGCGGCACGGGCCTCCGCGCGGGCGATGATCCGGATGAGTTCCCGCCGGGGCGGTGGCGGCGAGGCCAGTTCCACGACCACCCGTTCCGCGGGCGCGTTCACCCGCGCCCACAGGACCCCGGGGTGCTCTTCGAGGGCGTGCTCCACCACCCGGCTCACCCGGGTTCCGCCGGGACCCCGCACCCCTCGTACGTCGATGTGGCAGCGTCCGGGGCGGGACCAGACGTCCCGCTTGTCCATGCGGAGCAGCAGGTCGGCCCCGGCGGCCACGCCGTGCTTCACGCTGCGGGTCAGCGGTGCCGACAGCGGCGAAACCACCTCGGACAACAGCGACATCCGTGCGCCACCTCCGCAGCAGGCCGGTCCCTCGTCCCTTTGCGATCAGCTTGGGCCAGCCCGCGACCGGCCGCCCGACGAGCTGGTCCGAACGGCTGCTCGGGTCGCAGGCGTCCGGGCCGGGAGGTAGCTTGTGCCTGGCCGGGGGCGACGTTGCGGAGCCACTGATGGGATGTGAGCCGTGAGCACGCCGAGGACCGCCGGGAACCGACCGAAGCCGGCACCGAAGCCGTCGGCAGCGAAGCCATCGGCAACGAAGAGGGGACCGGACCCGAAACCGCCGTCGGAGAAGAGCAAGCCGCGGGCCCGGCGGCCGCCGAGGACGAAGCGCTCTACGCCTCCGCAGACGTCGCCCGGCCCCGAGGGCTCCGTGACCCCCGAGCCGCCGAGGGGCGAGGCCCCCGCCGGGCCGACCGGTCACGCTCTCCCCCTTCCCGGTCTCGGCGGGACGGCCGACCGGGCTGCCGATGCCGTGGCAGCCTCCCTGGCCGCCGCCCGCCGCGCACTGACGGCACGGCACGGCCTGCCCCTGTACGCCGGTCTCGGCGCGCTGGCGGTGGTGGGCGTCCTGGAGTGGCCGCTGGCCGTGGGCCTCGGCGTCGGCCACGCCGTACTGCGCACCAAGGGAGAGCCTGAGCAGTCAACAACTCCCCAGCTCAGCCCCTGAGTTCAACTGCTCGGCACCACGCCTCCCCCTTCTCCCCCACCGCCGGAGCCGGTCGCCCACAGACCACAGATACGGCTCCGGCGGCTCGCTGTCCGGACGGCGTAGGCTGCCACGGCACAGCCGATCACGTACGGGCACCAAGCCCGTTCACCGAAAAGCCATCCTTGTAGCCGTGGCCGCGAAGATCGGCATCGCGGTGGCCGAGACGATCGTCCTGCGCCTCGCCTGGCAGCTGTGGACCGCATACACCCGGCACCAGCACACCGGCACAACGACCAGGGAGCTCGCCCCCGTTCACCTCTCCACCGAGCCCCTCTCATTCCTTCCGGGTGAGGAGCAATGTCCACTCAGCTCCTGAAGCTGTAGTTCGTACCGTGGAACTCGAGGGACACCTCGGTCACCCCTGACATATCCAGACCATCGTTGTCACTGGGCCGTACCTCGATGTGCCAGGATGTGAACGGACCAACCGCCGCGTATTTATCGCTCCCCCGTTCGGGCTCGAAGTCGGCCTCCTCAAAGATTTTCTCAGAATCGAGATAATAGGTGAAATTCTTGTCGATGGGTTCATGAATGAACCTGAAGACCTGGTTGCCGGCACTGACGATTTCCTCGTCTCCTGCGTGCCTGATCCGGACCTGGAGCCGGTTGTCCTTGGTCTTGGCTCCCTTCATCCAGACCCTGACTTTGCCGACTCGAACGTTTGCCATCCCCGCAAACGGACTGGCCGAGTGTTCTGTCCTGGCATCCACGGTCATCGGGCGGAATGTAATGATCCGACTCTTCTTGAACAGGTTGACCTGGAGACCCGTCGCCTTCACGGTGATCCCCTGACTGCTGACGGCAGCCGGGAAGCGGGACGCATCGGTGCCGAAGTTCTGTACGGCGTCCCTGTAGGCACTCAGGACCGTATTGCTGGCCACCCGCAGCGCCGCTTCACCGATAGTGGACACCTGTGTCCCTGCAAAGGTTTCGGCGATGAGATCACGGTCCGACAGTGCCCACATTCGGTAGGCCCGCGCGGTCAGGTCAAGGGTCCGCATGATCTGCTCGCGACTCCTGTAGTAGAGCTGCGACACAAAGCTGACCAGGTCGGGGAGGTCCGGCTTCATCACAGTGTTCAGCGCATTGTCATTGAGCTCGGAGATGCGCTTCTGCGCACTCTTGATTTCTTCGAAGTCACGCGCAGCGACAAGAACATTTGCATTGTAGAGCAAAATCTGCGTGTTTCGATCCAGGATCTTCTCTATGTAGGCAGTGAAAGCATCTTCGACATCTTTCACCCGGCTGAACGTGTTCTTGAGCGCATCGAAGGTGGCACGGAACTTGCTCTCTTCGACGACGAGTTTCCCGGCCTGGGGGTCATCGGCCTGAAGCACTCCATTGTCGAGCGACTTGTATCCCTCCTTCAGGTCTTCGATGCGAGGACCAATAGTCTTGATCTCGCTGACCAAATATGCCCGATTGACATTCACCCCGGCATCCGTGGCCAGCGACGAAGCATTGTGGTAGACGACGTCAGCGAGCTGCGTCAGCATCATGAATTTCGACTGCGGCGCGAAAGCTACCATCGACAACGCAGACAGGAGTTGATCGACATCAATACCGTGCTGCGTCCTGACATCCTCCGCGAACTGCTTGAGCTTGTTCACGAGGTCACTCTTCAGGGCAGGCAGGTCGGTTTCGCATACGGCGATATTGTGATCGATCACGTCGAGTGAGCGCGTGATGAGCTTGACCTCGTTCTCTGCTCTCTTCTGCGCAGTCTCGCTCTGCTGCCGTGCCGCCTTGATGCTTTCCATCGATGCCTTGTTCTGCTTGAGGTCATCGAAGTAGCTCTGGTTGCTCTTCTCGATCGCAGAGAAGTTGGTGATCAGCTGGCTGAGCAGAGAATTGTAGAAGTCGAACGATCCCAGCGGAGTCCATTGGGGGTCGTACCCATAGACATCGAGTCCGCTCTTCAGCTGCGACAAAAGGGCTTTGCACTGAGTGTTGACGGCACGGAGCTGTGCCACCGCGCCGACCGCCCCCACAGACCTTTCCTGCGCAGCATAGTGGCGAGCGAGGGAACTGTTCTCGTCGAGCTTGGAAAACAGCCTGGTACGGGCCTCCAGACGGGTCAGCAGGTTGGCCAAATCGCTGACGCCCTGCTTGTCCTGAACCGGGTCGAGCGTCACATAGCGAAGGCGGATGACCTCAAGTAGACGCGCACACTGACTGGGATGAGTCAAAATAAAGGGCGAAAAATTGAGATGCGGATCTTCGAGATCATCCGACAAACCAATGAGAATGACGTCCCGGGTGCCGTCGCTTCCTTTGGCCCCGTTCTTGCCCGACGGGGTGCCCGTACCGTAGGCGCCGTACGCACCTCCTCCGACATGAATGGCTGCCAACGCATTGGCGCTGTAGGTGGCATCCATATTCCCGAGTGTCCGAAGCACCGTGGCGATCTTGTTGCCCATCTGGCTTTCCGACGTCTCTTCGATCTGTTGCAGGGCCTTGTCGATCGTACTCTTCCGGCCCTGCGGGATGTCGCCGTCATTCTTTATCCTTGCACGCAGCTTTCCGACTGCCTGCTGCTTCTCGCGCAGCGTCTTCAGCTCAGATACTTGCGCAAGCTCGTTCAGATACCTTTCCAAGGGGGTGCCGGCAATCAGTGTGACGCTCCCGCCTTTTCCACCGTCTCCGCCATTTCCCCCAGGAGCGCGGACTCCTTCCTCTCCGGCTCCGCCGGCTCCGCCCTTTGCCGAAAGCGTGAAACCGGGTGCATCGCCCAAGGCGTTCTCGATGTATACCGAGAGCGCGCCCGCCGACTTGCCGTCGTCCCCCCGCTTTCCATTGCTCTGCACATCATGGTTCTGCGTGGTCAGCGGATTGCCCGCAGCTCCGGACGTCGACAGTTCTGCCGAATCGCCCTTCGCGGTGAGGGAGTTCACCGAGACCACGGCGCTCTTGCAGGCCAGGGCTCCCTGAAGGACAACCGATTCGGCGAACAGGCGGACGTCTTCGCTTGTGTGATCCTTCCCGAAGTCACTCCCCTCGCCCAGTGGGAGTGTGTCTTCGACGCTCACGACGACCTGAATATCACCGATCTTGACAGCTTGGAAACGTTCCAATGAATTCGTGAGAAGCGATGCGCCGCTGTCGGTCATGCCCCCACTCCCTTCTTGAGGACGCCCTCGGCCTTCTCGCGCTCCTTCTTGGTGTCTGCGAGCTCTTCTCTGACCTTATTCTCCTCCCTGTCGAGACTTTCTCGGTTCACCGGATCGGCGTCCTTGAGCCGTTCCACCTCATCCTTGAGACGATCCCTGAGTGCCGTGTTCGCATCGGTCGGCGATTGCTTCACCTGCTCCTCGACCTTTGCCAGCTCATATTTCTTGGCCTCCAGTTCGGTCGAAACTGTGCTTCCGGCGCTGCTTGCCTCCGCGATCGTCTGAAGCAGTTCCTTCTTTCGCCCCGCTACATTGTGGGCGAATTCCTCCAGGATCGTCTGAGTGGCCGTCGCCTCGACGTAAGGTGTGATCCGCGTGCTCCACGCCTTCCACAGAATATCTGCCGTCGCGGCGTCGAGCCGCTCTGAATCCAGTTTGTCGGCAAGCGTCGCCAGGTCTTGGTCTGCCTTGACGGAGCTCCCCGCGATGCCGGCCAGGGTCTCACTTCCCAGGATTCCGGCGACCCGGTCGAAAAGCCCCGACCTCACGACGATCTCCAAGGCTGAACTACTCGGTCCATAGAACAGTGATGGCTCTGTCTTCAGTATTTCCTGCACCGCTTCTCTCACTGCGGTGTCAATACTCGCCTTCATGTTCTGCCAGTCGACCCTTGTAGCGATGTCGGAGACCTGCTTCGTCAAGGACTTCCGGAAGTCCAGAACAGACTTTTCCTGCTCCACCAGCTTGGCGACGTCGATTTTGAATTGTTCGTGGACTCGTTCCACGAGTCGACTTGCTATCACCTCTTGAAGAGTTCCGACCACCTTGTCGAGTTCCGCCCTCCTTTCTGTCGTGGAACTCCTGTCGTCAATCAGTTTCTTCAGGGCGTCGATGGCATCGATTTTCATGTCCGGCTGAGCCTGCGCAACCCTGTCCAGCTCGGCGGAGAGTTTCCCGTTCGAAGGGTCGGCCAGTATGTGGGCGAGTTCGTAGGCCAACTCTTCACCGAGATCTTTCATGATCCCGCTCGACGGCAATACCTTGACAGTCCCCTTGGGCTCCTGCTGGAGGAGAGCACCACCGGTGCCGTGTGCGTGTGCATTGTGGATGAAGGCCGCTGTGTCCGCCCACTTGAAATCGCCCAGGTATTCGCGGATCTGACGCGTCTGATCCCAGACCGTCTGATAGTTCTTGTACAGCTTTACAATGGCTTCGGCGTACAACTGCGGCCGTACGCCTGCGCGGTTCATATCCAGGACGACCAAGTTCTTGGAGAAGTCACTGAAACGCTCCTGGAGGAACCGCGAAATGCCGCTGTCCTCATTCACTACAGGAGGTACACCGTTCTCGAACGCCTCACTTGCGACGACTCCCATCCCCTCTTGATGGGATGGCATGACGAGTAGGTCGGCGGACCGCAGGACCTCGACCACCTTTGATTTTTCCTTCGTGGAGGCGAGGACCTCCACCCTCACCTGGGCATTGGTGGGAGCCGGCCCCTCCCATTGGTCGACGCCGCCGGCCGATCCGGTTTTCCGGTAGCCCTGCTCGGAAAGAAGCTTGTTGATGGCGGCTTGCATTTCCTCGATGTGCGCCGGGTATTCTTCTACCTCCATGCCCTCCGGCATCGAGAACCCCAGCGCCTTTACTTCAACATGTGGACAGTCCGGGAGGAACGATGCATATCTGATCGCTCGGAGCAGGTCGTCAAAACCTTTGAGCGGAGCTTCGAGTCGACCGAGAATGGCTATCTTGAGGGGAGACGGACTCTTCTCTGGCTTTGTGGTGCGCACCGGGTCGGCAAGCGTGTGTCCAGGTATGAACTCGATCACCGGAGGAGGAGCGTTCCTGCCCAGCCAGAGGGCACCGGTGAACGCCAACCTGAATGCCACGTCCCGGAGATGCGGCCCATTGGCGGCGACCTGATCCGCCCGGTTCATCCAATACATCTCCTGGATTGACTTGACTATGCCGAGGCTTTCCATTCCCTCCACTGCCGAGGTACCGATCGGGTCGGAATGCAAGACATATGTGGTCTTTGTCTCCGCGCCGGTGAAGAATCGGTTCTGAAGGATGATGCTCGCCGGTCCGGAGAAGCGTGAGTGGCCAATGATCTCATCGGGTACCCAGCCCTTCGGCAGACCGAGCTGCTCCGCCGAGGTGATGGCCGGGTCTTCGACGGCCTTTCGCATCTCGTCATAGAGAAGCTGTCGTTCGGCATCGCTGCCGCCCGGGTTTTTCACCTGGCTGGTCCTGGCATTCTTGATCAGGACTATCTTGGCGCCACCATGATCTGCCGGTTTCGGCGCAAAAGCCTCTGGTACTTCCATGGCCAGGACGATGACGTCGTTGCCGGCCTCTATGAATCCCCGTGCAAATTCCTGGTTCACGACGGCCAGACCGCCGCCGACTCCGCGCCCGCTGAACGGTAGGACCAGCAGTACCTTTTTTTCATTCGCCATGACATCGACCTCGTTGATCAGGCGGATTACGAATCCGAACACGGGCGCACAGTGTCATCATCTGCTGTGCGCCCGTCACATCCAGGAAGGTCAGTGCGCCGCGACCTTGCCAACGATCAGATAGTCGCGCGGCGTCCTGACGCCGGCGGCGGCGTTGACTTCGATCATCTTCTTGGACGGCTCCAGAAGGTTGGTCGTCAGGAAGTAGTCCAGGCCTTTGAGGGCGAAGCTGATCTGTGGAATCTCAAGCTTCATCGTGTTTGTATAGAAGGCCGGTGGATTTGACACACAGCCAGTCATCCTGTCCGTTCCGCTGCACCCGACGCCGCTGACGGTGCGACTGAAGTCGCTCTGTTCGAACTTGAACTCCGGAAAATTGATGCTGTCGTCGTCGACCTGGATGGCAAGTGGGCCTTTCTTCATGACGAGATCAATGTTGACCTTTCCCCACTGATACACTTCGACATCTCCGGATACGATGTCCAGGTCCCAGCTCGACTGAGTCGAACCGGACCATTGGGTGGATACCTTTCCGTCGGCGATGCTCAGTTCCAGCGGATAGGTCTGCATACTGACGGTGAGCCCTCCGTAACTGACGTTTGAGAGCTTGAACGTGCCGCCGGTCTCTTTTCCTTGGGCGATGACCGAGACATTCCTCTTCAGAGCGAAGAGGCTCCCGGTCGTCTGGTCTTTGACAGTGACATCGAACCCGGCCTGCTCAAGCCGCTTCTTGATGAACGTCTTGGCCATGAGGTCGTCCGAGAGGATAATGCTGGCCGTGTAGCCCGATGGAATTGGTGAGACCTGCTGGTCGCCGGGCTGGAAGGATGGCGCCGGATTCCCCGGATCGTTTCCACTCTGGTCAACGTTGATGAACAGACTCAGGCATCCGGCATCCTTGTCGCCCGTCGAGGCGAAAGCGAAGGACTTCGGCGTGAGCAGCACATTGCCCTCGGCCGGCTTCCTGTTGTTCACGCCGGTGAGCACATAGGAGACTTCGCTGACCTTCGTCTGGAAGTGCTTCACGAGCATGGGGATCACGGAACTCATGTCCGGGTCGTCGTCCGTGGGCTCAGGCGTGACCTGGAACGCTGCGCCATCGATGTTTTTGAAATGCAAGGCGATGTGATAATCGCTGGGAGTGGTGCCCTCGAACTTGACCACGTTGCCCTGGTCGGCGACCTTCTTGTTTCCGGAGATGACTGCCAGGGGAACCATGGCCACAACAGAGTACTTCCCGCCTCCTGGCAGGTCTGATTCAACGGCCTCTCCCGGATTCTTCAATTCCTTGTCCGCGTACGGCTGCGATACGAGCGACGAGCCGTCTCCGATGGGCATCACCAAGCGGGCCATGCCGCGCTGACCCAGAACGAAGTCAAGGGTTGGCGTCTTGAAGTTGATCTTGTAAGTGTCGACCCAGTACTTCTTGGTGCGGATGTCGTACACGGCATTTTCGGAGGCAAGCGTCACGTTGCTCACAAGCTTGTCTTCTGCATAGGCAGCCTTCAGGAAATCGTTGAGCTCCTTCACCGAGTAGGACACGACGACATCCCACTTGTTCGTCGAACGCACCCCGTTCATTTTCGATACCAGATCAGTGATGGATTGCTGTGCCATTTTGAGACCTCACGTGGATCGTGGGCAGAATGGATTCCGAGGCGGGCATGTCCGGAGAGCGTGGAGAAAAATTCCAGGAGAGCGGACACCGCTGTCCGGCAGTCAGCGAGCCAAGGCTCATTCCCCGCAGTGGGGTGAGGCAGGAGACATACGAACCCTCGACCGCGGGACTAGCGGGACTATGAGTCCCATGCAACCGTGGCACCGGGGGTTGAAGCGGTCAATAGGTGACGCCGAAACAAGGCTCGATTTTGAGTTTGCCGCCAGGTTGTCCGGGGAAGCTGACGAGGGCTCAGCCGGCGAACGGAGCTGTCCAGGACCGCTTTAGCGCCTTGATCACACCGAACGCGCCAAGGTCATCTCCATGGCGCAATGACTTACAGACTAAGGCAAGTTGTCCATCGGATGGGCGACGATGGCTTATCGGGTCGCCTGGGACACAGTGATGCGCTGTGTCGGATCCGTGGAGTCCGCAATCTGGTAAGTGGCCGTGATGGTCGCTGTGGTGATGGCCGTTGGGCAGAAGAAGCCACCTGCGATCTCCACCGGCACCGTTGCACCGTTCAAACGGAGAGTCGACGGTGCTCCATTGACCCAGGTGGCTTCTGCTTCTGCCGCTGCGCCGGGTGCGGCAGTGACGGTACAGCTCAGGAGGCCGCTCGTCTTCAGGACGAATCCATCTGCGGGAATGATCAGATGTGCGGTGGATCGGATTCCGTGCTGAAGGGCCACCTTCCACGGACCAAGGTCGTCATTGGTACTGATCGTGGCCTTCAGACCGGGGGCGTTGGTGGTGCAGAGGTCGAATTCGGGTGCACTGATATTCACCGTCACAGGACCATGGGCGTTCGTGTTGTCCGGCCGTTGTGGAATCAGGTTGGAAGAGTCCGAGGTCGGCACGGTCGCAGAGCGGATACAGGTGACCGTCACCGGCCCGGCGTCGAAGGTCACCGTCCCGGCGGACGCTGCGGCGAACTGGTGTCCAGCGGGAGAGACAGTGGTACCCGTCGGCGCTTCACCCATCGTGGAAGCAGCCTCGGCAGGCGTCGCCATGCCCAGGCTGACCACGGCTCCCAGCGCCAACCCGGCAGTCCATATGCGGCTGTTCATGTGCATCGTGTTTCTCCTCAGATCCGACTCGGCCCAACTGGGCTGCGCCGAACGCTACGAGGGAGTGATCACGTACGCGCAGGGGCCCAAGGTCCCAAATCGCCATGTGCGTAGAGACGTTCGGACCTCGTCGTTCCGCGTCTGCCGACTCCAACACATCTCATCGACTGCCTTGTTCACCGTCAGTGACACAGAGTTGACACTCCTCAGTGGCCAGCATTCAATGGAGTGGAAACCGCCGCCGCTCCGGGGTTCACGGGCTGCGCCTCCGGGAAAATCACGCTGCCCGGCGCATCGGAGCAGGCGCATCCTGCGACCGCAGTGACGATCTGACGGCGGTTCCGGCAAAAGCCTGAGAAAGTCGGGCCGCGCCCGACGGGGAAGGGACAGACATGTCGCCCGCCTGGGTTCAGCCCTCCAACAGCATGTTGTATCGCCGCAGTGGCCATACCGGGCTGCATCTTCCCATGCTCTCCCTGGCCCTGGGCCGAGGCCCGCAACGAGCGCCTGTCTCCTTGACCTCGCTGGTGCACAAGGCACTTGATCTCGGGATCAACTCCTTCGACATCACGGCGCCCTACCGCATATCACGAGAGTTCTACGCTGAAGTCCGATCCGCTTTCTCCTCATGCCGGATGGGAAGGGAAGAGTTCTTCGTCTCCGTCCGCATCGGTCTGGGCACGGGACCTCTGCCATTCGCCGGCTTCAGCTCCCGTCGGCAACTGCTGGCGGGAATCGACGGTCTTCTCCGTGATACCGGGCTGGACTATGTCGACGTCCTGTATCTTCACCGGCTCGATCCCCAGACTCCGCTGGCAGAGGCCATGACTGCACTCGCCGATGCGATTCGGCTCAACAAGGCCTTGTACCCGGGCCTTTCCGCCTTGGCCAGCCGTGGTCTCATCGAGGCCCACGCGATGCTGTCCGCGTACGGAACGCCCGCCGCGGCTCTTCAGGTGTCCTACTCGTTGATGGACCGCTGGGCCGAGGAAGGACTGCTGGATGTCCTCACCCGCGAAGGAATCGGTGGTGTCGCCTGTGCGCCTCTGGCCCACGGCCAGCTCGTCACCGGAAGAGGGCAAGGACGTTCTGCGCCGGGCAGCAGGGCATGGGCCATGGAAACACTCGCACAGCTGGCGGCGGCGCGCGGACAGACACTGGAGCAGCTGGCCATCAGCTGGGTTCTACGGGATCAGTGCATGGCCTCGACGCTCCTGACGACCACGGACGAGTTACATCTCGCCGGGGTCTGTGAAGCGGTCCACCGCACCGACTTCACCGCAGAAGAGCTGGCCGCTCTCGACGTGTGCTGCCCGAATCCCGCATCCACGGGCCTGTCGGTCTCGGACGCGACGACCTGCACATGAGCGCTGTCCGGCACGCGTCGAACGTGCTGGCCGCAGTCGTCACCGAGCGATTGTGACCAGCACTTTCGCAACGGACCCTCAGTGCCCGATCCCCGGCTCGTGCCGGTCGTGCCGGTCGCCCAGGTCGTTCCGTTCGCCCCGCCTCCTGCCGCCGCGCAGCAGCCAGGTGGCCCCGCCCACGGCCAGGGCGATCGGCCACTCCAGGGCTCCCGCCACGGCCATCGCGCCGAGTCCTCCGTAGAACACGACGTCCTTGGTCGTCGGTATGCCGGGGACCCGTGAGGTCGCCGCCCTCGCCGTACTCGTCACATCGTCCCTGGTGATGTAGGGAAGCTTCAGCGACGGGTGCAGCGTGAGCGTATGGAGATGGACACCGGCGCCCTCGTGCGCCCGGGTTTCCACGGGGTGCTTCTGGGACTGGTCCTGCTGTGGCGCCATGCCTGCTGACTTGGCCATCCCGCGGCCCTCCTCTCGGAACACTTCATCCCTTTATTTCATTTTGACCCGCTTTGGGCACTCTGAGACTTTCGTTCGGATTGAAACCTACGCTGAGTGGCTACTCCTGCAACCGGGAGTCAACCCCTGGGCACGGGAGCGGGTGATGCGTGGTGGCACTGCCGGGAGGCACGCTGCTGCGGACCGTCGCGTCCGGTGCCGTCGCCGCACTGCGGGGCGGTACGGAGCAGCGCGTACGGCATTTCGACGGGCGTGCCCATGTGGCCGTGCGGGGGCTGCGGGAGGGCGATCTGCCCCCGGGCAGGACCGAGCGGCTCGCCGAGGAGGCGGAGCGGCGGCTCGGCGCGCTGCCGGGGGTGGCCTGGGCGGTGGCCAACACGGTGCTCGGACATGTCCTCGTCGCCACCGACGGCGGTACCGACCTCGGGGACCTCGTCGGGGGCCTCACCGAAGCCGCCGAGACGATCGAGGAGGCCCACGGGGTCGAGGCGCCCCTGCCCGACCACCCGCTGTCCGGCTGGGCCGCCCGGCGGGCCGGTTCGGCCATGGCGCTGCATCTCGCGGCCGCGCCGCTGGCCGCCGCCACGGGCCTGGCGCTCAAGGCGCCCCTGCCCTCCTCGGTCGCGGCCCTGGTCCCGCTCGTCGACGCCCTCCCCCGGCTGCGGACCCTGGCGGAGCGGGCGCTCGGCACCGAACCCGCCGGACTGCTGATCGCCGGGCTCACCGCGCTGGGGCAGGCCGGGTCCGGCGGCCTCCTCGGCAGCAGCGTGGACAGCCTGCGGCACGCCCTGCGGGTGCTGGAGGCGAACGCCGAGTGCGCGGCCTGGGCCGCCGCCGAGCCCCGGCTGACCGGCAGCGCCACGGCCGGAGCCCACCGCGCGCCGCCCCCGCTGCCCCGCGAGACTCCGCTCGCCCACGGCCCCGTCGAGCACTACGCCGATCGGGTGCCCCTGGTGGCGGCGGCGACCTTCGCCGGATCGCTGCTGGCCACCCGGCGCCCGCTGACCGCCGCGGGCGGCGCCCTGGCCGCCATTCCCAAGGCCCCGGTGCTGGCACGCGAGAGTTTCGCCTGCGCCCTGGGCCGCGGACTGGCACGCAAGGGGGTCCTGGTTGCCGAACCCCGGGCGCTGCGGCGGCTGGACCGGATCGGCGTGCTGCTCCTGGACACGGACATGCTGGCCACGGGCGACCATGCGCTGGCCGATCTGGTGCCCGTCGACGACGCGCCCGCGGGAGAACTCGCCGCGCGGGCCCACCGCCTCTTCGACGGTTCCGCGCCCGGGCGGCCGTCCCGGGAGGAGGAGTGGACGCTCGGGCCCCTGGCGGATCTGCCGCTGGAGCGGCCCGCCGGTGCCGAGGCCCGGCAGCGGCTGGAGCGCGAGGGCGCGGCTCTGGTGCTCGGCCTGGCCCGCGGACGGCGGTTGCAGGCCGTGGTCAGCGTGGTCCCGCGGATGCACGACGCCGCCGGGGCCTTTGTGCCCGCCGCGCACGACGCCGGGCTCACCGTGGTGGTCACCGGCGGGTACACCCGCGATCCGGCCGTACGGGAGGCCGACGCGGTACGGCCCGCGGGCGAGCCGCTCCTCGACGCCGTACGGGAACTCCAGCGGGACGGCACCGGGGTGCTGCTGGTCTCCCGGGACCGGACCGCGCTGCGCGCCGCCGATGTGGGCGTGGGTGTGGCGGGCCCCGGCAGCGGGCCGGCCTGGGGCGCGGATCTGTATGTGGACGGCGACCCGGGGGCGGCCGTCGTCCTGGTGCACGCCTGTCGCGGCGCGCGCGACAGCGCCCACCGGGGCGTACGGCTCGCGGAGGCGTCCGCCGCGGTCGGCGCGACGGCTGCGGTGGCCGGGCAGCCGCGGCGGGCCGCCGCGCACAGCACGACCGCCTTCAACGCGGCGGCCGCCCTCGGCACCGCCGCGGGTGTCTGGTCGGCGCTGCGGCTGCTGCGCCGCCCGCTGCCCCTGACGGCCGCCTCCCGGCACCCCTGGCACGCGATGGACCCGGCCACCGTGCTCGCCCGCACCGGGAGCAGGGACGAGGGGCTGACCTCGGAGGAGGTGCGCGCGCGGGGCACCGCCCCCGCCGAGGAGTCCGGTACGTCGTCGCTCGGCCGGGCCTATCTGACCGAGATGGCCAATCCGCTCACCCCCGTCCTGGGCGCGGGTGCCGCCATGTCCGCCTCGGTGGGCGCGGTGCTGGACGCGGTGGTCATCGTGGCGGTCACCGCGCTGTCCGGGCTGTTCGGCGGATTCGAACGGCACCGGACCGACCGGGCCGTGGCCCGGCTGCGCCGCGAGTCGGCCGTCATGGCGAAGGTGCGGCGCAGCGGCAGGGACACCACCGTGCCCGCACGGCACCTGACCGTGGGCGATGTGGTGCGGCTGAACGCCGGTGATGTGGTGCCCGCGGACGCGCGCCTGCTGGAGGCGCACAACCTGGAGACCGACGAGTCGGCCCTCACCGGGGAGTCGCTGCCGGTGGCCAAGGACGTCGCACCGGTGCTGGCCTCGGACCTCGCGGACCGGGCGTCGATGGTCTACGAGGGCACCACGGTCGCGGCGGGCCGGTGCCGGGCGGTGGTGGTCGCGACCGGCCCGGCGACCGAGGCGAGCCGGGCCGCGGCGGTCGGCCGGGGTGCCGCCCCCGCCGTAGGGGTGGAACGCCGGCTGGCCCGGATCACCCGCGGGACACTGCCGGTGGCGCTCGGTTCGGCGGCGGCAGTGATGGCGGCCGGAGCGCTGCGCGGACGCCCGCCCCGGGACTCCGTCGGCGCCGGTGTGGGGCTCGCCGTGGCGAGCGTCCCCGAGGGGCTGCCGTTCCTGGTGTCGGCGGCCCAACTGGCCTCCGCCAGAAGGCTTTCCGCGCGGGGCGCCCTGGTCCGCGACCCGCGCACCATCGAGGCTGCCGGACGCACCGATGTGCTCTGCTTCGACAAGACCGGCACCCTGACGCACGGACACATCTCTCTGGTCTCCGTGGCCGCGGACGGCGACAGCCGCCCCGTGGAGTCGCTCGGCGAGGCGCAGCGCTCCGTCCTCGCCGCCGCGCTGCGGGCCACCCCGCGCCCGCACGGCCCGGCCGGACTCGAACACGCCACCGACGGCGCGGTGACCGCCGGGGCCGAGGAGGCGGGGGTGCACCGGACGACGGGGGCGCCGGGCTGGCAGCGTCTGGCCGCCCTGCCGTTCGAACCGAGCCGCGGCTTCCACGCCACCCTGTGCGAGTCCGAGGGCCGCCGCATCCTGTCGGTGAAGGGTGCCCCGGAGGAGGTCGTGGGGCGCTGCGCCACCCGCGGCGGGCGGCCGCTGGACGCCGGGGCCCGCGCCGCCGTCCTCGCCGCCGGGGAGCGGCTGGCGGCCGAGGGCCACCGTGTCCTCGCGGTCGCCGAACTCCGGGACGCACCCGGCGGCGACCTCACCGACGAGGCCGTGGCGGGCCTGGACTTCGCCGGGTTCCTGGCGTTCGCGGACCGGGTGCGCAGAACCGCCGCCGAGGCGGTGCGCCAACTCGCCGACGCGGGGGTGCACATCGTGATGATCACCGGCGACCATCCGGGCACCGCCGGTTCGACCGCCGCCGAACTGGGCGTCCTGGACGGCAGACGCGTGGTGACGGGAGCCGAACTCGACGGCCTCGACGACGAGTCGCTGGACGCGCTGCTGCCCGACGTCGGCGTCGTCGCGCGGGGGACCCCGGTGCACAAGGTCCGCGTGGTGCAGGCCTTCCAGCGCCTCGGCCGTACGGTGGCGATGACCGGGGACGGCGCCAACGACGCGCCCGCCATCCGGCTCGCCGACATCGGGATCGCCTTCGGCACCCGGGCCACCCCGGCCGCCCGGGCGGCGGCCGACCTGGTGGTCACCGACGACCGGCTGGAGACCGTGCTCGCCGCACTGGTGGAGGGGCGCGCCATGTGGGCCTCGGTGCGCCAGGCCCTGGCGATCCTGGTCGGCGGCAATCTCGGGGAGATCGCCTTCACCCTGCTCGGGGCGGCCGCCACCGGCTCCTCACCACTGACGGCCCGTCAACTGCTGCTGGTGAACCTGTTCACGGACCTCGCACCGGCCATGGCCGTGGCCCTGCGGCCGCCCCCTCCCGAGGCGGCCGACCGGATGCTCCACGAGGGCCCCGAGGTCTCGCTCGGTTCGGCGCTCACCGAGGAGACCGTGTGCCGCGCCGTGGCCACCACCCTCGGCGCGACGGCCGGGTGGGTGGCCGGGCGGTTCACCGGGCGCGCGGCCCGCGCCCGTACGGTCGCCCTGGTGGCGCTGGTGGGCTCCCAGCTCGGCCAGACGCTGCTGGCGGGTGGCCGCAGCAGATCGATCGTCGTCTCCTCGGTGGTCTCCCTGGCGGCGCTGACGGCCATCGTCCAGACCCCGGTGGTCAGCCAGTTCTTCGGCTGTACGCCGCTGGGCCCGGGGGCCTGGGCCATCGCCCTGTCCGCCGCGGCCGCGGCGACGGCCGTCTCCCCGCTCCTGCCGGGCCTGGTCCACCGCCTGCACCCGGCGGCACCGCACCCGCACCCGCACCCGGAACCCGAGACGCAGCCGTCCCCCGTGCCCGCGTGACCGGCACCGGCAGCCCCGGGAAACCCCGGGTGATCAGGCCTGTTCCGGAGCCGGAGCCGCCTGGCGAAGCGCCGTGATGCAGGTGCCGATGGCCTTCTGGAGCTCCTCCAGCTGGTGCAGCATGTCGTCCTCGTAGAGATCGTCGAGGTCGTCCGCGTCGTCCAGGGTGAGGTCCTCGAAGACCTTCGTCGCCCGCTGGAGGCTGCTGTAGAACTTCGTACGGCGCTCCTCGCGGCGCAGTTCCGGGTCGGCCTCGACCGCCTGGACCACGAGTTCCTTGACCGTGTCGTACGCCTCCGCGGCCCAGGTGCCGGCCTCCTCGTCGTCGTCCAGCTCATCGATGAGGGACAGCCGGCGTTCGGCCTCCGCGCGCAGTTCCGCGGGCGCGTCGATGGTCTGCCCGGCAGGCGTCCTGACCTGCCCGCCCTCCACGATCCCGCGCACATATCCGATACGGTCCGCGACCCGGCTCTCGGCGGCGACCGCCTTCTTCAGCTCGTCGGTACGGGCGACGTCGCGGGCCAGTTCGGTCCCGAGGGCCGGGTCCTCCCTGAGCCGGTCGAGCAGCGCGGCCCGTGCGGTGCGGGCGGTCGCGGGGTCGGCGAGGATGGCGGCCCGCAGCGCGGTGGGGTTCTCGGCGACCTCCAGCGCCTTGGTCGGCCGGATGCCCTCGGCCTCGGCCGCCGCGGTGATCGCGGTGCCGCGTTCGCTGGACGCGCTGGAGCGGGCGCTGTAGTACGACAGCCATGCGTCGGAGTCCGGCAGGTCGATCTCCTGGCCGGGCACCAGGATCTCGAAGTGCGGCACCAGACCGTCGTCGGCGGCCTTGTCCCACGCCTTGTAGTAGCGCATGATCCGCTCCGCCGAGCACCCCGCCAGTTCGGCGAACCGCTTGGCGGAGACCTTGACCGTCTCGCCCTGCGCCTGACCGCCGGGCCGCACGCTGCGCGCCACCTTCAGGGCGAAGGCCCAACCGCCGGTGCGGGCGTAGACCCCGAACTCATGTGCGTCACGGAGGACCACCTCGGCGACCTCGGCCTCCGCCGGTTCCGAGGACGCTTCGGCCTCCGTCGGCCCCTGCTCGCTCTCGTCCGCCACCGGGTCCGGGGCCGTCGCTTCCGCGGGCCCCTGGGCCGCCTCCGCCGCCACCGGTTCCGGAGCCGTCTCCGCCGGTCCCTGGGCCGTCTCACCGGCCGCGCCGGGCTCCACCCAGAAGCCGTCGTCCGAAGGCGCCGGGGCGGCGGGGAGACCGTCGGACGAGGGGGCCGTGCCGGACGGGGGGATCGCTACGGTCACTGGGAATCTCCGGGCGCTCGCGGTCGGTGGGGCCGAAGCGAGCAGCCTATATGAACCCCTTGCCGCGGTTTTGCGCCTCCCGCTCGCCCGGGGTCTCCCGCCCCCGGCACCTCCCGCTCCCCCGGGAACTCCCGCTCCCCCGGCACCTCCCGCTCCCCCGGGGACTCCCGCTCCCCCGGCGCCACCGCTCCCCGAGGGTCTCCCACTCCCCCGGCACCCCGCACCCCCCGCCCGCCGTCACAGCGCTCCCGCGAGGTCGAGTGCGGCGACGTATCCGAAGGTCATGGCCGGACCGATGGTCGAGCCCGCGCCCGCGTAGCTGTGCCCCATGACGGCGGCGCTGGCGTTGCCCGCCGCGTAGAGGCCGGGGACGACCGAGCCGTCCGCACGCAGCACCCGCGCCCGCGCGTCCGTGCGCATACCGCCCTTGGTGCCGAGATCGCCCGGGACGATCCGGAAGGCGTAGTACGGGGGCAGCCACAGCGGCGCCAGACAGGAGTCCGGGAGAACTGCGGGGTCGGTGTAGTAGTGGTCGTAGACACTGTCCCCGCGGTGGAAGTCGGTGTCCCTGCCGCTCCTGGCAAGGGAGTTGAAGCGGTTCACGGTGCTCCGCAGCGCCGCGCCGGGTACGCCGATCTGCCCGGCAAGCGCATCCAGGGTCCAGGCCCGGTGGACGGCACCCGAGTCGTACCAGGCACCGGGGAGGGGCAGCAGCGGTGCGACGTCCCGGAAGAGGTAGCGGTTGCGGTAGTTCTGGTCGACGATCAGCCAGGCCGGGATGTCCGGGTCGGTCGGGTTGCGGTCGTACATCGTGTGCACCACATCGCTGTAGGGCGCGGCCTCGTTGACGAAGCGGGCCCCGGCGGCGTTCACCAGCAGACCGCCGGGCAGGGTGCGTTCGGCGAGGCAGAAGTAGGGGTCGCCGGGGAGCGGTATCGCCGGGCCCCACCAGGCGTCGTCCATCAGGTCCAGCGCGGCCCCGGCCCGCTCCCCGGCGCGGATGCCGTCACCGGTGTTCTCCCGGGCGCCCACGGTCCAGTCGGTGCCGATGGGCCCGCGCTGGTACTGGGCACGCATGGCTGCGTTGTGCTCGAAGCCGCCGGAGCCGACGATCACCCCGCGCCGGGCCCGGATCAGCCCCGGTGTGCCGTCCTGTGCGACCAGGGCGCCCGTGACCGTGCCGTCCTCGACCAGGAGATCGGTGAGCGGGGTGTTCAGCCACAGCGGCACTTCCGCGGCGAGCAGGCCCGCCCGGAGTCCCGCGGCCAGGGACTGGCCCATGGTGAGGGGCTTCTGCCCGAGCAGTGCCGCCGCGGTGCCCCGGGCGAGGCATTCGGCGGCGACGGCGGCCCCCTTGACGCTGACGGCGGCGAGCGTGAGCCACTTGTAGTCGGCGCTGAAGACGACCATGCCGGCCGGTGTCGCCATGTACGGCGGGTTGAGACGGGCCAGTTCGGCGCCGAGGACGTTCCCGTCGAGCTGGTCGGGTTCGATGGAGCGGCCGTTCGGCAGCCCGCCGGGCAACTCGGGGTAGTAGTCGCTGTACCCCTCCATCCAGCGGAAGCGCAGGGGACTGTGGGCCATGACGAAGGAGATCATCGCCGGGCCGTGTGCCAGGAAGGCCCGCTGCCGCTCGACGGGGACGTCCGGGCCGACGACTGCCGCGAGATAGGCGGCCGCCTTGGCCGGGGTGTCGGGGACACCCGCCGCCAGCAGCACGGGGTTGTTGGGGATCCAGACACCGGCACCGGAGCGCGCGGCCGAGCCGCCGAAGGTGGCCGCCTTCTCCACGACCACGCAGCTCAGACCCTGGTGTACGGCGGTCAGCGCAGCGGTCATGCCCGCGGCGCCGGATCCGACCACCACGACGTCATAGGTGCCGAGGGAGGGCAGGTCGGCCGCCCGGGCGGCACCCACGGCCCCCGGCAGCCCGGCCGCGAGGGCGAGCCCGGTGACGGCGGCCGTGCCGAGCAGTTGGCGGCGCGAGGGTCCGTCCGCCACGGGGGATGCGGTGGATCTCGGGGGGTCCGCGCTGGTGGGCATGGGGGCGCTCCAGGGGCGTAGGACGGTGGGGGCACGTCTCCGCGGCGCCGTGGTGCACACCGTACGGGCTGACTGACGTACCGTCAGGAAATGTGACGCCGGTGCCTGCCGAAGTCAAGGGGCGCACCACTGGCGGGCCGCCGACGCACGCCATGGGCCGCCCCGTGGACGGGTCTTCGCACCCGCCCACGGCCCGGCCCGCGGACTCCTCCCCGGCGTGGAATACACGGGAGAAGCGGGCCGTTGGGCTCTCCTGTAGTCCGGGTGATCTCTCCTGTAGTCCGGGTGATCAAGAACCGGGTGGTCGACAACGGCACACGGCACCGGGTGCCGGGCACGGAGGGATCGGATTCCATGGGCGAGATCACGGACGGCAGCGCCGCAGGCTCCCTGAAGCAGGCGGTCGGCCGCTACGGCATCTGGAGTGTCGGACTGCGTTCCGAGGACCCGGCGATGAGCGGCGAAGTCGCCGATTCGGCAGCCGAGTTGGAGCAGCTGGGCTTTGGAGCCCTGTGGCTGGGCGGCAGCAGCGCGGTGCGCCATGCGGTGCCGCTGATCGAGGCGACCTCGCGGATCGTCGTGGCGACCGGGATCCAGAGCATCTGGCAGTACGGGGCGGCCGAGACCGCGGTGGACCTCGCCGCTCTGGAGAAGGCCCGTCCGGGGCGCTTCCTGCTCGGACTCGGCGTGAGCCACGCCAGACTGACGGAGGGATACCGCCGCCCCTACTCGGCCATGGTGTCCTATCTGGACGCCCTCGACGAGGCGGGCGTCCTCGTCGGGCGCAGGGTCCTCGCCGCGCTCGGTCCGAAGATGCTGGAGCTGTCCCGCGACCGCGCGGCCGGCACGCACCCGTACCTGGTGACACCCGAACACACCGCCCGGGCCCGGGAGATCCTCGGGGACGCCCCGCTGCTCGCCCCGGAGGCGAAGGTGGTGCTGGACACGGACCCGGACCGCGCCCGCGCGACGGCCCGCGCCACCCTGGCCACCTATCTCGCCCTGCCGAACTACACCAAAGCCCTGGGGCAACTGGGCTTCACCGAGGACGACTTCGCGGGTGGGGGCAGCGACCGGCTGGTGGACGCGCTGTTCGCCTGGGGCGACGACGACCGGGTACGGGCACGCCTCGACGCCTTCCACGCGGCGGGCGCGGACCATCTGGCCCTCCAGGTGATCGATGCCGGACCGCGTGACGCCCTCCCCCGCCCCGGCTGGCGCCGCCTGGCCGCGCTCCTGCGCTGAGGCCTGTCCCGGCCCGGTTGTCGGTGGGGGCCTCTATGTTGGGTGCCGAACGGGCCCTGGAACCGGCCCCAACAACGACAGAGGAGCCCCCATGACAACCCTGCCCGGCCGGCCGCACACCGCGCTGCTCGTCATCGACGTCCAGAACGGGGTGGTGGACGGCTCCCACAACCGCGACAGCGTGATCGCCAACATCAACACCGTGCTCGACAGGGCCCGCGCGGAGGACGTGCCCGTGATCTGGGTGCAGCACCATGACGAGGACCTGGTGCGGGGCAGCGAGAGCTGGGGTTATGTACCGGAGCTGGAGCGCCGGGACGGGGAGCCGCTCGTCCACAAGCAGTACGGCGACTCCTTCGAGGACACGGAGCTGGAGGCGCTGCTCGCCGAGCGCGGGGTCGGCCGTGTGGTGGTCACGGGCGCCCAGACCGACGCCTGCATCCGTTCCACCCTGCACGGCGCCCTGGTCCGCGGCTACGACACGACACTGGTGTCCGACGCGCACACCACGGAGGACCACACCGCCTACGGTGCCCCGGCCCCGGAACAGGTGATCACGCACACCAATCTGTACTGGGAGCACCAGCACGCCCCCGGCCGCCGCGGCGGCACGGCGACCGCAGCGGACCTGAGCTTCGCCGCGGTCTGAGCGGACGAGGGACCGGCGGCCGCACCGGGACTTCCCGTTCTCCCGCCGCTCTGCTCCGAAGGAGCGGATCTGGGCGACCTGGATGCTCCCTCGGCCGACAAGAAAAGGATCCATGGTCTGATCGCTCCCAAAGGGAGGAAAATGACCGTGAATTCTTGCGCCAGATCGGCCTTTGGCATCGCCATGGCGGCCGCCCTCTGGGTTTCCGCAGCCGCTGTTCCCGCCCCCGCCGCCGCACAGGGCGACCTTGTGGTGGGCACCGCGAGTCCGACGTGTACAAATCCGCAGTACGCGACGATCCAGGCCGCCGTGGCCGCCGCCGCATCAGGCGCGACCATCCGCGTCTGCGCCGGTGTCTACGCGGAGACCGTCATCGTGGACAAGCCGCTGACGTTCCTCGGAGCGCAGGCGGGGGTCGACGCCCGCACCGGCCGTACGGTGGCGAGCGACGAATCCATCGTCGATTCCAGCACCGGCGGTTTCCTCGTCCAGGGCGGGGTCGGCAGTGTGACCATCGACGGCTTCACCATCCAGGACGCCGGGACGGCCACCCAGAACGCCGATGGAATCGATGCCCTCCTGGGGGGTGGCAGCGGCTTCTCGTTCCTCGACAACATCATCACCAACAACACCTACGGCATCAACTTCCAGTCCAATGGAACGCTTCCGACGCTGGTGGAGCACAACCGCTTCGTGAGCAACAACCAGACGGGTGCCGCCGGCGGCGCAGGCGTCTTCGTCTCGAACGGGCCCGCCAACAACACCACCATCACCGAGAACAGCTTCTCCGGCCACACCAGCGCCGCGGTCAACACCACCGGGGATTCGGCGAACTTCTCCCAGAACCTGGCCATCACCGACAATACGAGCACCGATGACGCCTCGTTCGCGGTGCTGGTCAATGCGAATTCCTCCCGGGTCGAGGGAAATACCGCCATCCACACGAACCTCGTCGATCCGACCGCCGGAAGCGGCATTTTCGTCGGCGGCAACACCGACGGTCTGCACATCGACGGGAACACCATCACCGGCGGTGCCGCGAGCGGTGTCCGGGTGACCAGCCTGTTCGGCGCACCGAGCACCCATCTGAGCATTACCGGAAACACCATTGCCTCGCGTCTCAACGGCGTACGCATCAGCGGCGGCGAGACCTCCGGCACCATCGACACCAACTCGGTCACCGGCAGCAGCCATGACGGAATTCTGATCGCCGCGGGGAACAGCGGCCTCCAGGTCACCCGCAACACAGTGAGCGGCAGCGCCGTGTTCGACTGCCAGGACCAGAGCACCGGGTCGGGAACGGCAGGCACGGCGAACACCTGGACGGGCAATATCGGCGCCACGAATCAGCCCATGGGCATCTGCGCGGCGGCCCCCGCCCTGACGATCACCAAGACCCACCGTGCGGACTTCCACCAGGGAGACCCCAAGGCCCGCTACACCCTCACGGTGGCCAACACCACCGGCGCGGGATCCACCAACGGCACGGCAGTCACCGTCACGGACACCCTCCCCCGCGGCCTGACCGCCAGGGCCATCTCCGGATCCGGCTGGACCTGCACCCTCTCCACACTCACCTGCACCCGCAGCGATGCCCTGGCCGCCGGAACCGCCTACCCCCCCATCCACCTCACCGTCAAGGTCGCCCGCAAGGCCCCCCGCCACGTCGTCAACTCGGCGACCACCAGCGGCGGAGGCGACCCCACCTCCCACACGGCACTGGACCCCACCACCATCAAGCCCGGCGTGTGCACCTGCGTCCCCCACAGCCACGGCTGGTGAGCAAAACCGACCACCCGGCCATTCCCCACCCATGACCGGAGTGCGGTTCCGGATAAGGGCTGGAACCGCACCCCGGATCCACGACACGCTCTCGGACTTCTTTCCCCTTGCGCGCAACGGGATTCTATGGCTTGTTCCAGGGGCCGGTACGTTCGCATTCATGGAATGGAACTTTCAGACAGCCGAAAATATCGCGGCTGCTTTGCGCGCCGGTGAAGTCACCTCGGCGGAACTGACCGAAGAGGCGATAGCCCGTATCGAGCGGGACGACAAGGCGGTCAACGCGATCTGCGTACCGGACTTCGACCGTGCGCGGACCGCCGCACACGAGGCCGACCGGGCCCGCGCCCGCGGTGAGGACCGGCCGCTGCTGGGCATTCCGGTGACGGTCAAAGAGTCCTTCGACGTCGTGGGAATGCCGACGACCTGGGGCCTGCCGCCGCACCGGGACTACATGCCGGCCGAGGACGCGGTGCAGGTGTCGCGGCTCAAGGCCGCGGGCGCGGTGGTCCTCGGCAAGACCAATGTTCCCGTGGGGCTGCAAGACGTGCAGACCTTCAACGAGATCTACGGCACCACCAACAACCCGTGGGACCACCGGCGTACCCCGGGCGGCTCCTCCGGCGGCTCGGCGGCCGCTCTGGCCTCCGGGTTCGGCGCGCTGTCCATCGGCTCCGACCTCGCCGGTTCCTTGCGCACCCCCGCACATTTCTGCGGCATTTACGCGCACAAGCCGACCCTCGGGCTGACGGCGAGCCGCGGCATGGTCCCGCCGCCCGGTCCGGCCCTGCCGGTCGAGCACGACCTCGCCGTCGTCGGTCCGATGGCGCGCACCGCTCGCGACCTCGCGCTCCTGCTCGACGTCATGGCCGGACCGGACCCGCTGACACTCGGTGTGGCATACCGCCTGGCGCTGCCGCCCGCGCGCCATGAACGGCTCGGCGACTTCCGGGTCCTGGTCCTCGACGAACATCCGCTCATTCCGACCGGGTCCGCCGTACGGGCGGGTGTGAACCGGGTGGCCGACGCGCTCATCGGCAGCGGCGCCCGCGTCGAGCGGAACAGTCCGCTGCTTCCCGATCTGACCGAAGCCGGGCTGCTCTACACGCAGTTCCTGTTCTCGGGCTCCGTCGCGCGTTTCCCCGTCGAAGCGTACGAGCAGTTGCAGGCCCGCGCCGCCGAACTGAGCGCGGACGACCGGAGTCTCGATGCGGCGCGGCTGCGCGCCATGGTGTTCCGCCACAGCGACTGGATGGAGGCGAGCCAACGTCGCGCGCTCCACACCCACGCATGGCGGCAGCTCTTCGCCGAATTCGACGCGGTGGTCTGTCCCATCACACCCACTCCCGCGTTCCCGCACGACCATCATCCCGATCCGCTGCACCGCAGGCTCGACATCGACGGCGTCGGACACCCGTACTTCGACGCGCTCGTCTGGGCCGGTCTGGCCACCCTGCCCGGCCTGCCCGCCACCGCCGTACCGACGGGCCGTTCCCCCGAGGGCCTACCGGTGGGCGTACAGCTCATCGGCCCGGCGTTCGAGGACCGCACCCCGCTGCGGCTGGCGGAGCTGCTCGAACAGGAAATCGGCGGCTTCCAGCCACCGGCGTAGGGCGTACCACCCGGCGCTCTGACCGGTCTCCGTGAACACCCCCGTGGGGGGGGGGGGGGGGGGTGGGGGGCCCCCGGGGGGGGGGGCCCCCCCCCCCCCCCGGGGCGCCGCCGGGGGGGGGGGGGGCGGGCCCCCCCCGGCCCCCGCCGCGCGGGGGGGGCGCGGCGG